>NZ_JAGKQQ010000002.1:603891-905837 GCF_017939745.1 Gemmata palustris | reverse complement strand
CGCGGCATCGAGAACTTAGGAGCCGGTCCACGACGAGGATCATCCGCACGTGCGCGGGTGGGCGAGCATCTTTGACTACGCCGAGGCGCTCTACAACAACAACCGACACTTATCGCTGGGGTTCTTATCCCCGGTCGAGTACGAACGGGCGCACGAACAGACCCACCGTTTACTTCGGTTCCATTTTTCTTGGGGAAGATCAGTTCCAGCGAGACATCATCGGCAACCCGTTTCGCGCTACTGTGCGCTCCCGCTTGGCACACTTCCACAGTAGTCGCGCTGGCGATGTGCGAGTCTCGCGAGTTCGGCGCAATGCCGATCCGCGCCGACGCGCTTTAGGACGCCGGGTGCGACGACACGGACCCCTCGACCACTGCCGTGGTGCCGGTCCGCACGTGCGCGGAGGGGCGGAAAGACGTGGGGCTGCGAACGCTAATCGCCTGTCACATTCCGCGCTCGTCAGGTATCAATCCACTCGCGCGCCGAATTATCGCGCCCCCGATTATCGCGGCGTTTTTCGTCGGTATACACGAGTGGTCGGTTTGTCCTATACTGTGCCAATCCGCGATTGCACGTGACGGCGGCGCGGAGCGCACACCAACCTCTCGAGGAGTCGCCAAAATGTCCGAGGAAGTGAAGCCGGCACCCGCACAAAACGCGCAGCAGCAACAGGTGCAGATCCCGGTGGACGTGACGAACCGGGAAACGGTGTACGCGAACTTCGTTCAGGCCCACTTGAACGCGGACGAGGTGTACCTGGAACTGGGCACGTTCTCCCAGGTGGTGACGCCGGCCGGTCCCGACCCGATCACGCTGACCCACCGGGTCATCATGAACTTCGTGACCGCGAAGCGCCTGGCCGACTTGCTGAAGCGGGCAGTGGCCCAGCACGAGCAGATGTTCGGCGTGGTCGAACTCGACCCGAACCGCCGGCTCCGCGTGCCACAGCAACAGCGCCCGAACGGGATGTGATTCGAGCGCTCGTGAACGTGAAAAGGCCGCGGCCCGGGCTCACTGAGTCCGGGCCGCCGCCTTTTCACGTTGCAGAATGTAGTCCGCCCGCTCGCGAGTGGGGCTTGGCCTGGAACCGTGTGGTAGGTGCCCCGACTTGTGGAGCCAACCGCTCGCGGAGCGAGCGGACTACACTTCTATGCGCGTTGCTTGGCTGTGCGATTGGCGTCTTGGCTCGTGGAGTCAACCGCTCGTGGACCACACTTCTGCGAGCGGATTGCACTCCCGGCCCCATCATCACTTCTTCGCCGGGAGCGCTTCGGGGGGCAGTACGGCCGCGTGCTTCGGGGCGGGAACGCCCAGCGCCCACGCGAGCGTCGGCGCGACTGATAGCGACGACACCTTCTCCGCGCGCTTGCCGAGTGGGGGAACGCCCGCCCCGTACACCAGGAACGGGATGTGTGCGTCGTAGGGGTGCGGGCTGCCGTGGCCCGTTCCGGTCGTGTACTTCGAGATCTGTACACCGGCCTTGGGAATGATGATGACGTCGCCGCACCGGTCCGGGTGGTACGCGAGCACAACGGGCTTCTTGAACGGTTGCTCCGGCGGGAACTTCCCGTCTTCGAGCTCCTTGCGCGTGAACGCCGTCTCAACGTACCCGCGCCCGGCTGCGAAGTCGCGTGCGCGCTCGGCGACGTCCTCGATCTTCAGTTTCCGGGCTTCGATGGTCTTGTAATTCAAGTAGAGCCACGGCCACACGTCGTCGTCGAAGACCTCGAGCCACTTCGTCTTGACGTCGGACTTGCCGTACATCTCGGTGAGTGCCGATTCGAGCCCGGCGGCCAACTCCTCGGTCGTCGCGCGCTGCGCGGCCGGGTACTTGGCCTTCGTGGACGGGAGTTCCGGGAGCGGGCACACGCCGTGGTCGGCCGTGACGACCACCGTGTACTTCCCTTTACCAACTTCTGCGTCGAGGAAGGCGAGGAACTCGCCGACGAGTTTGTCGGCCCGCAGCGTCACGTCCATCACCTCCTGCGAGTCCGGGCCGTACTGGTGCCCGATGATGTCGTTCGAGGAGAAACTGACGCACAGCAGATCGGGCACCGCCCCGCGCCCGAGTTTCTCCGCGGTGACGGCCTTTTTCACCAGGCCGAACAGCATCTCGTTGCCGGCGGGCGAGCACTCCAGGGCGGAGTAGTAGGGCTTCGCGGGCGCTGAGAGCTTGCCCTTAAACGGGTGCGGGAACGTGAGCCCCTGGCCGTTGTAGCCGGCCCCCTCACCCAGAGCGTCGTCCGGGCCGCTGAACTTCGCGTAGTCGAGATCGGGCCGCAGCCGGTCCCACTTCTGCTCGAACCACGCATCGGCGGGCTTCGCGGCATTGAACTCGGTGACCCACGGGTGCGGGGCGTCGCGGTAGAACGCGCCGGTGTGGAACTGGCCGTCGCGCGTGTCGAAGCAGTACGCGCCGGTCGGCTTCTGACCGCCCATCAGCACCGCGGTGCGGTCCTTGATGGAGAGCGAGAACACGCGCCCCTTGCCCTTCGTGGTCTCGTTGAGCGAGTCGGCCACCGTTTGTGCGAGCAGGCGCTCGGGCGAGTAGCCGGTGGCCGCCCCGCGCCCGGGCTTGCCCAGGTTCTCGGGCACCGGCGGAACGAGGCCGTACACGCGCTTCGGCTGGCAGCAGTACATTTGCGTGCCGGTTTTACGATCGAACCACTCGTTCTCGATGATCCCGTGAACGCTCGGCGGCGCGCCCGTCGAGAGCGAGGCGTGCCCGGGGCCGGTGGACGTGCAGGAGTAGGGGATGTGGCACTCACTGAACCACATCCCGTCCTTTTTGATGCGCTCGAATCCGCCGGGGCCGTAGAGCTCGGCCCAGCGCGAGATGTAGTCGCCGCGCATCTGGTCGAACACGACGAGCACGACGAGTTTGGGGCGCTCGGTCGCGGCCCCGGGATCGCCGCCGGGCTGCGTGCCGGGATCGACCGGTGCGGGTTCGGGGCGCGCTTGGCGCTTGGGTTCGGGCGGGCGCAGCAGGAAGTACCCGCCGACCCCCGCGACGGTCGCGAACACGAGCAAAGCACCAAGAATGACCGAGATACGCGGCATGTGAACTCCGGGCGAAAGCGAAGAACCTATCCCCGTCACTCGAAGAGAAGGGGAGAACGCCATCGGCTGTTTTAAGCCCCTCTCCGTTTAGGGGAGGGGTTGGGGAGGGGTTAGATGAAGAACCTAACCCCCCACCCCCCTTCCCTAAAAAGGAAGGGGGAGAAGATCGAGACAGTGACGGTTCGTGCGTTTGCCCCCGGTCCTTCTCTTCGACGGGCTAAGCGGTTACTTCCCGTCGTTTTCGAGCAGTTCCCACTTCTCGCCGAAGAACCCGGCGCGTGCGACCTTACCCGGGTAGCGCGAGTTCGGCGGGGTGGTGACGTCGATCACCGCGTAGTCCGGGAGCTTCGACACCTGGCGGGCGTTGTTGAGGTAGTCGTACTCGCGGAACGTGAACCCGCTGTTGAGGACGACGTACTTCTTCGGGTTCAGTGGGTTCGGGTAGATCAGCACCGGGACGTGGGTGCCGGCGTCGTAAGTGTCCTTGCCGACCACCACGCCCTTATCGGTCCACTTGATGGGCAACTTGTCCGCGATCTTCGCGAGCACCGCGTTGCTCGACGGGTCGCCCCACAGGACGAGGTTGCTGTTCGCGATGTCGGCGTCCTTGATCTCGGTGTCGCTCTTCACCGGCGCGTCGCCGCGGAACTGCTTCTGCCAGTGCTCGACCGCGTGCTTCATTTCCTTCGCCGCCCACGCGCCGACCTTTTCGTTCGCTGCTTTCCCGGTGGGCTTGACCATCACGAACGAGTCCATGAATGCGTCGTCGATCGGCCCCTGGAGGCCGGAGACTTTCTTCAACTCGTCGGGCAGGTTGCCCGGCACGGCCCAGCGCCCGACGACTTTGACGAACTGTTTGACCCGCGGCTTGTCGGTCAGGATGCCTTTTTCGGTCAGGATCGTTTTGCCGTCGATCTTCACCACGATGTCGCGCTCGTGGGTCGTGATGTTGAACGCGGTGACGCCGCTCGTGGTCAGCTCGTAGGTACCTTCCGCGGTCTTGCCCGTTACGTTGGCTTCGGACCAGTGCTTTTCCAATCCGGTGATTTCGACCCACCCACACTGGTTGTACCGGAGGGTGTATGTGGTGAACTTGATCTCCTTCGGCACAGCGGGTTTGCCCTTTTCCACGAACGCATCGATCTGCTTGTTGACCTCGGCCTTGGCGCCTTTTTCGTAGCTGTGGCCGGTCTTCGGGCCGATGACGTGCGTGAGTTCCAGGCCCACCTTCTTCATCTCCCGCGCCATCACGTCGGCCGCTTGCTTCTGCGAGTCGACTTCGCCGCTGTACGCAACCGTCGGCAGGTTGAAGATGTTCACCGCGGTATCGGTGGCGTTGTACATGTGCCACAGCTTCTGCTCGTACCACGTCGGTTCGAGCTTCTCCTGCTGGAACACTTTGAGGAACTCCGGCGTTTCGCTGAAGCCCGCGCCGGGCGCGTTCGCGGCCCATAGCGTCGGGTAGTGAACCGCGTACTGCCAGCACGCGGCCCCGCCCATGCTGAACCCGCGCGCCACCAGCCGCGAATCGTCGATGCGGTAGTGCTTTTTGGCGTGTTCCAGGCACTCGAAAGTATCGATCTCCCCCGCAAACTTGTTCGCGTTGCTGAAGCGCCCGAACGGGTGAAGGATGAGGGCACCGGGGGCCGGGATGATGCCGCCCGTGCCGGGCGAACCGGCCATGAACCCCGCTTCGACGACGTTCTCGAACCGGCCGTGCCACCAGAAATCGAGCCGGTGCTTGGTCTTCGCGGTGAAGTCGTAGTCCTTCGGGACGATGAGCCAGTACGGTTGCGCGCTCCCATCGATCTTCGATGTGTACGCGCGGAGCACGCTCCCGGTCTGCGTCGCCCACGGCGCCTGGCCGCTCTTGAGTTGTTTCGCGCGCTCGAGGCCCGCCGCGAGCGCCTTCTTCACGTTCGTTGCCGGCTTCGCGCCCTTGCCGTCGTAAATCTCCTTGTACTCGAGCGCCCACCGCACCGCCTTCTCGTACACCTGCACGTCCGGCAGCAGGTCGTGCTTCCCGATGTCCTTGATGAGCTGCTGGAGTTCGGCCAGTCCCTTTTTGATCTCGTCCGCGTCGGCATCGGGGATGGCGTTCCCGACCGGCGGGACCGGCCGCACGCTGTCGGCGATGTTGTCTTTGGGGCCATCGGCACGGGACGCGCTCGCCGGCAGCATGGCGAGGCTAACGGTGGCCGCTGCGAACAGGGCAGCGGTGAGGGCGCGTGGCAGCGCGAACATGGGAGCACCTCCGGGGTGTCGGTTGGTTACGGCAGTGTAAGCCGGCGGGTGTGCGGAGTCAGCCCCTGAAAGGTCCGCGTTCGGCGTTTCGCTCCCGGCGCGTTCAGCGCGCGAGCGGCCGGGGGCATTTCGCCGTCACGAAACACCGGACCCGGGGCCGGCGCTCCCCTTCTCCGCCCGGCGCGAGTCTGCTAGAACGACGGTTGAGCGTTTCACACACCGGGACCGTCCATAAGGAAGTGGAGTCCCTTAACTGGAGGTTTCCAGTGGCGTCTACGAAGATGATCGACATCCGGCGGGGCATGGTGCTGAACATGGGCGGCACCCTCTTTTACTGCCTGGACCGCGACCTGAACACGCCCGGGAACTGGCGCGCGATTCTGTACCTCAAGCTCAAGAACATGACCACGGGGTCGATCACCGACGAGCGCGTCCACCCGGACGACAAGGTCGACGTGGTGTACCTCGACACCAAGGACTACTCGTACTCCTACAAGGACGGCGAGGACTTCGTGTTCGTCGACAAGGAGACGTTCGAGCCGGTCACGCTGTCGGGCGACATGGTCGGCGACATGATGAAGTACCTGCGCGAGAACGACGACGTGAAGATCACGTTCTACGACAGCAAGGCGCTGTCGATGGAACTGCCGCAGACGGTGACGCTGAAGGTGATCGAGACGGAGCCGGGCATCAAGGGCGCGACCGCCGCCGCGCAGACGAAAGCGGCCACGCTGGAAACGGGCCTGGTGATCCAGGTGCCGTCGTTCATCACGCAGGGCGAGCTGATCGAGGTGCAGACCGAAGACGGCAAGTACCTCCGCCGCTCGAAGGAAGGCAAGTAGCACACCGCGGTCGGTCGGGTGGGTCGAGCCGGCTCTACGGCGACGGCCCACCACCCCACATCTGCACCCGCACACACCACTTCACATCGTGTGACGGTACCCACGAGACGCGACGCGCGCGGGAGAGTAAAATCCCCGCATCTCTCCTCACCGAGCCGCGCGATGAACTCACCGAACACGTTTCAGACGATTCCCGGGCAGGACGATTTACAGCAGGTCGAGCGCGATTTGTCGTTCCACCCGTGTACCAACACGAACCCCAAAGTTCTCACGCGCGAACAGATCGACCACTTCAACCGTGCCGGCTACATCCTGCCACTGCGCATCTTCACCGAAAGCGAAGTCGCGGAGCTGCGAACGTACTTCGATAACCTGCTCGCGAAGTACGTGTCGGAAGGCAAGGACAGTTACTCGATCAGCTCGGCGCACCTGCGCCACGGGCGGGTGTGGGACGTGCTCACGAACCCGCGGATCGTCGCGATCGTGTCGGACCTGCTCGGTGAGAGTGTGGTCGCGTGGGGCTCGCACTTCTTCTGCAAAATGCCCCGGGACGGCAAAACGGTGAGCTGGCACCAGGACGCGAGCTACTGGCCGCTCACGCCGAGCAAAGCCGTCACGGTGTGGCTCGCCATTGACGACGCGGACCGCGGGAACGCCTGCATGAAGTACATCTCGGGAACACAGGGATTGGGCCACCTCACGTACCAGTTGAGCGAAACGGACGAGAGCAACATTCTGAACCAGACCGTGCCCGAAGTGGAGAAGTACGGCGCCCCGGTGTTCGTGGAACTGAAGGCCGGCGAAGCCTCGCTCCACTCCGACCTGTTGCTCCACGGGTCCGACGCGAACACCAGCGACCGCCGGCGCTGCGGGCTGACGCTCCGGTACACGCCCGGCGACGTTCACGCGCACATGGGGTGGCACGAGAAGGGCGTGGTCGTTCGCGGTGAAACTCCGGCGCACTGGAACAACCGCGCCCGGCCGAACGAGGAGTAACGTGGACGGTCCCGCACTCCCGGACGAATCGAACGTGTTTGGTTCGCTGCACACGTCCCGGTCGCCGGAGTTCGTGGCGCGGGCGTTCGCGCGTTCCGGGTGGGACGTGCGGAAGTGCTCGTGGACCGATTACGAGATCACGTGCGAGTTCGCGGAACTGGTGATCGAACGGTCTGCGGTGGAACCGGAGTACGTGCTGATTCATGGCTCCGTCGCGGACGTTCGTGCTAATTTACCGCGCGTCACCGAACCACTCGCCGCGGCGGGCATCCCTTACTCTTTGGAGTGCTACAACGCGGAACGCGATCTGATTCACCACGCTCGTGGATGAAACTAATGGAGCGCCATCGATGGAGATTAGGGCACCAGTTCTTACGGGGCGATGGGTGCGCCTGGAACCGCTCGCGGAGGAGCACCGCGCGGGCCTGCGTGCCGCGGCCGTCGACGACCGGATCTGGGAGCACATGACCGTGTGCGGCAGCGGGGCGGGGTTCGATGGGGTGTTTGACGACGCCCTCGCCCTGCGCGACGCCGGCAAGCGCGTGCCGTTCGCCGTGCGGTTACTTTCCACCGGCGACCTCGTCGGCTGTACGAGCTACCTGGACCCGGTTCCGCAACACAAGCGAGTCGAGATCGGGTGGACGTGGTACCGCCCCGATCAGTGGGCCAGCGCGGTGAACCCGGAGTGCAAGTTCCTCCTCCTCGCACACGCATTCGACACACTCGGACTAAACCGCGTGCAGCTCCTTACCGACCTCCGGAACACGCGCTCGCAGGCCGCGATCGCCAAGCTTGGTGCCACGCGCGAGGGCGTGTTGCGCGCGCACATGATTACACACGGCGGGCGCGTCCGCGACAGCGTGCTGTTTTCGATCACCGCGCCCGACTGGTCGCGCGTGAAGGACGGGTTACTCGCGCGCCTCGCCGCGTTCGAGAAGGGGTAGTCGGGCGCTATTTTTCGGGCTTCGCGAGCTGCCCCCGCAACTCGCGCACTTCTTGCTGTAATTGGCGCAGGAGCACGCTCTGGGCTTCCAGGTGCTCCAGCACCACGCGGATCTCTTCCTCGGCCTTCAGGTTGATCTCGTAATCGTTCTGGGCGCGCACGCGGTCCATCGTGGCGACGCGGTTCTGGCTCATCATAATCATCGGCGCGGTGTACGCGGCCTGGAGCGAGAGGAACAAGTTCATCAGGATGAACGGGTACGGGTCCCAGTGCTCCAGCCACGCGACCACGTTCAGTGCCCCCCAGACTAGAAGGAGCGCCGACTGGGTGCCGATGAACCACCACGACCCGACCACACCGGCCACGCGGTCGGCGGCCCACTCGCCCCACGTGAGGCCATCGGTGACGACCTCGTTCACGTTGCGCACGGGCGGGTGGTCGTGCTCGTAGGGCTCGGGGAATTGCGGCTGCATGATTGGCGCGTGGGGTTAGTGTTCGTGGGGCGCAGACACTTTACCGAAGGCGGTCGGCGCAATGAAGGGCAAGCCCGTGCCCTGCTTGATGTGCTACAGCGGTCCTACAATCTGCGCATTCTCGCCGTGAGGAACGGCCCGGTGCCGGAACGGAGCCCGCTCGTGAGTGACCGCAAGATTCGCGTGCTGTTCGTGTGCGTGGAGAACAGCAACCGCAGCCAGATGGCACAGGCGTTCGCCGTGATGTACGGCGGAGATGCGGTCGAGGCGCTGTCCGCGGGGAGCCGGCCGAGTGGCAAGGTGAACCCGAAGGCGGTCGCGGCGATGGCCGAGTTCGGGTACGACCTGACCGCGCACGCCTCGAAGGGGTTGGGCGACTTCAACGGCACCGAGATCGATGCGGCCGTGACGATGGGGTGCGGCGATGCGTGCCCGCTCGTGAAGGCGAAATACCGGTACGACTGGCAGATCCCCGACCCGCGCGAGATGCCGCCCGAAGAGTTCCGCAAGGTCCGTGACCTCATCGGTGGAAAAGTGCGTGCGCTGTTGGGGGAGTTGGGTGTAGACTCGCGCATAGTGTAACCACTCCCGGCCCCAACCGCGGGCGCCCCGCGCGGATTTTCGCCATGTCCCCTCCCAAGATTTGTGTTGTCGGTTCCGCGAACCTGGACCTGAACACGTACACGAACCGGCTCCCCGTCCCGGGAGAAACGCTCCACGCCCACCGGTTCACGATGGGGTACGGGGGCAAGGGCGCGAATCAGGCGGTGATGGCCGCGCGCCTCGGGGCGGACGTCGCACTCGTCGCGCGCGTCGGGAACGATCTGTTCGGCCGCGACATGCTCGCGCACCTCCGCACCGAGAGCATCGGTACCCGACACGTCACGTCAACAGACGGCGTTCCCACCGGTACGGCCGTCATCACGATCGACGACGCGGGGCGCAACACGATCGCGGTGACGCCCGGAGCCAACGGGCTGCTCGCCCCGGCCGATGTGGACGCGGCCCGCGGCGCGATCGAATCGGCTCGCGTGCTCGTGTGCCAGCAGGAAGTTCCGACCGAGGCGAACTCGGCCGCGATGCGAATTGCGGCCGAGTTCGGCGTGCCGGTCGTGTTCAACCCCGCTCCGGCGAGCACGGTGATACCCGCTGAAGTGTACCGGCTCTCGACGGTGTTCTGTCCCAACGAACACGAGGCCGCGGTTCTCACGGGCAAGCCCGTCGGGACGCGGGAAGAAGCCGAGATCGCGGCACGGGAACTGATGGCTCGCGGCGCACAAAACGTCATTGTGACACTCGGTGCCCGCGGGTGCGTGGTCGTGACGGCCCGTGATGTCACCGCGCTCCCGGCGCCGGCGGTCGAGGCGGTGGACACCACCGGTGCGGGTGACGCCTTCATCGGCAGCCTCGCGTTCTTCCTGGCGCGGGGCGATGATTTGGTGACCGCTGCTCAACGCGCGAACCGGATCGCGGCGCTCAGCGTGCAATCCCCGGGAACGCAAACGAGTTTCCCGCGTGCAGTCGATTTGCCCACCGATCTTATGGAATGACGATTCGCCGAACCGCGCGTTCTTGCGCCACATTGGGGGCGGCGGGGCATTATCCTGGGAATCGTTCGCTGATCCCGGGGGGATACATGTCTCAAATTGAGTTCCGGCAGGCCGCTGTGCGACTGCTGCGTGCGGACTTGCAACCGCCTCAACTCACCGACGCGGAACTTCTTGCGCGGTTCGCGGCCACACGCGACGAGTGTGCGTTCGCGGAGTTGGTCGCGCGACACGGTGCGCTGGTTCGTGGCACCGTGCGCCGATGCTTGCGCGACCCGCACACTGTGGAAGATGTGTGCCAGGCGACGTTCCTCGTTCTCGCGGGGAAGGCCGCGACGGTTCAATGGGGGCGCACTGTTGGGCCGTGGTTGCACGCGACCGCGGTGCGGCTCGCCCGTAAAGCGCTCCGGCGCACGCACGCGACCGCGGTGCGGCTCGCCCGTAAAGCGCTCCGGCGCACGCACGCGACCGGGGGCGCGGTACCCGAGGGAATCACTTCGCGGGCGAATGATCCCGTGACCGCGGTCGCGTGGGACGAAGTGTGCCGCACGCTCGATGACGAGTTGGCCGCACTGCCCGACGCACTGCGCGGGCCGCTCGTGCTCTGTTACCTCCAGGGGCGGACCCGCGACGAAGCGGCCCACGCGCTCGGGTGCTCGCTCGCGATGTTGAAACGCCGACTGGAGCGCGGGCGGAACTTGCTCCGCGACCGGCTCGCGCGGCGCGGGATCTCGCTTCCCGCAGTGGGTTTCGGGTTGCTCGCGTGTGACCTCGCGAGCACCGCGGCGACCATCGACGCGGTGACCCGGGCCGCGGTCACGTTTGCCACACACGGAACCGCCCCGCCCGCGATCGCGGTGCTACTCGGAGCATCACGCGGGCTCCAATTCAAGACGGCCACATTTGTTGCGATCGCGGTCGGATTGGTCGTGTGCGGAGTCGCGCTCTCGGCGTTCAGAAATCCCGCGGCCGAGAGTGCCGATGTGCCCAGTGCTCCACCCGCGGTAGCACTCGGGGCAGATGATAAACTCCGCGCGGAGGGGCCGGGCGAAGCCCTTCCACCCGCAGCGCTGATGCGCCTCGGGAGCACTCGGTTGAGAGCGGGGGGCCGCGTCGAGCGGATGGCGTTCTCGCCGGACGGGGCGAAACTCGCGTCGTGGAGCGGCGATTCCCACACCAACGATTCATTGACCATCTGGGACGCGAGGTCGGGGCGGGTGCTGCGCCGGATCGATTTGCCCGGCGCGCGGGTCGATCAGCTCGTGTGGCTCGCTGACGGGCGCGGAATCGCGCTGATTCGTGGCAGTTATGACGACCCGGTTCCGTTGATTTGGGAGTTCACTGACGAAAAGGCCGAGAAGCCAAAACTCGCGACGCGGGAAACTAGGGTTGGTTTTGCGGCCGTCCCCGCGAACCAGCCCCCGAAGGACAACGAGCACGACTCTTGTTACACCATCACCCCGGACGGGAAGACCGTAGCAATCGGCCGCGCCGGGGAACTCGATCGTGACCGCGAAGTTCGGCTCTGTGAGTTGAAAACCGGCGTGAAGGTGGACGCGCTCAAGCCCCTCCGGGCGGCCGCTACGCACCCCGGACCGTGCGGTGAACTGTACTTCACCCCGGACGCGAAGACGCTCGTTGTCTTCACGCGCCCCAAGCACCTCGGCAACAACAAGTTCGAGGCCGAGGTGCTGGTGTCTGTTTGGGACGTTGTCACTGGCGATTCCAAATCGCAGTTCAAAGCTCCGCGCCCGGCAGCTAACGGCAACCAGTCTGCTGTTGCCCTGTCGAATACCACGCTCGCCATCGGTTCGAAGGACGGCAGTTCCAGTTTGTGGGCGCTGCCCACAGGTAAGGGGCAGAAGCTCGCGACCGAGCACAAAGGGCGATGGCGCCTCGGCGTTTTCTCTGCGGCATTTACTTCCGATGGTAAGACGCTCGTTACTGGAGGAGAGGATGAAGCTGCGAAGGTCTGGGACGTCGGAACGGGCAAGCTCTTGCGCACCCTTGCCGGGAACCACACCTGGGTCGAAGTGCTGTCTGTGGCACCGGGCGGCAAGACCCTCGCGTCCGCGGGGCAGAACGGGCTGATCCGATTGTGGGACGTCGCGACCGGGGCTGATGCGTGCCCACAGGCCGGGCACAAAGACGCCGTTTCCGGTGTCGCCTTTGGCCCGGACGGGAAGACCGCGATCACCGGCAGTTGGGACAACACGCTCCGTTGGTGGGACACCACGACGGGGGCGGACCGGCGCTCGATTTCCGTTCGTGGAGGTGTTTGGGGATTTTCTCTCAGCCCGGACGGGAAGACCGTACTGGTTTCGACCGACGACGGAAAGCTCCGAACGTGGGACACCGCGACCGGGCTGGAGAGCACGCCCACGAACCTGCCCGGTGACGTGAAATTCGGTCCGCTTTCCTTCACGCCCGACGGAAAGTACCTGGTCACTTCGTCCGGGCCGAAAGTCACAATCTGGGAGTGGCCCGGGATGAATCTCGCGCGAACGATCGAGCTCCCAAAGCCAAAGGAGATCGTTCCCGAAGACCCGAAGGTTCGTCGCGAGAGTGAGTGCCAAGTTGCTTCCGTTTCGCCCGACGGGAAGTGGCTCGTAACCGTCTCCGCGTGCCACTGGTTGCGGGGACCGGAACGAGGTGACGCCGCTTCGGACGGGGTGGTTGATTTGTGGGACTTCGCCACCGGTAAACGAATTCGTCGGCTGGTGGTGTCTCAGGGCGTGTACCGCTCGGGAGGGTTCACGGCCGACGGTCTGTTCCTGCTGACCGGTGCCGGAGGAACGATTCAGCTCGCGGACGGGCGCGACGGGGAATCGTTCACGGGCGAAATTAACCTGATTGACCCGATCGCCGGGCGCTGGGTACGGGGATTCGACGGCCCGCCGGTACCGAAGACGGTGTCGTTTCGGTACGTGGGTGGCTCGGTGTTCGCGCCGGACGGTCGAACACTCTACGTTTCTTACAACACGGGCGAGATCGTCGCGTTCGAGGTCGCGACGGGCCACCCGCGGCGCACGCTGACCGGGCACCAGGGTTACGTCCCGGTTCTGACTGTCCGCGCGGACGGGTACCAGCTACTTTCGGGCGGTAGGGATGGTATCGCGATGGTGTGGGGCGCAACACTGGCTGGTGCCGCTCCCAAACGCCCCCAACCCCTCGCTGAAGCCGGCGCGGAGAAGCTCTGGGACGTTGCGGGGCGGTCCGATGCGGGCGCGGCGTTCACCGCGCTGTGTGAACTCGCCGCGTCACCCGAGCGCGCGATGGACGTTCTCCGCAAGCACGTGAAGCCCGCGCCCGCGGCCCCGAGTGACGCGGTTCTGGATCGCATTTTCACCGACCTCGGCAGCGAAGAATTCGCCACGCGCGAGAGCGGGGTAAAGGAACTGGCCGAGTACGGCGAATTGGCCGTGCCGGGTGTGCGAAAGCGACTCGAGGGCAAGCCGACGGCGGCGGCCCGGTCGCGTGCGCTCGCGTTCCTCAAAGAGTTCGAGAAGGGGACACTCTCCGCACCCCGCCTCCGTCAAATTCGGGCGGTGGAGTTACTGGAGGGACTGGGTACGCCCGCGGCGCGGAAGTTCCTGACCGAACTCGCTGCGGGGGCGCCCGGCGCGCCTCTCACGCGCGATGCCGCGGCCGCACTGACCCGGCTCGGCAAGCCGTAGTCGCCCAGACGTGTGATTGGGTCGGGGAAGAACACCACGAGCCGGGGCGTCACGCGGACGCCCCGGCTCGTGGTGTATTGAGGGGACGCGGTCCCCGTTCGTTACCGCGCCTTGCGCTCTTTGGGCGCGGGGGCGGTCGGTACGGGGGCCTTCGGCCTCATTTGGTACTCGTACTCGCCGTACTCGGCGGCAAACTTGCCTTTTTCGGTGAGCGCGTAGGTCGCGTCGAACGGGGCGGTCGCGTCCCCGGTCAGGCGCTCGAGGAGGCCGTCTTCGACCAGTTCGGTCAGGAACGAGCCGTCCTTGGTTTTCCGGTTCGGGACCAGGCGCAGGGTGCGCCCGACGGGCGGTTTCTTGCTCCGCTTGACGGTCCGGAGCACTTGCCAATCGAAGTGAGACGTGGGTCGGACGGGCACGGGACGTTCTCCAAGCGAGTCGGATGAGGAAGAAAAGAAAGCGCGGCAGCTCGGGTGGGGACGACTGGCGAATTTATCCGGACGCGATATGAATAGCAAGTATTCGCTTGTCCATAATTCTTACCTGTCGCGGCGGGGCACGTTTCCAAACTCGCTCGTGAGTCCCGCGGGGCGATCAATGCGGGACGCGCCGGTGTTGCCGAAGGGCGAGCGGAAAATTTCGATCTCCTCTTCCGTCTACTCTAGTTCGCTTTGTTCCTCGTGTTGTGGAAATCTAGGACCAAAGAGGCTCCCGGCGGGCGGATTGTGCCGTTTGTGCCGCGCTCGCCGGGGATCGCGATTTGCCGGTTCGGATGGGCGCCGCGGGCGCCCGCTCCCGATCAGCCCCGGGTCAGGAAGTCCCAGCCCTTGCGGTACTCCTTGCTGACGAACTTCGTGGCCGCGTCCGAGTTCGTGAACCGCAGCTTGGCCGCGTCCCACTCGAGCTTCGTGCCCGCGAACCGGACCGCGATGTTGCCCAGCAGCATCGTTTCCGTGAGCTGGGCCGCGTAGTCGAAGTTCGAGGACGCCAGCGCCGGCTTGCCGGCCCGGATCGCGTCCGCCCACTCCTTCTTCATCTGCAGGTCCTCGCCCTTTTCGACCCCCTCCGGGGTCGTCTCCGGCTTCGTGATCTGCAGCCCCTCGAAGTCCTTCTCCGGGGTGAGCCGGAACCGCGCCCCGTAGTCGTTCGGGCTGAACAGCACGCCCTTGTCGCCGACCAGGATCGACCCGCTGTCGGAGAGCTTCTCGCCCTTCTTCAAGAGCTTCGCGAGTAACTCCTCGGGCGGGAGCACGAGCTTCCCGTCGCGCTTGCCCTCGTACCAGTGGAGGGTGCAGGCCGGGGCGCCCCCGCGGGCCGCGAACAGGTACTGGATGTGTGCCCACGCCGGGTACGTTTCGGGGTTGATCTCGCCCGCCTCGGCGGTCACGGCGGTGGGGGCGCCGAGGTTCAGGGCGCGGAACGCCATGTTCGTGGTGTGGCACGCCATGTCGCCCAGCGCGCCGGTGCCGAAGTCCCAGTACCCGCGCCAGTCGTGCGGGTGGTACGCGGGGCGCGGGGAGAAGGCCATCGAGTAGGGGCGCATCGGGGCCGGCCCGATCCACTCCTCCCAGTGAACGTGCTTGGGCAGCGGCGCCTCTTTCGGCCGGGCGACGATGTCCGGGGACTGCTTCCAGTAGTGCGCCGGGCGGTTCGTCCAGACGTGGGCCTCGCGGATCGCGCCGAGGGTGCCGGCGTGGACCAGTTCCACGGCCCGGCGCAGCCCGTTGAGCGCGGACCCCTGGTTGCCCATCTGGGTACACACCTTCTGCTTCGCGGCGACCTCGCGCATCAGGCGCGCCTCGAAGACCGTGTGCGTGAGCGGCTTCTGGCAGTACACGTGCTTGCCGGCCCGCATCGCGAGCACCGCGGCCGGGGCGTGGGAGTGGTCCGCGGTCGAAACGGTGACGGCGTCAATGTCCTTGGCCATTTCCTCGATCAGCTTGCGGTAGTCGAAGTACTTCTTCGCGCTCGGCCACATCGCGGCGCGGCTGTTCAGGCGCTCGTCGTCGATGTCGCAGAGCGCGACGACTTCCATGAACTTGCCGGCCTGTTCGATGTCGCCCGACCCCTTACCGCCGACGCCGATCCCGGCGACGCGGAGCTTCTCGTTGGCGCCGAACGCGCGCCGGACGGAGTACGTGGGACCGGTGAACAGGTAGCCGAGGGTGCCGGCGGTTCCGATCTGAAGCGCGCGGCGACGAGTTACTTTTGGGGGCACGTTGCGGACTCCATTAACAGGCAGGGAAAGGGCGGGCGCCACTGAGGGTAGCCGCCCGGCGGGGAGGTGTCCACAGTGCGGTTCCGCGTTCGTGGGGGAAGTGCGGGCACCCAACGAAACGACCCGCGGCACCGGGCCGCGGGTCGAGTCGGGATCGGTGGGCCCTGATCGAGTTACTTGGGCGGGTTAGCCGGGACGGGAGCGGGGAGGGGAACCGCAGGGGCCGCGGGCAGAGCGACGCCCGGTAAGATCCGCACGGGGGCCGGGGCGACCATGACGCCGCCCGCACCGGCGCGCACGACCGCGGTGCTCGTACCCATCCACGGGCGGTTGATCGTGTACTTGATCGGCTCGCCCGTCAGTTTCTTCCACGATTCCTTCTGCTCGTCGGTCAGGATCGCCAGAGCCCGCTTCATCCCTTCGGCCCGCCCTTCCTTGGCGATCGAATCGACGTCGAACGAGGAGACCGCGACAAAGTTCCCGAGCCCGACCTGGACCGGCTTCTGGAACGCCTGCTGGATCTCGTCCGCGGTCTGTTGGACGTTCGCGGCGAACTGTTCCTTCTGCTTCGGGGTCAGGTCGAGCGCCTTCGCGACGGGGGCGGAGGTGAACGCCTCGTGCCCGCGGGACTGGAGGTCGATCTCGCGGAGCCGGGCGCGCTGGGCGACCGTGAGCATCTTCGTGACGGCTTCCGCCGTGGCCTTGCGCATCTCCTTTTCGCCGGCCTCTTGTGCGTCCTTGAACATCTGGTTGATGGCCTCACCGTTCACGTTCCCGCCGTTCGCGTTCACCTTGATTTGCATCATCGCTTCCTGGGTCTTCTTGCGCGACGTCAGGGTTCCGGCTTCGACTGTGTCCATGACGCGGTCGAGTTGGTCGATGTCGCACTTGATGTCCTTGAGCACCTTGCGGTTCAGGAGCAACTGGCCGTCCACGTCGGCGAGGGCCTCGTTGAGCGCCTTTTCGTCGAGCGCGGGCGCGGCGGGCGCCTTGGGAACCGGGGCCGCCGCGTGGGTCGGGTCCGCGACCAGGCCGGTCAGCGCGAACGTGGCGCCGAGGGTGACGATGGCGGCGACGGTGACCGTTTGCAGTTTTTTCAGGAACATGCTCTTCAATACTCCTGTCGCGAGTTGGGCAACATTGGGGGACACGGCGGCGGCTGACATCGGGGCCAGTGCGACCGGCACGGTCGCGCGGACCAGGGCCTCGGCGAGGGCGCCCTGGCGTTCGGTCAGGATGACGGCGAGGGCGGCGGTGGAGAGCGCGACGCCGCGGCGCTTCAGGCGCTCGGCGAGCATGCGCCGGCCGCGCGTGAGGCGCGAGGACAGGGTGCCTTCGGAGCACCCGAGCGTGACCGCGACCGCGGAGCGCAAGCGCCCCTCCAGGTCGCACAGGATGATCGGGAGCCGGTAGCGGTCCGGGAGCGCGGCGAGCTCCTGATCGAGGAGTGGTTCGGCATCGGCGCGGGTCGTTTCGGGCGTCATGTCTTCGGCGCTCCGTGCGGGAACCCGCTTCTCGACTTCGGCGCGCCGGGCGGCGCGGTGCCGCGCCTTCAGCGCGGTTTTTTGGGCCACCCCGTGCAACCACGCCGCGAGGCGGTTCCGCGGCGACACCGAAGTGGCCTTGTACGCGAGCACCAGGAACGTGGCTTGGAAGGCGTCTTCCGCGTCGTGGGTGTTTCGCAGCACCCGGCGGCACACGGCGAGCACCATCGGCCCGTGCCGGCGCACGAGCACTTCAAACGCGGCGGCGTCGCGCGCGGTGACGAACCGGTCGAGGAGGTCGGCGTCGCTCGTGGCGCTTTGCACCGCGAGCGCGGTCGTCCGCAACCGGGGGATCACACCGGCCAGCGATCCGAGTGCCATTCGCGCTCCTTGGCGGAGGTGGGTTCGGGAGACCGGACCGCCCGGTTCCGCCGCGTTTACCAATGTCTTTCCGCGCCGCGGCGAAAACCGTGCATGAAAACTGTAACAGTCGCGTTCCGGGACCGAAACAGCGATCGGCCCCGGTTCGCCCGGAGCCGCGTGTGCGAATAGAACGGTGAGAGTCTTTTGAGCGGCGCAAGTGATATTGAGCCACACGGGAAACCGTGTCGGTAATCGCCCCGACGTGCCCGGGGCACGAGTGCCTGATTTTCGCGCTACGGGAAGGACGAAGTGCCTATGGCCGCGGCGGCTGTTCTGCTGTTCCTCGTCATGGACCCGCTCGGGAACATTCCGTTTTTCCTCGCCGCGCTCAAGCACGTGGACCCGGCGCGCCAGAGTCGCGTGATCTTCCGTGAATTGGTGATCGCGTTCCTGGTCATGGTCGGGTTTCTCTTCACCGGTCAGTTCCTGATCGCCGCGATGCGAATCTCCGAACCGGCGCTGTCTATTTCTGGCGGCGTGATCCTGTTCCTGATCGCGATCAAGATGGTGTTCCCAACCCCGGCCAACAGCCTGCACGAAGAAGTGGACGGCGAGCCGTTCATTGTGCCGCTGGCGATCCCCTATGTTGCGGGACCATCGGTGCTCGCGGTCGAACTGCTCCTAATGAGCCGCGAACCGAACCGGTGGGCGGAGTGGCTCGGCGCGGTTACGATCGCGTGGTTCGGGGTGGCGGTGATTGTGTTCCTCGGCGCGCGGTTGCGGTCGTACCTGGGCCAAAAGGGGCTGACCGCACTGGAGCGCCTCATGGGGATGGTGCTGGTCGCGATCGCGGTTCAGATGTTCCTGACTGGGATCGAACGGTTCATCGTGCAGATGCAACCCGCCCCGGCCGCGCTGCGTTCGGTTCCCGCCGATGCGCTCGCCCCGGGCTTCCGGGAGCGGGCTTCCTGACCGTCACCTCCACATCTTAATGCGCGCTGAACGGCACTGCGAACCCGCCTACGGGTGCCGCGTGTCGGTGTATCATGGTCGTGGCGCGAAGCGGTTCGTCCGCGAGTTGAGGTCGGGATTCGCCGTCCCCCTCGGCTCAGTCGCGCGCTCTTGTGAGGCCATTGCTGTCCTCACCGGCCGGCTTACACCGGCCGTTCGCCTCAACCATCGGCAATCCGCCAATTTTTCAAATGGAGTAACGAGAACGCGAATTCGAGAAAGTCCCGTCTTTGTTGGATCGAGCCACGCAGTTTTCTCCCATTCACTTCACACACGAGCGAGGCTGAAATGCTGAATTCACAGACTTTCTACAATTCGCGCCCGGACGGTTTCGGTGTTCTCGAAGTCGCCAGTGATCCATCGGCGCCAGACGCGCCGCGGAAGTTCGTTCCGCTGATGCGCACCGCGTTGACCGGGACCGTAACCGGGCCGCTTGCGACCCTCACGCTCGCGCAAAATTTTGCGCTACCGGATCAATCGACCGATATCCTCGAAGCACTGTACCGCTTCCCGTTGCCGGGCGACGCGGCCGTGACCGGCGTTCGCGTGCGGTTCGGCGACGTCGAGATTCGCACCACGCTGAAAGCGCGCGAAGCCGCCGAAACGGACTACAAGGAAGCCAAGCGTGCGGGGCGCCAGGCGGCCCTCGTCACGCGGGAATCACCGGACGTGTTCACGCTCGCGGTGGCCGGCATCCGGGCCGGTCAGGACATCGTCGTTCAGACCGATTACGTGCAGGTCGCGAAGGTCGAGGGGGCGGGGTGGGCGCTGCGCGTGCCGTTGACCACCGCGCCGCGATACGTTCGCGCGGACGAGGCCGACTCGCGCCACGCGGACGGGCAACCGCTCGCTGTGTTGCGCGACCCGGGCCACCGGTTCGCACTCGATCTCACAGTTCGCGAAGCCGAGCGCATTGCCAGCCCCACGCACGCACTTGCGGTGGAGGGAGACCGCGTTCGGTTACGGGAAGGGGAAGCGCTTCCGGACCGCGACTGCGTCATTTCGTGGGGCGCGAAGACAGAAGACGCGCAACCCGCATTGCGGACGTGGGTTCACGCCGATCCCGCGACCGAGAAAGCGTACTTCCTGGCGCTGTGCGCGCCGCCGAAGTTCGCGAGCGCGAAGAAGATCCCGCGCGAGGTGGTGCTGCTCGTGGACCACTCCGGTTCGATGAGGGGAGCGAAGTGGGAGGCCGCGGACTGGGCTGTTGAGCGCTTCCTGGCGGGGATGAGTGAGCACGATTCGTTCGCACTGGGGCTGTTTCACGATACCACCAAGTGGTTCGCTGAGCGCCCGCGCAAAGCGACCCCGGACGTGGTGCGCGAGGCGGTCGCATTTTTGAAGACGAATCACGATAGCGGTGGAACCGAACTCGGTGTCGCGCTGGAACAGGCGCTCGACCGCGCGCGGGTCGCGGACACGCCTTCGCGTCACGTACTCATTCTCACCGATGCAGAAGTGAGTGATGCGGGCCGCGTGCTACGTCTGGCGGACCTTGAATCGGAGAAACCCAACCGGCGCCGAGTGAGCGTGTTGTGCATCGACGCGGCGCCGAACGCCGCGCTCGCGTCCGAACTGGCTGAGCGAGGGGGTGGGGTGTCGCGCTTCCTGACGAGCAGCCCGGACGAAGACGACGTGACGACCGCACTCGACGAAGTGCTCGCGGACTGGTCCGCTCCTGTGCTCACCGGCCTCACGCTCGAAGTGAACCGCGTGCGCGCGGAGGCGACCGGGCGCACGGTCGCGCTCGTCGTTCCTGGACCTGCCAGTGCAGTCGATATCGGCGACCTTCCTGCCGGGCGCCCGGTGTGGGTCGTCGGCCGGGTGCCGTTGGACGGTGATCCGCTGTCGTTCCGATTGCGAACGGGCGCGGAAGTCGCTGCCGAAGTTCGCGCCGATGCCGGCCGTGCGACGTCGGGTCTGAAGGCGCTCTTCGGTGCGGACCGCGTGCGCCGGCTCGAATACGTGATGACCGGCGGGACGAGCGGCGACAAACTCCGTGCGGAGCTCGCGCGCCTCAGTTATGACGCCGCGGATGTGGGCGAAGAGAAGGTCTTTGCGGAAAACGCCCGCGACACGGCCACGAAGTACGTGCGCGAATTGCTCGTGCGCGAGTCGCTCGCGGCTGGGGTGCCGAGTTCGGAGACGGCGTTCGTCGCGGTGCGCACGGAAGCGGGGCAGCCTGTCACGGGAACGGTCGCGGTGGCGAACGGACTCCCGGCAGGGTGGTCGGAGCCCCGGTTCGGCAGTGCGGGCGGGGCGGCGTTTTTCTCGGCACTGATGGCCTCACCTTCTTCAGTAGCATCTGTGGATTCGATGCTAATGGACTTTGACGGCAGTGATGACCTCGACAACGATGACGATGGAAACACGACAACGGATTTCGATCCGTTGGAGCGGCAGCGCGGGATCAACGTCCCGATTCCGCCTGCAGCGCCCAAATTCCTTTATCGCAAAGCAGCTCCGCCCCCGCCGTCGGTGAAGGTTCCCGCTCCACAAGTTCCGCGCCCGGGGAAGGCGCCTCCGCTATCGCGCGACATCCGCGTCAACGTGAAGGCGGGGCAACACGTGCCGGCCGACGGCGTAGTGCTGTACGATTCCGCGACCGGGGGCGAAGGGCAACTGACGTTCCTCGCGGTCACGTTTGGCGACAAGGCGCTAACAGCCGATCAACTCGACCCGGAGCTGACGTTGTTGCTCTTCGTTGGCGATCTTGCGAGTCCACGAGCGCGGGTGAAACTGGTCGACGTGCTGCGCCAGGGCGGGCGTCGACCGCTGAACGTGCGCCGCGCTGCGAACCAGCCGGTTCGCCTCGCGCTGGAAGACCCCGCCGGTGCGTGGACGTCCGGCGTGCCCGCGCTGGAGATCGTGCTGGGGTGGAAGGATTAGTGTCGGTCTGAGTGTAGTCCGCTCGCTCCGCGAGCGGTGTTTGGATTTCCTGTTAGTGAGCCTGCGCTTTGCTGTGTTGAAATCATGGTGTGAGCGAACGGCGCGGCGTAAGCCCGCCGGTGGTTTTTAGGCACTACCGGCGGGCTTACGCCGTGCCGTTCGCTAGGTTTCAACACAACAACTGCGCTTCTGAGTGTAGTCCGCTCGCTCCGCGAGCGGTGCGTGGGCTTCCTGATAACGGATTTGCCTGTAGTCCGTGGTTGCCGACCGCTCGCGGAGCGAGCGGACTACACTCAAGAAGGATCGGTGGCGCTTCCGTGGACAGCAGCCGCGATCACGATCCGGGCACACGCTTCCGCGTCGGAACCGGCGTTGTGGTGGATGAGGCCGATCCCGAGGCGCCGACACACGGCGGGCAGGTTCGCGGGCTTGAGTGCCCACTTCCGGCGCGCGAGCTGAACCGTGCAGACGAAGGGAAGGGGAGGGGCAACCAACTCGGCCGCGGCACAGCACGCGGACAGCACGCGCCGGTCGAACGGTGCGTTGTGCGCGGCAAGAAAGGTCGCCCCTTCGAGCACCGGTGCGATCTTCGCCCACACGTCTTTGAAGACTGGCGCGCTTTTGACCATCGGCCAAGTGATGCCGTGAACGTAGGTGAAGAGAATCCGCTCGCGCGGCGGGCGGATCAGCACGGCCTCGCGGTGAACGATCTTCGAGTTTTCCACCCGAACCACCCCCACCGCGCAGGCGCTATCGGGACCGTTGTCCGCGGTCTCGAAGTCGATCGCGACGAACGGGCCGTCGAGCGGCAAAGGGGGAGCGGTCGGCTTTTTGCGGCGCGGGGGCATGGGTTCGTCCTGTGCCATTGCCGTTAGTATACGCCCTTTCCTCGCGATCGCCTCCAGAGCGAAGCCCGATTCCACCCGCGCTCGCGCCTCAGATCCGCCGCACTTGAGCTTGTCCCGCTCCCCGCGGCTGCGTATAGAGTGCCGTCCCCGCGGCGGGCGCGAATCGCCCGGTCTGCCGCCTCACGGCAAGGATGCCGCCTGATGCTTCGTTCCGTGCTCGTACTCGCCCTCGCGGGCGCTGCTTTCGCTGCGCGCTTCACGTCCGCTGCCGATTCACAACCGGACCCGGTCGAGAAGCAGATCGCGGTGCAAAAGGCGATGGCCGATGCCCGCAAGTACCTTGATGTGAGTATGCCCGCGGAAGCGGTCGCGGCGCTGGAAAAGGAAATCTCCAACGCGGACGGCAACAAGGCGTTCCTCACGCTGCTCCGCGAATCCTATCTCGCCGAACTCTACCGGCTCGAGAAAGCACCGGCCGCGGAACCGGAACGCATCGCACAAACGCGCCGCAAGCTCACGCTGCTCGGCGGCGAAGTGAAGCCGGCTCCGGTACCAGTGACTCCCGCGCCGCCCGCAGTGCCGATGGTCCCCACAACATTGCCGGAACCGAACCTCGGCTCGTCGGTGGTCGCACCCGTTGTGGAACCGGTAGCGGCGCCCACAATCGCACCGGCGAGCGATTTCGCCGCGGACGCGGTAGCTGCGTTCAAGAAGGGCCGCTACGCGGACGCGGATCGGCTTTTCGCTTCGACCGGCGCGGCCAAGCTGACCGCGGAGCAGAAGGCGGCGTGGGCGTACTGCCGCATCAAACTCTCGGCGGACCGCGTGAACGCGCCCGCGTGTGACGCCACGACCGCTGCCGGCGCGGTGCAGGACGTGACCGAAGCACTTCAACTGGTTCCGCTGAACGCAGAACTTCAGAAAGTCGGCCAGCAGTTGTTGAAGGCGGCCCAAGCTAAAGCCGGTAGCGCGAAGGCTGTTGCCCCCGTCGTTGCGAACGGCGACGTGGTGGAGACGGCGAGCTTCCGCGTGCATCACGGCGGTGACCGTACCCTCGGCGAGTCGGTGGCGACCGCAGCAGAAGCCGGGCGTAAGCAGATTTTCGAGCGGTGGTCCGGTCCCCCCGGTGGGGCGTGGCAGCCGAAGTGCGACATCGTGATTCACGCGACCGCCGAGGCCTACGCGAAGGCCACGGGCAAGCCCGCCGCGATGACGGGGCACGCCAGCGTCAGTCTCACCAACAAGCGCGCGACGGCTCGCCGAATCGACCTTCGCGCGGACGACCCCGTGCTCGTCCCGAACGCACTGCCCCGGGAGCTGACGCACGTGGTCCTCGCGGACCTGTTCGCGGACAAGCCGCCGCCGAAGTGGGCCGAAGAGGGGATGGCGATTCTGGCCGGTTCGCCGGAAGAGATCAGCCGGTACACGCGGACGCTCCCGCGCTGTGCCCGTGAAGGTGAATTGCGGGCCCTCACCACGCTCTTCGACCTGAACGACTTCCCCGCGGAGAAGATCACCGGCTACTACTGCCAGAGTGTGAGCGTGACGGAGCACCTGATTAAGCTGAAGGGCGAGCAGAACTTCAAAATCTTCCTGAGCGACACCCAGCGATACGGTACCGCACAAGCCCTGAAGCGACAGTACAACATCGAAAGCCCGCAAGCGCTCGAAGCGGCCTGGAAGGGCGCGAATCTGGAATCGGCTCGCGGACAGGCACCGTGAGCCGGAGAGAAGGAAAAAGAGCCACAGATAACGCGGATCGCGCGGATCAAAACCGAAGAACGTGTTGAAACATCAATACCCTGTCTTCTGCCTTGATCCGTGTAATCCGCGTTATCTGTGGCTCTTTTTGGGGCGTACCTATGACCGCGGACGATGTGATTCGCCTGTTGCAGCTTCAACCGCACCCGGTCGAGGGCGGGTTCTTCCGCGAAACGTACCGCTCCCCCGCGACGCTCCCGGCGTCCGCGTTGCCCGCGCACAACGCGGACCGCAGCGTGTCCACCGCGATCTACTATCTGCTCAAGCCGGGGCACGTCTCCGAACTGCACGTGCTCCCGGGCGATGAGGTGTTCCACTTCTATCTCGGGGCGCCGGTGCGCATGCTGCAGTTGTGGCCCGACGGCAGCGGACGCGAGGTGGTTCTCGGTGCCGACATCGCGGTGGGGCAAGTTCCGCAAGCGGTGGTGCCCGGCGGTGTGTGGCAGGGCACGCACCTGATAGGCGACAGCGGTTTCGCGCTACTCGGCTGCACCGTCGCGCCCGGCTTCGACTACGCGGACTACCAGAGCGCGTCGCGGGCCGAACTCACCGCGAAGTGGCCCGCGTTCACGGACGCGATTCAGAAGCTCACGCCGCGCGGTTAGCGCACCCTTTGCTACAAGGTCTTCAGGTACTCGATCACCTGGGCGCGTTGTTCGGCCGTGAGGTCGTCGCCGTAGATGTGGCCGGCGCTGCTACGACCCGGTTTCGACGTGTCGTAAATCTTGCGCGCCTCGTGCGGTGAAAGTTTCTCGCTCGGCGGGTCGCGCAGTTCGGTCACCTTCCAACCCACTTTCACCTTGTCGTAAGCGGCTTCGTCCGTTTTGAAGCTCCGCGTGTAGCGCTTCGGGCGCGCCTTAGAACTCAGCACGCCATCGAGGGTGGGCACGCTGCCGTTGTGGAAGTACGGGGCCGTGGCCCAGATGCCATCGAGTGGCGGGGCCTGGTAGCCCGCGGTTGCGCGCAGTGGGAGCCCGCCCACGAACCAGCCGTTCTTCTCCTTCCCGAACCACGACGCGGAGTATTCCTTACCGTAGGCCACATCGATACCTTTGTGTCGGGTCGGGTCGGTGCCGATCTCATCGAGCGGGATCACCTTGTTGGGGTACGTCCACTTCTCGCCGTAAGTACCGTGGCACGCCGCGCAGTTCTGGTTGAAGAGCACTTTCCCCTTCGCCGCTTTCGGTTCGTCGACCGGGTACGGGTACTTCGGCGGTTCGAGGTTGATGAGATACTGCTGAATGTCGCGGAAGGCCGGTTCGTGCTTCTCGAAGTCCTTCGGCATCGTGAGCGGGTGCATCATGAACTGCATGAGCGTGCGCACGGAACGCGAGTCGGTCGCGCCCGTGTGGTAGATGGTTTTCTTCTTCTTCATGAGCCACCAGGCCGGCACGTCCTCGCACAGATCGTCCCGCAGTCCGAGTTCCTTTCGCGGCGTGCGCATTGTCAGGTCCGGGTTGCGGAACCCGAGCAAGTACACGCCGAACCCACCCGCTTCACTGGTGCCGCGGACGTTCGAGAACGTGAACGGCAGGTTCCCGCTGAGCCCATCGACCTTCGCCAGATCCTCGAAGAGCGTCTGCACGTCGAGGGAGGTGTTCCCGAGGCCGACGGTGCTCTTACCATCAATCGAACCCGCGTGGCACAACATGCAGTCGATCCCGACGCCGGTGCTCAGCACGCGGCTCGCTTTGCGCAGGCCCATCGGCAGTCCGTCGTTCGGGTAGGGGGCGGTGTGCAACCCGTAGCGCTCGAGGACGGCCGCGGTGTAATTCGCGGGCTTTTCGGTGACGCCCCACTGCTTCCACGCATTCGGGATGGCGTTCTGCGTCCAGAACGCGGGGATGAACGCGGTCTGCGTGAGCGCCTTATAGCCTTTCTCGGCTTGGCTAATCTGCTCAGTGGAACCCGAGCTTTTGCCCGCGACCGGAAGCTCCTTCTCGGTTGCGAACGTGGGACCACAAGTGACGAGTAGCGCGAGTGTGGCGAACAATCGTGTCATCGGACCGTCCTCTTGGGGCGCCAATTATTCGCCATCATACCCGCTGTGGATTCCTTCTCCAATGAAACCGCGATCGCGCTCGAACACCAAACCGGGTACTTGAGGGAAATTCGCGAAAGTAGTTCCCCTCGGCGCAAGAGGTCGGCGTAACCGCGTACCGGAAGTGTAAGCGGTGTGGAAAGTGACGCAACGCGAGACACGAAAGAACAACCAGAACCTCACCTTGTGACGAGCCCAATCATGATTCGCTCGAGCCTAATTGCCCTGGCCGCCCCGGTCGCAATTGTCGCCACGATGTTCAGCCCCGGCGCGGCCGAAGCCGCCAACCGGTTCGCCGTGACCGGTATCGAGAACAAGAGCACGCACACGATCACGTACAGCTACAAGTGGGGCAACGACCCCTGGCACACTGCCACCCTGAAGCCGGGCGAGAACCGGCTCCACTGGTGGACCTACGACAAGGCCAACGAGAACCACTCCCCGGACTTCCACGTCCGCTTCGACTCCGAGTTCGACCCGAAGCAGAAGCCGTTCTTCATCGCGTACAAACTCAAGCGGAGCGCGGCCCCGGCTCACGACTGGGAAGACGCCCACAAGTACGTGTTCAAGAACGACGGGAACAAGTTCTTCGTGGACCTCTACGAGAAGAAGTAACGGCCCGATTACATGGCGAACGGCCGGTGTCAGTCGGCCGGTGAGGGCTACCCCGTTTGCACATCTGCGAAGTACGGCCACTCTGCTCATGCTGCTTGCACCGGCCG
The DNA here is from genome assembly GCF_017939745.1 of Gemmata palustris. NCBI lineage: Bacteria > Pseudomonadati > Planctomycetota > Planctomycetia > Gemmatales > Gemmataceae > Gemmata > Gemmata palustris. The sequence goes on along the minus strand of NZ_JAGKQQ010000002.1, from coordinate 878,721 downwards.
TTCGCCCAAAAGAACCCCAGCCACGGCTGGGGTTCTTTCGTTTTCCGAGTTTCGGGCGTTGCCCCGTTCCCGCGGTCGGCCTTGCGACGGGCTTTCTCGATCTGTTAGAGTCGCACGCGGGGGATTCACATGCGTTGCATTGTTACTGGCGCGGCCGGGTTCATCGGCTCGCATTTGTGCGAGCGCCTGCTCGCGGACGGCCACGCGGTCACCGGGATCGACTGCTTTACCGACTACTACCCGCGCGCCATTAAAGAGCGGAACCTCGCGAGTTTCCGCGCGCACCCGCAGTTCACGTTGCGCGAACTCGATCTCTCGCAGGGCGTTCCCGCGGACGTCGCGGCCGGGGCCGAGTGGGTGTTTCATCTCGCGGCGATGGCGGGCCTGACCCGCAGTTGGCTCGACTTCGACAGCTACAACAAACACAACCTGACCGCGACCCATCGCTTGCTGGAAGCGCTCAAGGGCTCGCCGACGCTGAAGCGCATCATCTACGCGAGCACGTCGTCGGTGTACGGCAAGTACGCGAGCGGCGACGAGGCGCTTCCCACGCGCCCGGGTTCGCCCTACGGCATCACGAAGCTCGCGTCGGAGCAGTTGTGCCGCGTGTACGGCGACGAGTTCGGCGTACCGGCCGTGGTGCTGCGGTACTTCAGCGTGTACGGCCCGCGCCAGCGCCCGGAGATGGGCTACCACCTGTTCATCAACGCGATCCTGCAGGGCAAGCCGATCAAACTCACGGGCGACGGGCTCCAGGTCCGCGGGAACACGTACATTTCGGACTGCGTGGAAGCCACGATCCGCGCGACGCAGGCGATGCCGGGCGAGGTCTTCAACCTCGGCGGCGGCGAACTGGTGACGGTCCTCGAAGTGTTCAAGAAGCTCGAACGCATCATCGGGAAGCCCGCGATCATCGAGCGCCACCCGCCGCGCCCGGGCGACCAACTGGCAACCGGTGCGGACGTGACCAAGCTCTTTCGCCACCTCGGATGGAAGCCGACAACGAGCATTGATGAGGGCTTGGCCAAGCAGGTGGAGTGGCAGAAAACTTTGAATTAGCCGCGGATCAACGCTGATAACACGGATCAAGATAGAAGACCTTTTGACAGGATTACCGAAGCAACAAGATCCAAGAGATTGAATCCTGTCGATCCTGTTCATCCTGTCTGATTTTCTTCTCTGATCCGTGTTTTCTGCGTTGATCCGTGGCTACTCTTTGTCTTTTTCGAGAGGGCACGGATGCTCGACACCTTGAACCGACACCTGATACACCCGTTCATGGCATGGCGGGAGGGGCGCCCGCACTTGCGGCACCTCGACACGCTTCAGAAGACACAGTTCGACGCGCCAGAGGTCATTCGCGCGCGACAGTTGGAAGCACTTCAGGCGCAACTCAAACACGCCTGGGACACGGTGCCGTATTACCGCGCTTCGTGGACCCAGGCGGGCGTTCACCCGGCGGACGTGCGCGAGCTGGCGGACCTCGAAGCGTTCCCGATCGTCACAAAGGCCGATATCCGCCGGCACAACCGGGCACTGGTGTCGTCGGCGTTCGATATCACGAAGCTCCGGGAGAAGCGCACGAGCGGGTCCACCGGTGTGCCGCTCACGATCTACTGCGACGAGCCCGCGATGCAGTGGAAGGCCGCGTGTACCATCCGCTCGGACGAGTGGAGCGGCTACCGCTTGGGGCAGCGCGTCGCGAAGGTGTGGGGGAACCCGGAGTACCGGCAATTCGGGCTGAAGGGGCGGCTGCGTAACTACTTCCTCGATCGCGCCGTGTACCTCGACACCCTCGACTTGAACGACCAGCGGATCGCCGAGTTCACAAAGGCCATTTGCCGGCACCGCCCGGGGCTGATCTTCGGGCACGCGCACTCGCTGTACCTGCTCGCGTGCGCGCTGAAGAAGGCGCGCGTGTTCGACGTGCGGCCTAATGGCATCATCTCCACCGCGATGATTCTTCACGACTGGCAGCGGGCCGTCATCGAAGAGGTGCTCGGCTGCAGGGTCACGAACCGCTACGGGTGCGAGGAAGTGAGCCTCATCGCGAGCGAGTGCGAGGAGCACAACGGGCTGCACATCAACGCCGATTCGGTTTACGCGGAAGTGCCGAGCGACGGCAAGTTGCTCGTGACCGACCTGAGCAACCGGGGGATGCCGCTCATCCGCTATCAGGTCGGCGACGTCGTGGTGCCCTCGACCCGTGCGTGCAAGTGCGGGCGCGGGCTGCCGATGATCGAGCGCGTCGAGGGGCGCGACGCGGACTACGTGCTCACCCCGGCCGGGCACCTCATCTCCGGCATCTCGCTCACCGAGAACTTCGCGGTACTCATCCCGGGTACGGCCCAGGTCCAGATCGTGCAGGAGTCGATCACGCAGTTGCGCATCCGGCTCGTCGCGGACGATGCGTTCAACACGTCGAGCCGCCAGAAGATCGCGGACCTGGTGCGCGACACGTTCGGCGACACGGTGACGCACGACGTGGAACTCGTGGACGCGATCCCGCAGGAGCCGAGCGGGAAGTACCGGTTCTGCATCTCGAAGGTCGCCCGCGACCACATGGAAGCGATGAGCGCATGAGCGAGGAACCTAACCCCCTAACCCCCTTCCCTAAGAAGGAAGGGGGAACAGAACCAAAGTCAGAAGAGCTTGAACCGGCTTCGGTTTTAAGCCCCTCTCCGTGCTCCGGCCCGCGAGAAGCTCTGCTGACAGGGCCGGAGAGCAAGGGGGGAGAGGTTGGGGAGGGGTTACAGGCACAACCCACCGTCTCCATCGTGATGGCCGCGAAGAACTACGCCCGGTTCCTTCCGGAAGCGGTCGATTCGGTGCTCGCGCAGACCTGCGCCGATTGGGAATTGCTGATTATCGACGACGGGTCTTCCGATGACACGCCGGAGGTAGTGCGGCCGTACCTCGCGGACCGGCGCGTGCGCTACTTCCGGTCCGACACGCTCGGGCAGCCGCGCGCGAAGAACCTCGGCATTGCCCTGAGTCGCGGGCGGTTCGTGGCGTTCCTCGACGCCGACGATGCGTGGGAGTCGACCAAACTCGAAAAACAACTCGCGGTGTTTGCTGCTAAGCCCGAAGTTGGTGTGGTGTACAGCAAACGGGTGTTGATGGACGAGCGGGGCAGGGTACTCCCCGTGAACGTTGGGGGCGCGTTCCCACGCGGGTTCGTTCTGCCTCACATGTTCACGCAGAACTTCGTGTGCTTCTCGTCCGTAGTGGTGAAGCGTGAAGTGTTTGCGCACGTCGGCCGGTTCGATCCCCTGTGGGATCTCTCCATCGACTACGACCTCTGGTTGCGCGTCGCGACGTTCTACCCGTTCGATTTCGTGGACGAAGAACTGGTCCGGTACCGCACCGGCCACGGGAACCTGTCGAAGAAGTTGCGCGACCGCGTAGACACCGCGATGTCCATCATGCACCGCGCCGAGTCGCGGTACGGCGTCGCGGACCACGTCTCGGCACCCGTGATCGCCGACGGGTACGCTTCGACGTGTCAGACGCTCAGCTACGTGATGCGCCCGAGCGACCCGGTCGAATCGCTGCGGTGGTCCGCTCGCGCGCTGAGGTGGCCCGCACGACGAATCGTTTCACTGAAGGGACTGGTGGCCGGGACGCTCGCCGCGCTCCGCGGAGCGCGCGTTCCGGGCTCGCCGGAGAACGCAACCGCGAACTTGTAGGGTGGATCAAAGTTCTGCGCCGGTACACCGTCTTTTGCTCGGGTCACAAGCGAGTGTGGTGGCCTGCGCAAAGCCCTATCCCCACTCTACAAACCACATCTGATCTTCTACTCACCTATAGGTTCGGGCGCTGCGGCGGGTCGGTCGAGCGCTACAGATTTCACATCTTCATCCAATCTACACGTGGCTTGCGCAGCACACGCTGACGCGCACAATCTGTGCTATGCACATTCAAATTCTGATTCAATTTTCGCTCGCTCTTCATCTTCCCGGCCCGCTCCCCTGATACCGTAGTGTTCGCGGAAATATCTGCGCAGCGCTTCGTCGTTCCGACGGGGGATCTGTTCCATGTCCTGTCTCTATTATCGCTCGCTGGCCGGGGCCGTCTTCGCGGTGTGTTTGATCGTGCTGGCGGGTTGTTCGTCCCGGTCGAACAAGGTTCCCATCACGGGTTCGTTGACAGTTGATGGGGAGCCGGGTTCGCTGGCCACGCTCACGTTCTGGCCCGGTGATCCCAACGGCGAGGGCGCGGGAACGGTGTTCACGGACGATAAGGGCAACTTCGTGAGCGGGGATCAAAAGGCGGGCACCGGCTTCGTGCCCGGCGAGTACAAGGTCACCGTGTCCCGGTTCCTCGACCGCCACGGCAAGCCCGCCCAGGTGAGCGGGAAGAAGTCCGAAGCGTCGATGGAAACGCCCGCCAAAGAGTCCATCCCTGCGGCCTACCGCGACCGCAACAACACCCCGCTCTCGATCCAGGTCACTCACGAGTCCGCGACGTTCTCGCTCGAAGTTAAGGCGAAGAAGTAGTTCCGCGCTCCCGACCGCCCCGCCGACCGCTGCCACCGCCTCGCACTCGTACCTACCCCAATTTGGTGAGCCAATGTCAACATCGCGTCGCGCCGGTTTCACGCTGATTGAACTGTTGGTTGTGATCGCGATTATCGCGGTCCTGATCGGGCTCTTGCTCCCGGCCGTGCAAAAGGTCCGCGAGGCCGCGGCCCGCATGAAGTGTACGAACAACCTGAAGCAGATCGGACTGGCCTTCCACAACATCCACACGACCGAAGAGCGGTTCCCGCCCGGCGCGCTGGACAACGGCGCGATGTGGTCGGCGTGGCTCATGCCGTACCTCGAACAGACGGCCATCTACAACGCGATCTGGGTGGTCCCCGAGAGCGGCCACAACGACGACGGGCTCGTCGGGCCGTCGGGCTCGAACGGGAACTGGGCCGTCGGCGGCGGGTCCGGCGCGGCGCTCGCGAACGCCTCGATCACCGGCGCGAGCATCAACGAGCGCAACATCGCGGCGTGCGAGCTGCTGATCCCCGGGCTCCGGTGCCCGTCGTCCACGATCCCCGAGCACTCGTTCAGCCCGAGCTACGAGAACTGGTTCGTCGCCAAGCGGACGCCGATCAGTTACGCAGTGTGCGGGTCCGGCACGCGGACGCAGCTCTACGTCCACACCGACGTTCAGAACCTCGACGGCGCGTTCCAGAGCATCCGCCGGACGACCTGGGGCGGGCGCCTGCGGATGCGGGACTTCACCGACGGCCTCTCGAACACGGTCTTCGTGGGCGAAGAGGAGTACGCACTCAAGGCCTCGTACACCGACGCGGAACTGGACCTCCAGGGCGCCGCGCGCCGCAAGGCGCTCTGGCAGTTCGGCTCCGACAGCATCGACTGCGACTACGGGTTCAACGAGGCGTTCGGCTCGACCGGCGTGAAGCTCAACTACCCGAAGAAAACCATCTCGGACCCGACCGCCGACCTGGAAGCCTACATCGCCAGCTTCGGGAGCCGCCACACCGGTGGGGCCAACTTCATGCTGGGCGACGGGTCCGTCCGCTTCATCCGCGACGGCATCGACCCGGTCACGTACAGCGGGCTCGGTACTCGCGCCGGCGGGGAAGTTCTCGGCGACTACTAGCGTTCGCGTGCCTCGACTTGATATTTTTATGTAGCAATCATCAGTCAATTAATTGCAAACGTGCGGCGCGCCAGCGTTTTTGGGTTGTGCCCTCTCCCCTTGCGGGAGAGGGTGGTGAGGCTTTGCGAACCGGGTGAGGGGTGGTTCCAGGGTGTGGAAGCAACCCCTCACCCCGCCGCGAAGCGCGACGGCCCTCTCCCGCAAGGGGAGAGGGCACAACCCAAAAACGCTGGCGCGCCGCACGTTTGCAATTCGCTGACAGAGGCCGGCTACAGAAGACTACTCACCTCCCGAACCGCGCGGCACGCCCCGTGCGCTCATCGAACCGGTGCCCCATGCGTCGCCTCGCGAACCGGAAGCTCATCCTCCCCGTCCTCGGACTGCTCGTAATTGGCGGAAGCGCGTGGTACTTCTTGCTGTTCGCAAAGGGCACCCGGTACGCGCTGCCTGAAGCCGCCGACTTGCGCCCGTTCGTCCGAATCATGCCACCGGTCCCGATCGTCTTCACGTCCCGGTCCGAGCCGGCGAGCTTCCAGGCCGTAGCCCCCGAAGCCGAGGGCTTCACGTACCCGGGAACGATCCCGTGGACCGCTCAAGAAGGGCGCCTGCGGGTACTCGACACGAACGGCAAAGTGTACGAACTGACGTGGGGCCGCGTGCTCCCCGATGGCGGCACGCTGATCGACGTGATGAGCCCGTCCGTCACGCTCGACGGAACGCGCATTCTGTTTGCCGGACGAAAGGCCGCTCCCGACGCGGGACGTTGGCGGATCTACCAAGTCAACGCGGACGGCCGCGACCTCGTGCAACTGACCGGCGGGCCGGACGATTCCGGGTGCGTTACCGCGCCGCCGATGCGGTTCGCGCTGGATGGGACGCGAATCCCGGACGCCGAGCGCCGGCGCCTCGACTTCGACGACGTGGACCCGACCGATCTCGGCCCGGCCGGGATCGCGTTCGCGTCGAGTCGCGTGCCCGATTTGGGGCGCGACCACACCCGGCGGGCGACCCAAATCTGGGTGATGCCGGTCGGCGGAACCCCGGTCGCGCGGTCCGCGAACCGCAACAACGATCGGTGGCCCGTCCTCGTCTCCCAGGACATGATTGTGTTCAGCTTGTGGAGCCGGAATCGAGAAGCCGTGACCGCGGACCTCTCGGACGTGCGCCCGGTATCCGTCGGTGGCACGTTCGCGACGCGGCCCCCGGACCACTGGATGGCCGCGCGCGTGACGCCCAACGGGGCGGATTTCGGCTACGCGGTCAAAAGCCCGGAACCAGTCTGGCGCCCGCGCCCGCTCTTTAACGGGCGCATCACGTTCATGACGGACGGCCCGGCGGGGCGCCTGCGCATCGCTCAGGCGGATTGGGGGCACCTGCGTTCGGCCCCGAGTTCGCTTTCCGCGGGCGCGGAAATGCCGGGCGGAATCGGTGGCGAACTCTCGTTCGGCCCCACACGCGACGCAGACGGGCACGAATTGTCCGCGGGGTGCCCGTCCCCGTGTCCCGGCGGGCAGGTGCTCTTCGCCGCGTCCCCGGTCGAAGCCGCCCCCAGCGCCTTCGGCCTCTACGCCACTTCGGACGACTGGACCGGCACGCCCTCCGCTCCACGACTTCTATTCGACGACCCCGTACTTGTGGACGCCGAACCGGTCGCGGTTTACGCACGGACACTGACTCCCGAACCGGTCGTTCGCGCGGAGCCGGCCGCGACCGGGTTCGCCCGCCCCGCGAAGCTCAAACTTGTCAGCGGGCGGGAGCACACCGGCCCGAGCGGGTATGTTGAGAACGCCTCGGTCCTCGACGCCATGTATCTCGATGCGCCGGACGCCCCGGACCCGATTCGCTCGCCGATTCCGGACCCGCGTGTACCCAACAAATCGTCGGGCTACCAGACGCCGGCCGTCCTCCCGCCCCCGGATGTCCGGTCGGTCGCGTTTTACGCCTCCTACCGGGATCGGTTCGACGACCCGACGCGCCCTCGAATCGCTGGCGCGTGGGAGAAATTGATGGTCGCGCCGCTCAACGAGGAGGGGAAGTTGTACACCTGGGTTCCGGCCGATCCCTCGACCCCGACCGTCGTGGTCGGGCTGAACTCGGATGGGAAAGTCGCCAAATGGACGGCGCCGACGAAGCGCGCGGGCGGGCGCGCCCCCACGTTCTACGCCGTCGCCGGCGACCATTACAGCGGCATCCGCGCGAACGGTTACCACTACTGCACCGGGTGTCACACTGGGCACACGTTCGCGGCTGCCGACGTCCGCGAACGGCAGAAGTAGGGCCGGCGGTTGCCCCACATAACCACGACCCACCGCCCTTGCGGGCGGGGTTCACGGCTGCTTGGCGAATCCCGCCCGCAAGGGCGGTGGGTCGTGACGGGCAGCATGTGCTAACCGGCACCACTCATTTCAGTTTCAGTTCGCTGGGAGGAAGGCAAAGCCCTTCCTTACACGCGCTCAATTTCACCCGAACCTCGACCTCCCCCTCACTTGCGGGGAACGTTCCCCGAATCGTCGCCGTGCCCTCGTACACGGAGTATTTCGAGCCGGTCGAATCGGTGAGTTCCTTTCCCTTCGGGTACTCCACTTTGGCCTCGACCTTCTTTCCACCAACGTACACGATCACTTCGGTCTGAGATTCGATCTGCATCTCCGAGCCGACCGGGTTGGCGTACAGGTGCCACGGCGCCTCGACGGTTAGCGCGAGCGTGAACGTTCGCTTCCCGTCTTTCGGCGCGTCGAGCGTGAGCTTGGATGTCACGACGTCGGCCGACTCCTTCGGCTTCTTCGGTTTCGGGGCGTCCTTCGGTGCGGGCTTATCGGGTTCGCCCGCCGCGTCGAGCAACTCGTCGAGCGTGCGGAGCATGAGTGGCATGCTCGTGGGGTTGGTGCTCAGCGCCAGCGAGAACGACTTGACCGTGCGAATCCCGCGATCGCGGTAGCTGTCGTCCTTCAGCTTCGCGCCGAGCCGGAGGAGGTTGCGGGCCATCTGCGAGTTGCCCGACGGCTGCACGCCGTCGTAACTGTCCTTCGACCGCGCGAAGAGCTTCTCGCTGTCGGTCGCAGTGAAGAAGAACCCGCCGCCAATCGAATCGCCGTAGTGCTTCACCGCGAGGTCGGTGAGTTCCTTCGCGGCGTCGAGCCACTTCTTGTCGCCGGTCGCGTCGTGCAGGTTCAGCAAGCCGTGAATCAGATAGGCGTAGTCATCAATGAACGCCGCGCCCTTCGCGGTCGGCTTCTCGCCCGGCGGGGCGGCGAAGATGCGGAACAGGCGCCCGTCCTTACCGCGCATCTTGGAGAGAACGAAATCCGCCGCGTCCGCCGCCGCTTGCGTGTACGCCTTGTCTTTGAAGACCTCTCCGGCCCTCGCGTACCCGGCAATCATCTGCCCGTTCCAGGCCGCGATGACCTTCGTATCGAGGAACGGCCGTTCGCGCTTCGCCCGCACATCGAACAACTTCTTCTTCAGCGGTTCGAGTTTGGCGAGTAGCTCCGCCTCTGTCAGTTTCTGTTCTTTCGCGATCTCGGCGAGCGCCTTCGGCAACCGCAAGATGTGAAACTTCTCCTCGAAGTTCGGGCTCGTGACACCGTACACGGCCTTGAACAACGCGGTATCGGCCTCGGTACCGAGCACCTTCTTGATCTCGTCCGCGGTCCAGACGTAGAACTCGCCCTCTTTCTCGTTGCTGTCCGCATCAATCGCGGAGTAAAAGCCCTTCTCCGGTGCCGTCATTTCGCGCCGGATGAACCCGAGCGTCTCGGCCACCGCGCGCTTGTACTCCGGGCGCGGGTCGAGCGCGTGGGCCTCGCTGTACAGTTCGACCAACTGCCCGTTGTCGTACAGCATCTTCTCGAAGTGCGGCACGGTCCACGTGCGCTCGGTGCTGTAGCGGTGGAACCCGCCGCCGAGGTGATCGTAGATGCCGCCCTCGAGCACCTTCGCGAGCGTGTTACCGGTCAGCTTCGCGAGCCGCTCGTTTCCGGGCTTCTTGCTCTGGGCGAGCAGGAACCCCCACACGGGCGGGCGCGGGAACTTCGTACCGCGGTAGTCGCGCTTCTTGTTCCCGGTGCCGCCGTGCTCCGGGTCGATGTCGAACGCATCCACCCCGCCGGTCACCAGTTCGCGTTTGATCGGCACGAGTGCGATCGCGCGGCTGTTCGCGTCGAGCATTTCGATCGTGCGCTTCGCGATGCGGTCCGCCTGGGCCTCCAGGTCGGCGCGGTCCTTATCGAACTCGATGACCTTGCCGAGTACCGTCTTGAACCCGGGGATCGTGTCCTCACCGACCTTCTTGTCTTCGGGCGGGAAATAGGTCGCGCCGAAGATCGGCTTGCCTTCGGGCGTGAGGAACATGCTGAGCGGCCACCCGCCCTGCTGGTCCGTGGCTTGCAGGGCAGTCATGTAGATCTCGTCGACGTCCGGGCGCTCCTCGCGGTCCACTTTGATGCACACGAAGTTCGCGTTGAGCAGCTTCGCGATTTCGGCATTGGAGAACGATTCGCGCTCCATCACGTGGCACCAGTGGCACGCGCTGTAGCCGATCGAGAGGAAGATCAGCTTCTTTTCTTTCTTCGCGCGCTCGAACGCCTCCGGCCCCCACGGGTACCACTCGACCGGGTTGTGCGCGTGCTGGAGCAGGTACGGGCTGCTCTCCTTCGCGAGCTTGTTCGGCTTGCCCTTTTCCTTATCCTTCGGTTTCTCTTTGGGTTGTGCGGGGGCTTCCGAGGCGGAGAAAACGAGAGCGCCCGCGGCGCACAACAGAAAGGCGAACAGGCGGGATCGCATGACTCGAGTCTCCGAGTAGGACGCTTCGACAGGATTAACAGGATAGACGGGATGAATACAAGAAGCCCGTCTTCAATCCCGCTTATCTCGTTAATCCTGTCAAAAACTCTTGGCCCTCACGCGCCCGCGAGTGGCCAGCGGGCGCCGGTGCGTGCGCCTTCGGGTGGTGGGGTGTTCATGTAATACGCCCACGCGGTTTCGTGGCCGGCGACCTCAATGTGCTCGCGCACGAACAAGTTCGGCACGTCCTCGAACTCGTCCAGCTCCGCGAGGCACCGCGCGCCGACCGCGAACAGTTCCCCGTGGACCGCGAGACCGTTGACCGCGTCGCGAATCAGCCCGGGGTACGGTCCGAGATCGACGACCCGGTACCGCGGCGCGGTCGCCACTTCCGCGATGAACTCCTGGGCCGCGAGCCGGTGGTGGTTCCGCTCGCCGCGCTTCAGCGTGCCGTACACGAAGAGAACGGTTTTTGCCGCGTTCACGATCGCACACTCGCCTTGTTTTCGTTTGCTACCACCGGACGACGATCGGTCGGAGCGGAGACACGGGAGCGGCGGTGGGTGCCGGGAGAGGCCGCTCGGATCGTTGCTCTTCAGGTGGCTCGCAAAAATTTTCCGTAGCGCTTCGATAAGAATAATCGGGTAGTGTGCCCCCGACCACGGGACCGGCGCGCCGATCGGTCGGGCGGCCCGATTCGCGCACCGCCCTCCGCTCTCTCGTGAGTTTTGTGTCCTTGCTGGGGGCTCCCATGAGCACAGCGAACACGAGCGACCTGGCCGGCTCCCCCGACGCGCGCCAGTTTCTGACGTTCCGGTTGCAGGACGAGGAGTACGGCCTCGAGATCCTGCGGGTCCAGGAGATCAAAGGGTACTCGAAGATCACCCCGCTCCCCAACACGCCGCGGGAAGTGAAGGGCGTCATGAACCTGCGCGGGACCGTGGTCCCGGTGCTGGACCTGCGCGCCCGGTTCGGGCTGCGCGAGACCGAATACACGCCGTTCACCGTCATCATCGTGGTCACCGTGGGCACCAAGATCGTCGGGTTGGTCGTGGACGCGGTCTCCGACGTGCTCAACGTGGACCCCAAAGAAGTGGTGCCGACCCCGGACCTGGGTGCGGGCGTGGACACCTCGTTTCTCACCGGCATTGCGCGCTCCGGCGAGCGCCTCGTGTCACTGCTCAACATCGACCGGCTCGTCGGTAGCACCGGATCGGCGCTCACCGTGTAGACGCTCTGGTGCAAGGCGATGAGCGGCCCGCGCACGGCGGGCCAGACGGCCGTCTCGTCGGCCCCGCGCCGGAATCACAAAAAACAAATCGCTTCAAAATTCAACGCCGGAACAAATAGTTCATTGCATACTTGCGTGAATATCCGGATCGTATCCCTGCTCGCTACCCGTCGACTCGTCGGCCGCGCCACCGGTCCGGCCCAACTGTGCTCGCGAAGCGTTCTCATTCATTCCCACCGCCGTTGCGCGGCTCTCCTCGGTGTGCCCTACCATGAACTGGTTTCGCAATCAGACGGTGATGACCAAGTTGCTCCTCGGGTTCGCCCTCGTGTGCGCGATCGTTGCGGGGAGCGGCGTGCTCGGGTACCGCGGGCTGTCGAACTCCCGGGAGAGCATGCGCGTCCTGTACGAGGACTACACGGTCGCGGGCACCGACCTGGCCAAGGCGTCCGTCAACCTGGCCCGGTTCCGGAACAGCATGATTATGGCCGCGAACGCGAAAGACGCCCAAACCGTTGATCGGATCGTGGACTCACAGAAGACCATTCGCGAACAGGTCACGACCGGTCTGGACGCATACGCGGCGACCGATCTGCGCGTGTCCCGGGGCGGGCGCGACGAGCGCAAGGACCTGGACAAGGTCCGGGCGGCCGTGAAGGACTATTTCGACGCCGCCGCCCGCAGCATGCAGGCCATTCAAGATCTGCAGCGCGCGCCCGAGGGCCCGGACCGGGACGCGACGCGAAAGAACGTGACGGAGCTGATGACCCAGGCCGGCCCCAAGTTCGATGCCGCCACGGTCACGATCGACGAACTCGTCAAGACCGTCACCGCGGTGGCCAAGGACGTCAACGAGGACGGGAGCGCGACCGCGTCCGCGGCCCAGCAGACGCTCGTCGGCGGGACGCTCGCAACGGTGGTTCTGAGCATGTTGATCGGGGTGACCATCGGTCACTCGATCACCCGCCCGCTCGGGCGCACCGTCGCGGTCCTCGAGGGCGTTACCAAGGGGGACCTGAGCCAGCGGGCCGACGCGGATTCCCAGGACGAAATCGGGCGCATGGGCGCGGCCCTGAACGTGGCCATCGGCTCGCTCGTGGCCGCCAAGGAAGCCGAGCGGGTTCAGGTCGAAAACGACCGGCAGCGCGCCGCGCGCGAGGCCGCGGTCGAGCGGGAGCGCACCGAGCGCGAGGCCGCGGCCACGCGCGCCCAGGCCGAACTGGAGCGCGCCCAGGCCGCCGAGCTCCAAGAGAAGATGGAAACCGTCGTCACCACGGTCAGCGCGATGGCCGCGGGGGACTTCACCCAGCAGGTGCCCGACATGGGCACCGACGCGATCGGGCACATGGCGTCCGCCCTGAATAAAGCGATCGTCTCGGTTCGGACCGCTCTGGAGGGCGTGCGCGAAGTGTCCGTGCAACTCGCCGATGCCTCGAGCCAACTGTCCGCGGCCAGCGACGAGATTTCGACGGGCGCTCAGGAGCAGGCCTCGAGTCTCGAAGAAACGGCCAGTACGCTCGAAGAGATCACGGCGACGGTCAAGCAGAACTCGGACAGCGCACAACAGGCGCGCCAACTCGCCAGCAGCTCGAAGGAAGTGGCCGAGAAGGGCGGGGCCGTGGTGGGCAACGCGGTCGACGCGATGGGCGAGATCAACCACTCGTCCAAGAAGATCGCGGACATCATCACGACGATCGACGAGATCGCGTTCCAAACGAACTTGCTCGCCCTGAACGCGGCGGTGGAAGCGGCCCGTGCGGGCGAGCAGGGGCGCGGGTTCGCGGTCGTCGCCTCGGAAGTGCGCAACCTGGCCCAGCGAAGTGCGACCGCGGCGAAGGAGATCAAGTCCTTGATCGAGGACTCGGTCAAGAAGGTCGATGCCGGGACCGACCTCGTGAACCGGTCCGGGGCCACGCTCGGCGAGATCGTGACGTCGGTGAAGCGGGTAACGGACATCATCACCGAGATCGCGGCCGCCAGCAAGGAGCAGTCCACGGGCATCGATCAGGTCAACAAGGCCGTGTCCCAGATGGACACCGTCACCCAGCGCAACGCCTCACAGACCGAAGAAATGTCCGCCACCGCCCAGACCCTCACCGACCAGGCGGACCAGCTCCGCGACCTCGTCGCGCGGTTCAAACTCAGTGACGACGGGCGCGTGGCCCCGCGTCCCGCACACAAGGCCGCTCGCAGCAAGGCCCCGGCCACCAAGCCGCGGCCCGCGGTGGCCAAGGCCCTGAAGAACGGTCACTCCAAGACCCACGAACTCGACCGACTCGGCGGCAACGACGGGTTCACCGAGTTCTAACGTCTGCAGATACCAACAGCGTGAGCGGTCGGGGCGCTACCCGGCCGCTCACTTCGTTTGTACCGAGTGTGAGTAACGCGCCCGTGGTGCCCGCGACGCGCCGGCCACCGATCACCGCACGGTCGCGTCGAGTCACCACATCCTCGTTCTCGATGCCGCGGCGCGCGGGTCCGGCTTCCTCCAGAGCGGCAGCGGCGCGGACCCGACGGTCGTGGCGGAGATCGTGTACCTCGGCAAGTGAGCACTGCGCCCGGAATCGCTTTGCTCCCGGGCCGCGCCGGTTGGTACACTCGCGTAACTCTTCCCGCTGCTCACCGGAACCGGCACGATGAACGAACCCGTCTCCCGCCGCGCGGCACTCCGAACCGGGACCGCGGTCGCGCTCGGTGGCGCGCTGCCGCTCGAGTCCGCGGCCCGCGCCGCGCAACCGCCGAAGCGCCCGCTCGTCGAGGCCTACGCGATGCCCCAGAGCTACGTCGCGGGCGAGGACGTGAAGGTGCGGCTCTCGTGCCTCGGCGATTCGTACTGGTACAAGGTCTACCGCCACGGGGCGACGAAAGAGGAAGTCGCCGGCGGGCTCGTCGAGAACCCGCAAGCGCACGACGTTCCCAAAGACGCCTCTTCCCACGGGTGCCGCTGGCCGGTCGGCCTGACCGTGCGCACCGCGGACTGGAAAACCGGGTACTACTCCGTGGCGTTCGGGAGCACGAAGGGGCCGGCGGTCGATCTCGCGAGCGCGTTCTTCGTGTTGCGCCCGAAGCGCCCGGGGCGCGACGCGGACGTCCTCATTCAGCTCGCGACCAACACCTACAACGCGTACACGAACTGGAACGGCTACAGCCTCTACGCCTACCACGGCAAGCACAAGGTCCAGGGCCGGCGCGTGTCGTTCGATCGCCCCCAGCACTCTCAGTTCCCGCAATGGGAAGAGCCGTTCGTGAAGTGGGCCGAGAGAGCCGGGTACGCGCTCGACTACTGCACGAACCTCGACCTGGAGTTCCACCCCGAGCTGCTCAAGAAGTACAAACTCGTACTCAGCGTGGGGCACGACGAATACTGGTCCGCGCCGATGCGCGACACCCTGGAGGCGTACATCGGCGCCGGCGGGAACGTCGCGTTCTTCAGTGGGAACACGTGCTGTTGGCAGGTACGAACCGAGGAAGAGGGGCGCGCGCTCGCGTGCTGGAAGCAGTCCTTCGGCGACGACCCCGTCTACAAATCGGGCGACCACAAGGCGCTCACGTCGCTCTGGAGCCACTATCTCGTCAATCGCCCGGAGAACCAGCTCACGGGCGTCGGATTTCTTTGGGGCGGGTACCACCGCAGCCACGGGCAGTTCATGGACGGCAGCGGTGCGTTCACCGCCCACCGGCCCGACCACTGGCTCTTCGCGGGCACCACTCTCAAGAAGGGCGACACGTTCGGCGCGAAGCTACCCGAGTACAAGGTCGTGGGCTACGAGTGCGACGGGTGCGAACTCGTTTGGAAGGACGGGCTGCCGTTCCCCACCTGTGCCGACGGCACGCCGAAGAACTTCGAGGTGCTCGCGACCGCGCCGGCGCGCTGGCACCCGGACGACTGCGAGTGGTACGAAAAGTGGCCGAAGGGCCGCGCGGGGAACGCGGTCATCGGCACCTACACGCGCGGCGGAACCGTCATGACCGTGGGCACCACCGACTGGAGTTCGGGTCTACGCGGGAACGATGCGAACATCGTGCGCATTACGAAGAACGTGCTGGACAAGCTGGGGAAATGAGCGGTGTGGCAGCGGACCAATCGCGGTCCGGCTGCCGCAGTGACGCGCGTCACTACCGGATGAGGTCCGTGGTGGCCTGGAGCACCTGGTTCTCGATCTGGAGCGATTGCGTGTTGAACTGGAACGCTTGCTGCGCGATGACCAGGTTGACCAGTTCGGACGTGACGTCCACGTTCGACAGTTCCAGCGACCCCGTGCTCACCGTGCCCAGTCCGTTCGCGTTCGGCGCGTCGGTCACCCCGGTCCCGGACGCCGGGGTCGCGGTGAACACGTTGTCGCCGAACCGCGACAGCCCGCCCGGGTTCACGAACCGCGTGAGCGTGAGCTGGCCGACGACCTGAGCGCCGCCGTTCGAGTCGAGCGCGGTCACGGTGCCGTCGGACGCCACGGAGATGGAACTGGTCTGCGGGGGGATCAAGATGCCGCCCGCCAACAGGTACCCCTCCGGGGTGACCAGCTTGCCGGCGTTGTCGATGTTGAAGTCGCCCGCCCGCGTGTAGGCGGTCGTCCCGTTCGGGAGCGTCACGGAGAAGAACCCCTCGCCCGTGATCGCGAGGTCGAAGCGCCCCGTGGATTGCTCCAACCCGCCCTGGGTGAACCGCCCGGTGATCGAGTCGACGACGACGCCGTTCCCGATCTGGATGCCCCCGGGCGGTGTGACTCCCTGTGTCGTGGCCCCGGCCGGAGCACCCGTGTACAGGAGATCCTGGAACGTGATCTGTGCCGTCTTGTACCCGGGCGTGCTCGAGTTCGCGACGTTGTTACTGGTCACGTCGAGGAAACTGGACGCGGCCTGAATTCCGGTGCTGCTGGACGATATGGCGCTGTAGAGCATGGTATCGCTTCGTGTGTTGTGGGTCCGCGGCGCCCGTTTCTGACAGTTTCGGTTCCACCAGGCCCACAGTGAAACCCGTTCGCGCCTTGATCCCGCGAACTCGGACGAGCGCGGGCCGGCGACCGGCGCAACTGCCGCGACTGCTAGAACCCGCCACTTGGATCTTACCCTCTCTCTCGGAGTCCCGCCATGAACTCCCGCCGCACGTTCCTCAAATCCTCCGCTTCTGGAGCCGCCGCGCTAACGTGCGCTAACGGCGCGGCGTTCTCCGCGGCGCTGCCCGGTCCCGACAAACTCACTGTCGCGCTCATCGGCTGCGGCGGGATGGGCACGAACCACCTCACCCTGCTCGCGAAGCACAAGCAGTTAAACATCGCCTACGTGTGTGACGTGGACGACACCCGGTTGAGGGCCGCGGCCAAGATCGCCACCAGCGCGGGCCACGCGGTGAAGGCCGAGAGGGACATGCGCGTGGTCCTCGCGGATAAAGCCGTGGGCGCGGTCTGGATGGCGACGCCGGACCACTGGCACGCGCCCGGTGCGGTCCTCGCCGCCGACGCGGGCAAGCACGTGTACGTCGAGAAACCGTGCTCGCACAACGTCCGCGAGGGCCGGCTCCTCGTCGACGCGGCGCAGCGCAACAAGGTCCACATCCAAGTGGGGACGCAGTCGCGCAGCACCCCGACCTGCGCCGAAGCGGTGAAGCGCCTCCGCGACGGCGCGATCGGCGAGGTTCTGGTCGCGAAGGCGTGGAACAGCCAGTTGCGGCGCACCCTCGGCAAGGTGAAACCGAGCGAACCGCCCAAGCACCTCGACTACGAGGCGTGGCAGGGGCCGGTGCCGGAAGCGCCGTTTTACGCCAACCGCGTTCACAGTTCCTGGCGGTTCTTCCGGGACTACGGGGCCGGCGACATCGGGAACGACGGCGTCCACGACATTGATGTGGGCGTGTGGGGCATGAAGTTCGATGCGCTCCCGAACCGCGTCGCGGCGCTCGGCGGCAAGTTCTTCTTCGACGACGATCAGGAGTGGCCCGACACGCAGTACGTCGTGTGCGAGTACGACGCCGGGAACGGCGGGAAGAAGCCGCGCCAGTTCATCTTCGAGCAGCGCATCTGGTCGCCATACGTGCAAGAAGACTACGAAAACGGCTGCGCGTTCTACGGCACGAAGGGCCTGCTGATTATCGGCCACGGGGTCGGCTGGAAACTGTTCGGCGAGCGGAACAAGCCGCTCGAAGAGATGAAGGGCCGCGCCGATTTGTCGGCCCACCACCAGAACTTCATCGACGCCTGCTTGAAGGGCGAGAAGCTCACGGCCCCGGCCGCGGTCGGTCACATCTCCGCGGGCATCTGCCACCTCGCGAACATCAGCACGCGGCTCCGCAAAACGGTCGAACTCGATCCGGTGAAGGAAGTCGTCACCAACAGCCCGGACGCGAACGCGCTCCTCCGGCGCGCGTACCGCCCCAACCACTGGGCCGTACCGAAGGGCGTGTAAGTGGAACAAAATGTCCTCCGAAATGGCGCCGGTTCGATCTTCTTTGCGGCGCCCCGAATCCGTCGGTAAACTGTGCGCGTTACGGTCCCTGAACGCGGGGGTAAAAATGATCCGCTTTACGCTACTCGTGGCCGGTGCGCTGGTCGTCCTCCCATCGGCCCCGGCGAGGGGGGATGACGACATCAAGGACGTCTCGTCGCAAGACCTGAAAGCCGGTAAGGACGAGAAAAAGAGGTACTTCCTCATCGGCCCGCCGAAGGACGCGAAGGCCCCGAAGAACGGGTACGGGCTCGTCGTGATCCTGCCCGGCGGCCCCGGGTCCGCGGACTTCCACCCGTTCGTCAAGCGCATCTACAAGAACGCTGTTCCCGAGGGCTATTTGGCCGCCCAACCCGTTGCCGTGAAGTGGACCGACAAGCAAGAGATCGTCTGGCCCACGGAGGGGAACAAGAAGGACGTTGAGGGCGCAAAGTTCACGACCGAGGAGTTCGTCGCGGCGGTGATCGAGGACGTCGCGGCGCGGCACAAAATCGACCCGCAAAAAGTGCTCACGCTGTCGTGGTCGTCGAGCGGGCCGGCCGCGTACTCGGTCGCCCTGACCAATTCCAAAGTGACGGGTTCTTTGGTCGCGATGTCGGTGTTCAAGCCGGACCAGTTGCCGGACCTGAAGGCGGCGAAGGGGAAGCCGTTCTACCTGTACCACTCCCCCGACGACCGCGTGTGCCCGTATCGCATGGCCGAGCAAGCCGAAAAGGATTTGACGAAGGCCGGAGCCAAGGTGAAGCTCGTCGACTACGAGGGCGGGCACGGGTGGCGCGGGCCACTGTACGACGACATCCGGGCCGGGATCGAATGGCTGGAAAAGAACGCGGCAGCGCCGGGCAAGTAACGAGAACGTGAAAGTACGCGACTCAGAGATTGAACTGGGCGGCCGCACCCGTTCCTTCGGGCGCGGCCGCCCAGTTCATTCCTTCCCGAGAACCAAGTCGAGCGCCCAGCACCCGAGGACGTGTGAAACTGGAGGTGGGTCGGATGTGCTGTCGGTGTGCTCCCGGGGCACGAGGGCCGGGTCGCGCAGGTGACCCAGCAGATCATCGTTGTTGCACCCCGCGTCCTGGAGGGCGTCCGCGAGGATCGGCATCCGGTCGAACGCGCGGTCGGTGTAAACGCCGTTGGCCAGAATCATTACGTCCGACGAGCGCCACGCGGGGTTGAACGCGACCGGGCAGAACGGGTTGCCGAAGATTTCGCGCACGAGAGCGGCCTGGGCCGCTGCTTCGTCTGCTTTGTGGGCGCGCCAGACATCGTCGGTGGGTTGAACGTCGTCAATCATCTCGTGGGCATAGGTCTGGGCCGCGTAGTTGGCAGTGCTGGCGGCGAACGAGTCGTACCCGGAACGAGCGTTCGGCGGCGTTGCCGCGGCGGCACACGCACTCGCGTGCATGTGGGCGATGTACGGCGGCACGCCGTTGCGCCGGCGGTACTCGTTGTAGAAGTGTGTTGCGGTCGTTTCCGCTTCCTTGCGGGCGGCTTCCAGTTTCTTGCCGCTCGTCAGCCCGTCGGCGTAGGCTTCCGCGACCTCGATGGCGGTTACTGCGGGAGTGCCTTCTACCCAGTGCCAGTGCCGCCGACAGCACGCGCACGCGAACAGTCGGCGCTTGCGGTTCCTGGTTCGGCGACCGAGCGCCGCGAGCAACTGTTTGGGATCAGTTCCGCGAACCCACTCCGCTCCAGTCATCGTCTTTCGCGCGGCCACGATCACTCCTTACCGAGTATCAAGTCGAGCGCCCAGCACCCGCGCACGTGCGTCGCGTTCGGGTCGCGCAGGTGACTGAGGAGTTCGTCGCTGTTACACCCCGCTTCTTGGAGGGCGTCCGCGAGGATCGGTAGCCCGCTAAAATCTCCGGTCTCATCAAGACTCTTTGCGAGGAGCATCACATCTGGTGTGAGCCAGTCCGCGAACAGCGGGATGTATGTGTCTTCCGGGTATCCTCTACTCTCCCATTCCATGCCGGGAGCTAGGTGTTCGAGCCATTGCGAGTCGGTGACGCCGATGTGGAATGTTGCTTGGGACGCTCTGCTCTCCACCGGAGTGCGGTGCCATCCGGGCTCGCTGCGATCATAATAATCGACCGTATTCACGACACGGAGATCGGTGATTCCCACACAAGAGATAAACCGTCCGACGTTTCTCCAGTTCCATTCTCCGTCTTCGTAAGCGTAGCGACCTGCAAGAGCCTGGCCGAGCGGAGAACTCTGGGCGAAGTCTGGGGCCAATTCCGTCAGGATGTCTGTTTCGTCCGTAGGGCAGCGAACCGATGTCCTCCCATCGACCGTGTCCCAGAGGAAATGGAGAACTAACGCGAGGGAAGGGCAAAGACCGGCTTCGTCGTAAAGTTCCGTAACACGGCATGTTAAATACTTGTCGTGAATTGATAGAACTTGCAAACGATACAAGTCGGGCATTTCCTCCTCCACTCACCGGCTCGGCCGGATCACTTCCTCCGCGAACCGCTCCATTTCCTCCAATTGCGGGCTGCATTGCAAGAGCAGTAGGTTCACGCCCGCAGCCTCGAACGCCTTCACGCGGTCGAGGACTTGCTGCGGGGTGCCGATAAGTCCGCTCCGGAGGCCGCGGTTGGAGACGGAGTAGTCTTCGAGCGACACGCGCTGTTCGAGCTGCGTGCCCGCGAGCCACTGCTGGTAGTTGTGGTACCCCGCGGCCGATTGTTTCACGTCCGTGATGCGGCTCAGCTCGTTCTTCGCTTCGGCCTCGGTGCCCCGCACGATGCTGTAGCCGGCCACGCCATAAATCATCGGCCCCAGGCCGAAACCCTCGCGGCGCCGGCGCATGTCCGCGATCTTCTCGGCGATGCGCTCGGGCGGGTCGCCGTGCATCACGTAGGCGTCGCAGGTTTTTGCGATCAGGTTCTTCGCGGTTTCCGATTCACCTCCAGCGTAAATCACCGGGCGCGGCTTGCTCGCGGGCTTCGGCTGGAGCACGTTGTCCTGCACGCGGTAATACTTCCCCTCGAAGCTGAAGTGGTCCTGCTTCCACACGCCATCGAGCACGGAGAGCCATTCGGCGGTCCTGGCGTAGCGGTCGTCGTGCTGCTCGAAGTGGACGCCGTACTTGGTGGCCTCGTCCTTCCACCAGCTCGAAACGACGTTCAGCGACAGGCGCCCGCCCCCGCCGATATGATCGATGTTCGCGGCCTGTTTCGCCAGGAGCGCGGGGCTGTGGAACGTGGGGCGCACCGCGACCATCAGTTCCAGCTTGGACGTGACCGCGGTGAGCGCCGCGGCCGTGCTCCACGCATCGAGGGACGGGGCCTCTTCGCCCTTGATGTCGTTGAGGTTCAGTTCCGCGACGAGCGAGAGGTCGAACCCGATCTGCTCGCTGCGGATCGCGAGCCGTTTGCTGTACTCCCACGTGGGCGCCATGTTCTCGTCGTCGACGTTGCGCAGCCACCCACCGAACACGGGCATCCAGTAACCGTAGCGCATGTGTGCCTCTTGTGAGGTGGGCACGGCCCACCAAGCGGATCAGTTCAGGGCCGGTGTCTACAGTTGCGTTTCACCACCCGCTCGTTAACACTCGCGGTTCGCCTGGAGTCTCTTGGCGAACGGCCGGTGTAAGCCGGCTGGTGGCTGGTTGTTGCGTGTGTTGGGGCGCGGTGAACCCCGCCCGCAAGGGCGGCGGGTCGTTCGATCCCACAAGGCGTGATGCTCGCGCCTTGTACGTCCACCCACCGCCCTTGCGGGCGGGGTTCACCAACAACTACCCGCGGTCCACCTGTTATCCTTGCGGGCGGGATAACCTCTTGTGCGATGTCACCCACCGCCCTTGCGGGCGGGGTTCACCGAATGGGCTTCGGGCCTCTCACCGGCCGGCTTACACCGGCCGTTCGCCAAGAGGCGCTCATCTCCGCACGCACGAGCGGGTGGGCTATTTCGCCCGCGCCACCAGATAATCGACGAGCCGGGCGAACGGATCGAACCCGACCACGTTCACCGCATCGGCCACGAAGTTGGAGAGCGCGTTGACATCGTAATAGACGATTTTGCCGTCTCGATCGTCAACCATGTACTCGATCCCGCCGACATCAATTCCCGCCGTCTGCATGATCTTCTCGCACGCTGCGATCACCTCGGGCGGGGGCGTGTAGCCCTCCACCTTCAGCCCGGTTTTCGGCGCGTCAATGGGGCACGCGGCGCGGACCAGTTCGACGCCGTCCGCGCGCTGGCAGATGTCCGCGGGGCACAGGTTGAACGATTCGCCGGTAGTGTAAACCTTGATCGCGTAGAGGAATTTTCCGCCGAGCGTTTCGACGCGGGTGATGTGCCCGCCGCGTGCCGGGACGAACTCTTGCACGAGCGCGGTGTGATCGACCCCGAAATCGAGCTGGTTCGCTTCGACTGCCGCCACGAGAACGTCGCGCGACGCGAACTTCACGATCCCCGCGCCGCTCCCGCCGATGTTGGCCTTCACCACTACGGGGAAGCGCAAGCCCTCGCTTGCCTCCACCGCCTTCGACGAGTGATTAATCACGCGCGACCGCGGGTACGGCAGCCCGAGCGATTCGAGCAATGTGAGCTGCCGGGCCTTGGAAATCTCGGTGGAGAAACCGTTCAACCCGTTCACGACCGGCACGCCGAGGCGCTCCAGGTGGGCCATGAACCCGACCGTGAAGAACATCCCCTGTACCCCGCCGCGCAAGTAGGCGGACGGGCTCATGCGGTTGAATACGAGCGCGTAGGGCGACGAGTGCTCGCCCGAGTCGTAGACGTGCGCCCGCGGATCGAGGCGAACGAACGGGATGTCCCGGCGCTCCAGTTCCGCGAACAGCGGGCGGAACCAGTCGGGGTGCTCGTGATAAATGGCGAACGGCTTCCGCATGTCGGACCCTCGGGGGATGCCAACGATTGTAGCCGCGACGGTCGCGCGCGTCACGCGGCTAGAAATGGGCATGTGGATAAAAAGACACTTGTGTTCTTGCAGGCACTGAATTTGATGGGTAAAATGTAGACAATCGGTTCTTGGGCACATGGTCGGCGCGAGTCGGCTGGTGGGGCAACACCTGCACCGTGCGGGTAGCGGTTCAGAACGGGGGCCGCGCCAGTGCGGTGGAGGTTTCACCGGTCGGCTTGTGCCGATCATGTGCCCAAGAAAGACTCCACCTGCTCGCTGCCTCGCAGTTTCAAGAGATTGGCGCACGGCCGGTGGGAGGCTCCTCCTGATGGAGAAGTGATAACCCGTTGTGCTAGGAGCCATCGCACACGCGGGAGGAAGAGTTGTGCTAGGCGGAACATACTTGTTTACTTGTCGGTTCGAGCAGTCCCGACGGGAGTGTGTCGTGCGAATCCAACTCGTCTACCAGACCTGGGACGGGGCTGCCCCGGTCACCCAATTCTTTCCCGCCGAAGAGTACTTCGATCCGCTGGAACCGGGGGAGAGCCACGAGGCAGACGGCGTGCCCAAGTACAACCACACGTGGCAGTACCTCAATGTACCTCCGAGCCGGCTGAAGTGGACGCTGGAGCGGCGGTCGGGGACCGCGGACGACACGACGATCCGCACGCAGTACATGGACGGCGGGCAATCTTGGATGACCCACCGAAGCGACCCGGATGGGTATGAGGAGATGATCCACTCCACCCAGATCGGTGACGGCCGATGCCACATCCTGCGAACCTGCCGGACTGCAGGCGGGGGATGGGTAGTGCATCTCAATACGGTCATCGAAGACAGGGACGGCACACCGCGAGAGGAGCGACTGGATCGTCCGTGGTCGTTTGATGAAGCGATGGACTACAGTCGGCTTGGTGATTCATGAGCGACTGTGCCCGCCGCATTCAGCAAGGATCATTACTCGGGCTGGACGCAGTAAGGTCAACGAGTAGGTCGGACTCCGAAAATGTTAGCAAATGTTAGCCGGGCGCGTTGTTTAGCTGGAAATTACAGGGATTCAGCGGGAGCCATACCCCGTGGCGCGGGCGAAAACGGTTGGCAGATGTTAGCGAATGTTAGTCACGCGGCATTCGCGAACGGGCGCTGCGTGAAAGTGTGTAGCTCCCACACGGCATCGAGCGCAGCGAAGAACCGCTCGCGCGAGTGGGTCGCGGGGATTTGTGCCGCCCGCGTGCCCAGCGCCTTCCGCCAACCGGGAGCCGCGAGCAGTTCGCGAATCACGGCAGCCGTGCCGCTCGAGTCGGTTCGCATGTCGATCGAAATGACCGCGTCGCCGGGCGCGTTGAGGGCACGAAGGCCGAGCGGCGTGGTGACGACCGCGCGACCGGCGGCCATCGCATCCATCACGGGAACGTATGGTCCCGCAGCAGAGTGGGCAGGGGCAACGATCACGCGCGACGCTTCGTACACGCCGACCGTTGAAGGGAGCTTGGTAATGCGGAGGTCGGCCACCGGGAACCGGTCCGCGACCGAGCCTGCAATCGTGAGCCTGATGCCACACGCCCGGAGGTGCGGCAGGTACACGTGCCGGTAGAACCATTCGAGGTCCGCGAGGTCGCCGCTGTGCTCGCTGCCGCAAATGGTGATGTCGTGTTCTTCGCACGCTTGCGGGGGTGCCACATTCGTGGCGCGCACCCAGAGGGGAATGTGGCACGCAGACTTCACGCTGTGCTTGCGCGCCGCGTTCGCATCGGCCTCGGTAGAGAACAGGATGTGATCGAACAGGCGGTACAGTTCCGCTTCCACGCGGCCGAACGTGAACTTGTATTCGGCTTCGCGCACCGCGTGCGGCACAAGCTCCGAAGTCGCCGCCCGACGCGCGTAACTGTCGCCGACCGCGAGAATCTTTTGCGTGGTGTGCGGGAGCGCGTAAGCGAACGGCGTGGCGCACACGTCCGTGGTGAAGAACACGTCCCACGGTTCGCTCGCGAGCGTGCGGAAGGCACGATCGTTTGCGGCCCGTTCGCTCGCGTAGAGCAATTGATTGAATTCGGTTCCCGGGTCTTGCGCGGAGTTGGGTGCGCAGTTGAGCGCGATCGTGCTCTCGCCTTCGGGTGCCGTGACGCCCCACGCAGGGATCTGCTGCATGACGCAGTGAACGTCCCAGTCGTGGGCGCGGAAGTAGTCGCGGTGCGCGAGCGCAGCGTGGCTCGCGCCGCACGCAGGATCGAACCGTCCCCAGGGGTGGTAGAGCAGTACACGCACTCGGGCGCCCTCCGTGGCAGTCACTCGTGGTCAGACTGTGGCTCGCGCGCCGACTTTCGAGGTCGCGACGCTTGTTGGCTTCGTGCCAATCAATTGCGCGAGCAAGTTTTCTGGCGAATGATGGCTCAACCAGCGGGTGCGCGCTTCCGCCGCAGCCGCGCGGTAACTCGGGTAATCGGCGACAACGTCTCGCAACGCGCTGAGCAGTTCGCGCTCGTCGCGCACGACTTCGCCGCTACCGGCCCGCTGTTCGGACGCCATCCACGTGTCGGCCGAAACGATGGTCGGTTTCCCGGCCGCGACCGCCTCGGCGAAGATGCCGGAACTGCGCGAGCGGTACGCTTTGGGGTCGTAAAAGCACAACACGACGTCGGCCGAACTGAGCAGCCGGTAGTAGTCGTCCGCGGGCACGAAACCGTCGCGGTACGGGCGCTCCACGACCGACTCCGGGTAGGATTCCAACTCCGCGAGTGCGCTGAGCATCGCGGGTTCGCGCTCTTCGGGGTGGATCGCGCCGGGCACGACGAACTGCACGCGACTCTTCTCGCCCGTGCCCATCGCGCGCACGAGCGGCGGCAGCTTCGTGAAGCCTTTTTCCTTCCGCAAGTCACCGAGGAACAGTACGCGGAGCGGACCCGTTGTGTTCCGCGGTGGGGAGTGCGGGATCAGGTCCGCACGAAATGCGTATGGAAGCACTCCGAACGGGAACCCCGCGAGTTCGGCGTAATCGGCCGCGAGTTCGGCGGTGTCCGTGTAGAACCGCACGTTGTCAGTCTCGGGGTACGCGCGGCACGCATCGAAGTACGCGCGGTGCGTGCGCGTGTGGAACGCCTCAACGGGGCACGTCTCGCGCTCCAGTTCCGCGGGCGAGAGCATCGTGTGTCGGTATTCGAGGTGGAACGTGGGCAGGCGTTCCGCGCCCACGCGCTGCACGAGCGCGAGTACGGCGAGGGCGTCGCGCCCGTAGGCGGTCGGGAAGTAGACGTGATCGTTCGGCCCGGCCCCGCAGAGCGTGAGGAACCGCTCGAGGTCGGCGGCAAACATCTGGTAGTGAACGAACTCGTTGTGCTCGGGTGGAATGCGGCCGAGCGCTCGCCGGAGCAGCCCTTCGGCATCAGTTGGGAGCGGGTCGAAATGACCGGTGTCATTCCCAAAGGTTGGTACGGGCGGAAGTCCGCGGCGCTTGCGCGCGGTGGCGCGAACGTGATCGAACGCGACCGGCGGAACCAGCGCCCGGAACAGCCCGCTCACGACTGGCGGAAGCGTGCGCTTCGCGAAGTGAGCGAGTTTCGCCTTCAGTTTGCGTTTCGGTTGGGGTGGAGGAGCGAGTCGCGCATCGAGCAATTCGCGCAGTGTCGCGTGGCCATCGAGCACGGCTTCGATCGGGGTATCGCAGAGCGGTCCGAGTTCACCACGAAGAGGGATCGCCGACGGCTGAACCTCATCAACGATGTGGCCCCAGTGATCGACGCGGAACAGCGGGACCGTCGGCAAATCGGCCGGGAGCCCGCGCCCGATGCAGCGCGCGTGAACGCCCATCAGCACATCGAACCCGCGGCGCCGGGCGGCCCGAGCGATCGCGACTCCCGTTTCCACGAAGTGCCCGCGCGCTTCGGTCATTCCGTTGTTCACGATCAGGAACTTGGCCGCCATGCCGTGTCCTCGTGTCGGTGGTGGGCGCGACGGTAGGGGCTTGTGATTGTCACAGTGGCCAAACGAGCCGCGACTGCAAGGGAGCGGGAGGCGCCTGGAATTCCTAGCGGTTCTACCCAATACAGGAGGTCGTTGCCCCGCTCCCTTGCGGTCGCGGCTCGTTTGGCCCGAAGCCGCCCCGACTATCTCGAAGCCGCCCACAACTCGATTGCGGCAGTGAGGTCCGCGACCGCGTTCGGTAAGTCGCGCCCGTGGCCCGTGCGCACCAGGACCGATCGGCACCCGGCGGCGTCGCCAGCGCCCGAATCGCAGACCTTGTCGCCGACCATCCACGAGCGCGCGAGATCGATGTCGAAGTCGCGTGCGGCGGTGAGGAGCATTCCCGGTTTCGGTTTGCGACACTCGCAGGTTACGCGGTACGCGCCTACTCCCTCGGTGGGGTGGTGGGGGCAGTAGTAATAGGCGTCGACCTTCGCGCCGTGTGCCGCCAGGAGTTCCGATACGCGGTCGTGAACGGCGCTCAGCCGGCTCTCCGGGAAGTACCCGCGCGCGACGCCGGACTGGTTCGTGATGACGATGACCAACACACCTGCATCGTTCAGTCGCCGAACGGCTTCGGCCGCGCCCGGGATGAGTCGCACCTGGTCCGGCGACGAGAGGTGGTGGGCCTCTTCGATTAGCGTGCCGTCACGGTCGAGGAACACGGCTTCACGTGGCATGGATCGCTTCCCGCTTCGCCACGAACCCGC
Organism: Gemmata palustris; assembly: GCF_017939745.1. NCBI lineage: Bacteria > Pseudomonadati > Planctomycetota > Planctomycetia > Gemmatales > Gemmataceae > Gemmata > Gemmata palustris. Next base: position 851,111 of record NZ_JAGKQQ010000002.1, on the reverse strand, counting down.
GGAAGTCATCCGGCGTGCCGATGTCGTGGAACCCTTCTTCCTGTGAGAACGCCGCGAGCGTTAAACCGTCGCGGAGCGCGGCCGGGAACACGTCGCGTTCCAGCGATACAACTTCGCCGGCGGGGACGCGCGCGAGGAGGTCGCGTTCGATGACGTATACGCCCGCGTTCACCCACCCGCTTTGCGCGGCGCCGGTTTCTTTCTCGCGGAACGCTTTCACGCAGCTACCGTCCGTGTCGATGCTCCCGTAGCGGCTGGCGTCCGGCATACGTGCCAGTGTGAGCGTCGCTGCTGTGTTCTGCCAACGAGTGTGTGCGGATGCGTGCGTGTGAGCGAGCTGGCGCAGGTCGACATCAATGTACGTGTCGCCGTTCACCACAACGGCCGCGGGCGCGAAGAACCGCTCCGCGCGCTTCAGGGCGCCGCCGGTGCCGAGCAGTTTCTCGCCGTCGTGGGAGTAGTCGATGCGAACGCCGAGGCGCGAGCCGTCGCCGAATTCTGCCTCGATCTGGTCCGCCATGTGCCCGACGCACAGCACGAATCGCCGCGCCCCGCGCTGACGGAGGAGCTCGAGTTGCACCGCGAGGAACGGTTCGTTGCCGACGGGGGCGAGTGCTTTCGGGCGGTTACTGACCGCGGACCGCAGCCGCGTCCCGAGTCCGCCGCAAAGTACGACAACCGGAAGATCGAGAGGCACACCAGCTCCTGCGCTGTCTTGTGAATACTTGAGGGGTCGCGCCACTCCCAATGAACTTAGCCGGAGCGGTATGGGGATCTTTCAGAGCGCGCCCGTGTAATGACCACAAGTGGTACAGCGCCGCGAACGAGCCTGTCAACGCGAAGTGGGTGCGAGACCGCTCGCAGCGAGCGACGAAAAGCGAATGGTCGTTGTTGGTGAATTGAAAGATGTGGTGCGGTCAGCATCAGACAAGGGGGGCGCGCCGCAAGTGCGGCGCGCCCCCCTTGTTACGGCGTCAGGTCACCTTCCAACGTGAAATCGAACACGTTGTCGGTTTTGGCAAGGACTTCGGCCGTGAGGCGCGACGTCTCGGGCGAGAAGTATTTTTTCGGGATCAGCGGCTTGCCCGGCATCCGCAGCGTTTCCGCGGCGGCCTCGGCTTTGGCCAGATGCTCCGGGAGCGGCGGGGACGGGCCGGTCAGTGAGATCGCCACGCGGCACCGGCCGACCGGCGCGCCGTCACCGTTCCCGTAAGTGGACAGCGCGTAGACGCCGTTCTCGTCGGTCGTTGCCAGCGCCGGGATCGTGCCCGGCGTTTCGGGAATGAAGGACACGGCGGCTTTCGCGACCGGTTTCCCCTTGTACGTGATCGTCCCGCGGGCCTTCGCGACCGGCACACCGTTCTGGGAGCCACAGCCGATCAATAGTGCGACTGCCAGAGCGGCGCCGGCAACCGGCGCGCTCGCGCGCAGAGAACCGAAACTCATTGAGGGTTCCTTAAATTGGGGGTCAGTAGTCCCCGACGACCTCGCCCCCGGCTCGACTGCCCAGAGCGTTGTAAGTGAACTGGTTAATGGCTTCCGGGACGAAGCGGACCGAGCCGTCCGCGAGAGTCACCATGATCCCGCCCGTGTGCCGGCTCGCGAACCCGCGCCCCATCCAGCTCGACGTGACCCCGCCGCACGCATCGACCGACATGCCGGCAGTTGATTGGCAGACGCGGAGCTTCCAGTTCGGCGGGATGCTCGTGCCGTGAACCGAACCGGTGCTGCTCATCCAGATGGAACTGTTCGACGAGGTGGACCAATCGGTGTGCCCGAAGGCGATGGTGTTGCTCAGTCCGTCGGTGATGGAGGAGAAATTGATCGGGGGTGTGGTGCCGGTGTAGTCGAAGAGCCCGCGGTGGTTGGTCCCGCCCCCGTAGCCCTGGCCCGGTTGCGGGCACGCGGTGGTCGCGCTCACCGTGTTGTTGCTCCCGCACCCGCCGCACCCGTAGGCAACTCGTGCCCCGTCCCCGCCGTAAGGATCGACCGCGGGCGAAGCGATGTTGTTGAAGCCGTCGCCGTAACTGCCGACGTAATTGCTGTGCCAGCCGCGGAAGAAGCTCCCGGTCCCGTCCGGCGCCCCCGACGTGCCCAACTGCGGACAGCCCGCAACGGGCATCGTGCGGTTGTCACTCATGGCCCCCGACCGCGGGTCACTGGGGCAGAGCAGAACGGGGATTTTGGCCTGACGGATAACGGCCATTGCCTCGCACGTAACGTTCACATCGAACCGGATCTGACGATACAAATTGTCTTGTTCGATGTAGGGCAGCAAGCGCGGCAAGTGCCCCCAGCCCATGTTGAAGCCATCGACCTTCGGTAGCGCGTTGTAGGAATCGTGGTGCGAGTGCAGTGCGAGTCCGAGTTGCTTCAGGTTGTTGGCGCACTTGATTCGGGCGGCCGCCTCGCGCACCTTTTGTACGGCGGGGAGTAAGAGACCGATGAGAATCGCGATGATGGCGATTACCACCAGCAATTCGATGAGGGTGAAGCCTTTGCGACGCATGTTGGGCCTTGCAAAGTGAGGGCGCTGCCGACCGTTTGAGACGGGCGACTGGTTGTGACCGAATTTGTGGGAGATGTGTTGCGCGAACGAACCGGTCGACATTGCGGGCCGACAGGTTCAGTCACACATGGACCAAAGTTAGCGAATGAGTGCCCCAAATGCAACACAAATTCTTCACGACTTCTTCACATGGCGACTTGGTGGTTGGTGGGGCCAACTGCCGGGTTACGCGCGCCGTTAACTTGGGGTATTGAGAACGGATTGCGTTGCACACGGGGCGTAGCTTCGTAGCTGCTCGGGTAATGACGGCCCGAACGTGCCTCGATCGCGCCCCGCAACTCAGGTTCGATCTCCGCGTGCAATTTCGGTTCGGGGAACTACTTGCGTCGGCCCACCCCTTCGGTTAGACTGACACTGACTCGCCCATCGTTACGTTGCCCATCGCCTCGGCCCACATCTATCGCCTTCGCTCGTATTCGCCCCGTCGCCATTCCAATCACTACCCGCGAGCGCGGCCGCGTTCGGCGCGTGTTCCGTGGGTCCAGCGACACTGGGAGGACCGGATGAATCTGACCCAATCCGAAATCGACCTCGACCTGGGCGCGGTCACGATGAGCTGCACGACCGACGAGGTCGCCACCGTGTTCGCGGGCCTGCTCCGCGAGATGCGGTCCGCGGCCCCGTTCATTCGCCCGGACGAACGCGACGCGCTCCGGCAAATTATGTCGCACGAGAGCGGGGCGCTAACGGCGGGCGAGGTGTTCCCGGATTTCGCCCGCGGTTCCGACGCGCACACCACGCTCCGTAAATTGCGTACCGCACAATTCATCCGACCCGCGGGCCGGGACTGCTGGGACACCGGCGAGCACATCGAGATCCGCCCGTTCGCGCGGATCGTGTGGGACCGGCTCGGTGAGGCCGGCGTGTTCGGCGACCCGCCCGAATTGGAGGAGGACGACATCGATCTCGCGCTGCCCGGAGCGGACGAACCGGTCGAAGTCGCGCTCCCGGCGCCCGCGAAGGCAAGGGGCACGCGCTCCGGCGCGAAGTGGGACGAAGGCGATGTGCTGGACTTCCTGAACGACGAAGACACCCAGGGGTGATTTCGTCGCGTTGCGCGCTTTGGTGAACCCCGCCCGCAAGGGCGGTGGGTAACGGTCTCACCGCATTGGGCAGCAACCCACCGCCCTTGCGGGCGGGGTTCACCAAAGCGCGCCTCCACTCCGGCACGAAGCCGGTGTCGAATTCATGCGCGACCACATGCGAGCCCTCAATCCGCGCGTTCACACCGCGCACGTATTTGCTTCACGTCAAATCCTCAACTAAGGTGTGTGGCACACTCAACGCCCATCGCCACACGCCCATCACTCGAATTCGTATTCGTCCCCGCCCGGCGCATTAGCACGAGCGGGCACCGGCACGGAGAACCGGATGAAAGCGTCGCAAGTGGACATTGATGTCGATAGCGTGATGATTCGCTGCACCGCTCGGGATCTCAAGGCCAACTTCGGGTGGCTCTTGAGCGAGATGCGCGCCCTCGCGAAGCAACTCCGGGCGGAGGAGCGGGACGTGCTGCGCGTCATCATGAACCACACGGGCGTGGCGCTTACGGTGCGGGCCGTGTTCCCGCAGTTTACCCGTGAAGGCGAAGCGCACCGCACCCTGCGCCGGCTCCGCGCCGGCAAGTTCATCCGCCCCACCAAGACCGGGCGCTGGGAGCCGGACGAACCGATCGAGCCCACGCCTTTCGCGCGCATGATGTGGGACCGCATGGGCGAGGAGCGCATCTTCACCCCGCACGCAAAGCCGAAATCCCCCTCCACGAGCACCCGCACCCCGGCCCCGAAATCAGCCGTGACCTGGGACAACCTGCTCGAACGCATCCACGAGCGGAAGAAACAGCCGGAGTGAGCGAGGCTCAACAAACCGCTCTTGACGCTCCGTACCCCTGCGTTATTTTCACGCCCTATCTAAAATGAACAGGGGTAAAGCGATGAGCCACCAACCGAAGTGGGCGGGAATTGCGCTCGTTGCATTCCTGCTGAGCGGGTGCGGACTCTGTCAGGGGGAAAGTCGAGGAACCCGCAGCGCAACTGGTTCGGCAGAGTTCAAGCGGTCCGACTCACAACCACCCACCGAGCAGCGCCCCGACGCACTCCGTAAGCCCGCCCAAAGCGGCGGCACAACCCCGGGCAATGCGTTTTCTCAATTTATCGACAACAAGTCTGACTCGTGGGAAGGACCGCGTGTTTACATGCCGACATCCACTGGCACCCACTAGAACGTCGCCGTAGCCGAAATCACGAACGTGCTCCGCATGAAGTTCACCCCTTTCCCAAGATCAGATCAACGACCCAACAGCCCCGGACGTGCGACCCGACGTCCCGGCAGTGCGTCAGGATGTCGTCGTTGTCGCACCCGGCGTCTTGAAGTGCATCCGCAAGGATCGGCATCCGGTCGAAGGTACGCCCTTGGTAGATGCCTTCGGCAAGGGCGACGACAGTAGAAGTGAGCCAAGACGGGTCGAGGGAGACGGGGTGGAAGGGATTGCCGAAGATGTCGTGTAGTAATGCGATTTGAAAGGGGCTTTCAACATCAATGTTCGGCAAGGCGGTGGCACAACGGGCATTCCATGCTCCGCTACAGGCAACCTTTCGACTGTCGGAGTGCGTCGTCGCTCCCACCGCACAAACGTGCGCCTCATTGCCGCCGATCATTTTCGTGATGGCATCATTGAGTGTTTGCTCATTGTCGATTCCATCGGCATACCGTTCGGCAACTTCCACGATATTACGGTTTTCGTTCGGAATTACGTTCCAAATGCGACGGCAACACGCGCAAGTGAACAGTCGCAATTTACGGTCACTTGCTCGCCCTTCCAGACAATCCAGAACGTGGGTTGGATTGCGGGACCGGAACCATTCCTTTTCTGACATCCCTCGTCCTCCGAACCGCCTTTCGCCCCATGATACCCGGTGCCGGTTCTCGTCGCCAACGGTTCGTTTCGGCCTACCTCACTTCCCCCGCGTGACGACGCGCATTTCGTGGGTGCGGAACGCTTCCGCGGTTACGCCGGTCGCGTGGCTGCGCACGGTCACAGCGCCCGCGGTCGGCGTGTCCCAGACCGTTGCACCCACCGCGCCGTAGCTCGTGTGCAAGTGGGTCGTTGCGGAACCGGCCCGCTGACTCGATACCACCAGCTTCGGACGCGACCACAGCGCCACCGTACCCGGTTCGGGCTTATCCGCCGGTCCGCGTGGGGCATTCGCGGTCTTTGCCCCGTGGTGTGGGGCGAGCAGCACATCGACGGGCGCGATGGGCTTCGCGGTCACGAGCGCCTGCCCTTCGCCTTCCAGATCGCCCGTCAGCAGGATCGTGTGCCCCTCGTGGCGCACCAGGAGCACGAGGCTCCGCGCGTTCTCAGTTCCCTCCGGGCCGACCGCCGGCGGGTGCAAGACCTCGAACGACACGCTCCCAGCCGTGAAACGCTCGCCCGCGACCACCGTGCGGCGCGGAACGTCGTGCTTCTCCAACGCGGCCAACACTGCCTCGACACCCGGGCTGTTCTTATCGGGGAACGTCGGCGTCATCGTCACTTGGCCCACGTGGAAGCGCCGGAGCAGTTCGGGCAACCCGTTGAAGTGGTCGAGGTCGGCGTGCGAGAGGAACACTTCGTCAATGCGGCTAATTCCGCGGCTCCACAAGTATGGGGCCACCACCCGGCGCATCGCGTCCGGCCCCGCAGTGGTGCCGGTGTCGTAGAGCAGCACGCGCCCGTCCGGAGTTTCGATCACCACACAGCAGCCGTGCCCCACGGCCAAAAACGTGACACGCAGTTCGTCGGGCGAGCGCGGAGTGAGGCCGAGCGCGAGCCCGACGAACACCCACACGAAAATCGCCAGGAGGAATTGCCGCGCCCGCTTTCCATCGAAGAGAACCAGTCCCGCCACGAGCATGTAAAAGCCGACCAGCCACCACATCGGCGGCGCGGGCGCGTAGAGGTGCCCGCCCGGAACACGGTCGCCGAGGTGAACCAGCCACTCGCACGCGACGAGGCACCACTCGGTGACGCGGGCGAACGGTTCGGCGGCCCACACACCCGCCGGCGACACGATGAGCAGCAGGAAGCCCGTAACGAGCGCGATGGCCATCAACAGAATCAGCGGCGGGCCGAGAAGCACACCGATCGGCGACGCGACGTTCTGCCACGCGAGAACGAGCGGTGCGTTCACGGCGGTAAGGATGACACTGACTGCGAACGTTTGCCCCAACGCGCGCAGCACGGCCCGGAGCATTTTCTCGGGCACGCTGCGCGTTTCTTCGATGAGTTGCTCCACCGGCGTGAGTTCGCGCGGCTTGAGCCAACGCACCGCACCCCACAGCAAAACGAACACACTCAGAAACGACAACTGGCACCCGGCCGTGAACGGGTCCGTCGGGTTCACGACCAGCACAACGAGCCACGCCAGCGCGAACACGTTCGCCATGATGACCGGTCGGCGTAGAATGATCCCGCCGCACACCACGCACACCATCACCGCGGCGCGAATGGCCGAGGGCCGTGCCCCGGTGAGTAGCGCGTAACCGAGCAACAGTCCCGCGACCGCCCAGGCCGCGTGCCGCCGGCGCACGCCACACAGCCGAAACACGAGCCACGCGAACCAGCCCAAAATCACCAGGTGCTGGCCCGAAATCGCAAGCACGTGAATCACGCCGGTGCGCACGTAGATGGCCCACTCGTCGCGGTCCAGAGCCGTGCTGTCGCCGAGAAGGAGTGCAGTGGCGAGCCCGGATTCGTCCTTCTGCAACGAGCGCGACAGTGCGCGCGTCCCCCAACCGCGAACCACAGCCAACCAACCAAACAGTGACGAGTGCCAGCCTTCTTCGAGGCGCACCATCGCGTCCGCCGAGCGCTTCACACGCAAGTCGGCGGTGATTTGCCGATCGAGCAAGAACGCCCGATAGTCGCGCTCGCCGGGGTTGTGCGGACCGTCGGGAAGAGTCAGGCGCCCGGAGACTTCCACCGCGTCGCCGCAATGCAAGTCATCGATCCGCCCCTCCACTGCGAGTCGCACCTTCCCGGACGCCGGACGCCAGCCCGCGTTGCCCTCCACTGCGGTCACGTCCAACACACCCGAACTGCTCGCGTCGCGCTGCACGGTCAACAGAGGGTCGTGACGCGGCGGGCGGAACCGATCGGGTTCTTCCGCAAGCCTCCCGCGCACCCGAACCGCGACCGGCGTGTCTTTCGCGAACGCGGCAATGTCATCGGCCGCGGCAGAATGTCGGTGCGAATCGTGATGAGCCGCGGCAAGCGCCCCCGCACAGACGAGCAACCAACCGAACGCCGTTTGTGGAGTTGTTCGGCGCGTGAAATACCAGCCCACGAGCGCCGTCGCCGCAGTGAGTAACGCAGGTTCGAGCGTTGCCCCGATGTACCGATCTGCGAGCAACCCAACCGATGCGGCCAGAGCCACCGGCACGAGCGGCGCGCGTGCAAATTCCTTCCACGCAGCCCCGGCGGGCTTGATGGGCGCATCGTCAAATGCGGGCGAGTTGGCGGGCATCGGCGAATATCGTACCCGCTCGCTACTTGGCGAACCTCCACGTTCTCGCTGAAATGCGGATATGAACACCGTTCGCGTGAATCTCGGCTCCCGCAGTTACGACATCGTCATTACTCCCGGCGACCCCGCGGGCATCGGTCCCTTTGTGCGTTCTGTATTGCGAAAAGCCTCCACCGCCCTCGTCGTGTGCGACGCGAATACGCAGGCCCACGGCCGCGCGGCCGAAGCGACCCTTGCCGCGTCGGGGCTACGAACCGGATTCGCCACCGTGCCGGCGGGGGAACCGTCGAAGAGCATGGAGCAGCTCGCGAAGCTCTATGACGCGCTTTACGACCTCGCGGCCGATCGCAGCACGGCCGTGGTCGCGGTGGGCGGCGGGGTGATCGGCGATCTCGCGGGGTTCGCTGCCGCGAGCTACAATCGCGGGCTGCCGCTCGTGATGGTACCGACGACGTCCCTGTCGATGGTCGATTCGTCCGTCGGCGGGAAGACCGGCATCAACCACCCGAAGGGCAAGAACCTGATCGGCGCGTTCCACCAGCCCGCCGGCGTGTGGATCGACCTCTCGTACCTCGACACGCTCCCGGAACGCGAGTTCCTCAGCGGGCTCGCGGAAGTCGTGAAGTACGGCGTCATTCTGGACGCGGACTTCTTCGCGTACCTGGAGGCCAACGCTGCCGAGATTCGCGCCCGCGCCCCACAAGCGCTGATGCACATTGTTTCGCGCTCCTGTCGGCTCAAGGCCGACGTGGTGGAGAAGGACGAGCACGAAACGACCGGCCTGCGAGCCGTACTGAACTACGGGCACACGTTCGCACATGCCTTCGAGACGTGTGGCGGGTACGGCACGCTACTGCACGGCGAAGCGGTGGCGATCGGGATGGAGTGCGCGGCCCGGCTCGCCCAGAAAATGGAACTAATCGGCGCGGATTTCGTGGCACGTCAGACGAAGCTGCTGCAAGCGCTCGCGCTCCCGATCGTGCCCCCCGCGCAATGGCGGACGGACGAACTCATCGCGGTGATGCGCCGCGACAAGAAGGCCGTGGGGGGCCAGATGCGGTTCATTCTGCCCACGCGCATCGGTGAAGTGAAGCTGTTCGATAACGTCCCCGAACCGCTTGTGCGCGCCGTGCTGGAGTCGCGATGACGTACTCCGGGGTGGCGAACTGGCTGCGCCAACGGCTGTGGGTCGGGGTCGTAATCGGGTGCGTGCCGTGGATCGTGTGGGTCGTGAGTCTTGCTAGCGGCGGGTGGTACAAGGACAGCCGGGACCAGCTCGTCGGTACCGACCACCTCGCGTTCTATCACGCGGCTCGGCTCATACGCGACGGCGAATCGTACCGCCTTTACAACTACAACGACCTCGCGGACACGAAGTATCAGCAACAGTTACTCGGCTGGGACTGGAGCGGCTTCGAGGCGTACCGCAACCCGCCGTTCTACGCGCTCCTGTATGTGCCCACTGCCGGGTTACCGTACCCAGTAAGCTTCCTAATCTGGACTGGCATCGGCTTCGCGCTGTTAGGGCTTGCAATCCGATTGCTCACCCCCGAGCGCCCCGGGCGCGCGTTCCTGTGGGCGCTCACGTTCTTTCCGGTGTTCGCGACCGTGAGTTTCGGTCAGAACACGCTCATCAGCCTCGCGATCTTCGCAGGCGTGTACCGGCTCCTAAGTTCCGAGCGACCGTTCGCGGCCGGGTTGGTCGCGGGGCTGTTGTGGTTCAAGCCGCAACTGCTGCTCGGGCTGTTCGTGTGGTGGGCGCTCGAGCCGCGTCGATACTTCCGCTGCTGGCTCGGCGTGGGCGCAAGCGGAGCGATCCTTGCTGCGGTGTCGTGGATCGCCGTACCGGACGGTTCGCGTGCGTTCGTTCAAACGCTGGCCGCGAACGCCGGGTTCGGCGGGTTCGGTCAGTGGAACGTCGTGAACCCGAAGGCGTTTTTTGTACTGCTCCTGCCGGGATTCCCGCAATTACACTGGCCGCTCGCGGCCCTGTGTTCACTCGCAAGTATCGGCATCGCATGGCGGGTGAAGCAGAAAACGGGCGCGCCGGTAACGGTGATGTTCCCGGTCGCGGCCTTTTTGTCGCTGTGGGCTTCGCCGCACGCGCTCATTTATGAGTGGACGCTGCTCGTTGCTGCGGCCGTGGTGTTGTGGGAGACGCGGCCCGAATCGCGCGCGGCATGGCTCTGTTTGTTCGCGCTTTCGTGGATCGGGCTGAGTACCACGACCGCGCTCGCCCGCGTGCAAGACCTGCAACAGTTCCCGGTAGTCCTCCAGGTCGGCGTGCCGATAATGGGAGTGGTCGGTTGGCTCACGGCGCGGGAGTTGGTGCGAGCGCCCCGCGCGCAGCCGTGAACAACTTTTGACCACCCGGTTGGGAGGGCGAACCCCGACCGCCATTGCGGAACGGCCGCCCGCGCGAACTTGACCGGACCGCACCCGCCCTCGACAATTCCGGTAGAATAGATCTACCGCTCGCTTCCCACCTTTGACGGACATTTTCTCCAATGGCCCAGCGGCGCGTCGGATTGTGGCTCATCGGTGCGTGCGGCGGCGTCGCCAGTACGACCGCACTCGGACTCTCTGCGCTCGCACGCGGGCACACCCCAACAACGGGTATGGTCACCGCCTTGCCCCAATTCCGCGGGCACGACTTTGACGAACCGGGCGCGTTCGTTCTCGGCGGGCACGACATCAGGAAGGGGAACTTCGTTACCGCTGCGCGCGAGCTGCACGAGCGGTCGAACGTGTTCGACGAGCGCACGCTGGCGGCTTGTGTGGGCGACCTGGAAACGTGGTCGGCGAACATCCGGCCCGGCGTGGTGTATCGCCCCAACGCCGCGATCACCGCACTCGCCGACCGGGGCGACATGCGCCGAGCTAACACCGCGCGCGAGGCGATTGATGCGATCCAGGCGGACTTCAAAGCGTTCAAGACCGCCAACAAGCTCGATCAGGTCGTGGTGGTGAACGCGGCCTCGACCGAGCCGCCGTTTGAAGCGACCGACGAGCAGAAATCACTGGAACTCCTGATTCCCGCGCTCGATCGCCCCGCGCCCGCGGCGCTGCCCACGAGCGGGGTGTACGCATTCGCCGCGCTCGACGCCGGGTTACCTTACGTGAACATGACCCCGAGCCGCGGCGCTACACTTCCCGCACTCGAAGAACTCGCGCGCAAGCGCGGCGTCCCGCACGCGGGGCAAGACCTGAAGACCGGCGAAACGCTCATCAAATCGGTGCTGGCGCCGATGTTCGCCCGGCGCAACCTCCGCGTCCTCAGTTGGGTCGGGCACAACATCCTCGGCAACCGCGACGGGCAGGTGCTCAACGACCCCGACAACAAGGCCAGCAAGGTGAAGAGCAAGGATCTGCTCCTCGCGGAACTGCTCGGGTACAAGCCGCAATCGCACGTGAGCATCGAGTACATCGAGTCGCTGGACGACTGGAAGACCGCATGGGACCATATCCACTACGAGGGCTTCCTCGGCACGAAGATGATGATGCAGTTCACGTGGCAGGGGTGCGACTCGCTGCTCGCCGCGCCCCTCGTGATCGACCTCGTCCGGCTCGCGGCTCTCGCGCAGCGTCGGGGCGAAAGTGGGCCGATGTCGCACACCGCGTGCTTCTTCAAGAGCCCCGTTGGGGTCACGGAGCACGACTTCGGCAAACAGTTCCAGATGCTGGAAGACTATTTGATGGCGGCCAAATAAATGCAAGCCGCGGATCAACGCAGATGGAACGCAGATCAGAAAAGAAGGATTTGAATCGAATACTCTTCTTGTCTTGATCCGCGTTTATCTGCGTTGATCCGCGGCTCCTCTTCACAATGCAACGGGGCCATCGCCGCACAAAGAAGACTATTGCAATAATTAAGCAATCATCAGTAACACATCTGCCGCAAAAAATCCCGATTTCGACGCAAGTATTGTCCGCGAGTGCGTTCTCAAGACCGCGGCAGGCGCGGGGGTGAGCTTCTGAGCCGGGTACGGTCCCGGTTTGGATGACATTCCGTGTAAAGCGGTGCGAATGATACCCACATGACGACATAGCGGCACCCTCGCACCTGCCCGTAGGAGTTGCCGCACGATGTCACACTCTCATTTCGCGCGAGCGACGGCGTTCTGTGCCGCGTTCGCGCTCGCGACTTCCGGGCGCGCGCAAGACCCGGTCCCGTTACCGCTGCCCGTTCCCTCCGCCAAGCCCGAGAAAAAAGTCGAACCGGCAACCCAGCCGGTCACGGTTGTCGAGCGAGGACCGGTTCACGAAGCCTTTGCCCAACCCGGCGCGAGTGTACGCGGTAAGGGCATTACGGCCCCCAAAGCCCCGCCGCCACCGATCGACGAAGTCGCGCCGAACGTGAAGGTCGAGAGCCCGATCGCGCGGTGGATTCCGGGCCAGTGGCAGTGGGACGCGGACCGGGCCGACTTCATCTGGGTGTGCGGGTGCTACCGTAACGTGCCGCCCGGACGCACGTGGGAACCGGGGCACTGGAAGGAAACCAAATCCGAGTGGACCTACTTCCCCGGCTACTGGAAACCGACCGAAACCAAAACTCTACTCGCGGACCTGCCTGAACCGCCCGCGCCTAAAGACGAGTCTCCCGAAGTGAAGGAGAACCCGAATGCGATGTGGGTTCCCGGTATTTGGGAACGTAAAGACGGACTGTTCGAGTGGCATCCCGGGTACTGGGCGCCGGTCCGTGAAACCGCGATCTGGCAGCAGAGCCAGTACGTAGCGACCGAAACCGGCTTCGTGTTCGTGCCGGGGTACTGGGACTTCGCGCTGGAGGAACGGGGACTGCTCTACGTGCCGATGTACTTCTCGAAGGCGCAGCGGGCCAAGAGCAAGTGGACGTACCGGCCCGAGTACGTGATCCCGTTCGGAGTTGAGGGGAAGTGGGGCCGGGGCGGGGCGTTCGACGCGCTCTACATCGGGCCGAATCTCAACACATACTATTACGGCAACTTCGCGCGGCGGAGCGGCGAAACGACAACGAGCGCCGGCCTCGCACTGCGGGGTTCCCCTTCCGACCTCACCGACCCGCTCCTCGATCTTTACGGGGCCAGTGCCTTTCGGCCGTGGTATTCGGTGTCACCCGAGTACACGAATCCGCTCTGGCAGCACTACGTGCGATTGAATCAAAAGGATTCCAGCTTGTCAAAGGGCATACCCTCGCTCTACGCAACGCACGCCGCGAGCGGCTTCACGCCGAGCGGGGTCGCGTGCGCGCCGGGCGCGTTCGCCATCACGTCGGCCACCACCGTTCGACCGACCCGCGTCACGAACACGGTCGGCTTGTCCTATCAGCACGTATCGCGGCGCGGCACCGTCACGACCGGAACGACACAGTACCGAACCAGTTCGCCGCCAATTTATCCCGGCTGGGGCCGTCGTTATTAGAACACCCGGTCAGATGTAGAAATGAGTGCACCGCTTTGCCCAGGCGGTGCCGACTCGCAAGAAGCAATCAGTAGACCACGGTCCACTGGTAGATCCAACTCACGGACGCAGGAACCGGTATCCAAGCCCAACCCAACAGGAAAAGCCAGAGCCGCCACCGACCGGTACGGGAAATGGAACGGCTTGGATCAGTGAGGAGCAACTCAGTGGCCGCAAAGCCGGCCAGCAACGAGCCGGGCAAAAGGGGCAGGATACCAATCGCGCCAAGTGGGGAGACGAATATGAGGCCGGCTGGCAGGTGAACCGGCGTCGTCCACGCCCAATCGCTCGCACCGTAGACCGCCAGTCGTCCTTCACACCGAATGCCGCCGCTGAGTTCCCAGAGCCAGAGGGCAACGATTTGAGTGTACCAGAGCAAGTGCAAGGCCGCGAATGCCATCGTACCGACGACGAGCGCCAGTTCCCGCACCACTGCACCTCGGGGTTACGATTGGGAAACTCGCCTTGTAATGCTGCTTCGTGAGAGCAAGTAATAGTTGAAGTGCGACGTCACTTCTTCTCGGTGTCGGGCGGGTTCTTGCCCCACAACTTGGTTTTCGCCGCGTCGAACAGCCCACCGGCCGCGTCACGAACGAGCACCTTATTGCTGATTTTTGAACTGCGGGTCACGACCACGTCGTCGCGGGTGTTCCACTCACCATCGGGTCCGGCCGAGCGCACCTCCAACCCGTCGGACAGCGTGCCCGGCTGGTAGTCCAGTCGAAGTGCCCGCCCCCACACATCGGTTTCCGACAGTGGGCCGACGGGCTTGCGGACGAAGCGGCCGTTGGGGTCGGTGTCTTTCGCGATCTCGTCAGCGAGCCGGGACGCGGTTTCGCTGGTTGCCGCGCGTTCGGCTTCTTGTCGCGCCTCCTTCTCCCGGCTTCGCCAGTCGAACACGAGAACGACGATCACGACGACCGCGATCTTGAAAACAATGGCCGAAGCGCACCCGAAGCCGGTGCGGAAAAAGGCTTCGGCGATCGTCGGCGGGCGGTTCGAGGTCGGTTGTGGCACGCGGCACCTCCGCGGATAATCGACGGTAGACGCGACAAATCTCGCCGGCTCAGGACGCCTCTTCCTTCAACAGTGATTTCGCGCTGCTGTCGCGCGTATCTTCGAGCCACGCCACGTTACCGCTATCCGCGAACCGCTTCACGCCGACCTGTTTGATGGCCGCGTCCGGCACCACGTTCAGTGGAGTGTAGCGCGGGTGGTGGCTCTCCTTGTAAGGGTCGTTGGCCCGTGCGTTGTAACAGCAGATCATCGCCCAGCGCGGGTTGTCGCTCTTGTTCTGGTCGCTGCGGTGCAGCAAGTTCGAGTGGAAGAACAGCGCGTCGCCGGGTTCCATCAGAACGTATTCGAGCGGGAATTGGTCGGGGCGCTTCAGCAGTTCCTCGACGCGCTCCCGGTCCGCGCCGGCCTGATCGCCGGTCAGGATGTGATTGATGCGCCCCGCGTGGTGCGAGTTTTGAATCACTTGCAGGCAGCCATTTTCCTTCGTGCAAGGATCGACCGCAATAAACACACTCGTGAGGTTTGGAGTGAGCACGCCGTTCTGGTACCAGTAGCCGTAGTCTTGGTGCCACGCCCACGCCCCGCCCACCTTCGCGTCCTTCAGGATCATTTTCGAGTGGTAGTGGTACACCTCGCCGCCGAGTAACTGTTCGGCGCTGCGCACAATGCGTTCGCACCGGGCGAACATGCCGTAAATGCCGTCGCCGGGGTGGTTCCACAGCGACAACCGCACCACGCCCCCCTCACCGTCCGCGCGCCCGAACGAGCGCTTGTCGAGTTCGTTGTCTTCTTTCGCGGAGCGCTTCAGCAGATCGATCTCTGCGGAGTCGAAGAACCCGCGTGCGAGGTGGAATCCCGCAGTATGGTACTCGCGGGCCGCGGCATCGGAGAGGACGGCGGGCATTGTTCGCTCCCGGCAAAAGGGGTTCGATTCTCGTCGCGCTTGCGGTTACCATATCCCGAATTCAGCCCTCCCCCAACCCGCCAGTTGACACCATGCGAACTGTTTTGCTTTCTCTCCTGCTCCTCCTGACCGCGTCCGCGAGCGCTGCCGATCTTCCTCCGGCCGACAAACCGATTCCGGCCAAGGACGCGGCGAAGGCCATGACCGTTCCCGACGGCTTCAAGGTCACGCTGTTCGCGGGCGAACCGGACGTGGTGCAACCCATCGCGTTCACGTTCGACGACCGCGGGCGCATGTGGGTGGTCGAGTGCCTCAGCTACCCGATCTGGTCGAAGGACGGGAAGGGGAAGGACCGCGTCGTCATCCTCGAAGACACCGACGGCGACGGGGTTCACGACAAGAAGACCGTGTTCCTCGACAACGGCTCAAACCTCTCCGGCATCGAATTCGGGTTCGGGGGCGTGTGGCTCTGCTCGTCGCCGAACCTGCTGTTCGTTCCGATCCTCGAAGGCGACAAGCCGGGCAAGCCGGAGGTGAAGCTCGACGGCTGGAACATGATCGACACGAAGCACAACATCTTCAACTCGCTCGTATGGGGACCGGACGGCTGGCTGTACGGCTGCAACGGCATCCAGGCGAAGGCGTGGGTCGGCGCGCCGGGCACCCCGAAGGACAAGCGCACCTACATCGATTGCGGTGTGTGGCGCTACCACCCCACGGAGAAGCGGTTTGAAGCGTTCGCGCACGGCACCACGAACCCGTTCGGCCTCGACTTCAACGACCACGGCGAACTGTTCATCACGAACTGCGTGATCGACCACCTGTTCCACTTCGCCCCGGGCGCGCACTACGAACGCATGTACGGCCAGGACGCGAACCCGCACGCCTACGGGCTGCTAAAGAGCTGCGTCGACTACCGGCACTGGGCCGGGGGCGACTGGACCAGTTCGCGCGGGACCGGCGTGGGCGGGAAGCCCGAGCACTCCGATGCCGGCGGCGGGCACGCGCACTCGGGTGCCGCGATCTACCTCGCCGATAACTTCCCCGCCGAGTACCGCAACACGCTGTTCACCGCGAACATCCACGGGAACCGCCTCAATAACGACGGCCTGGCCCGCACCGCCAGCGGCTACAAGGGCGTCCGCCGGAAGGACTTCCTGTTCGCGAACGATTCGTGGTTCCGCGGCATCTGCGTGAAGACCGGACCCGAGGGCGGGCTGTACGTCAGCGACTGGTGCGACACGGGCGAGTGCCACAACTACGACAAGGCCGACACCACCAACGGGCGCATCTACCGCGTCGTTTACAAGAACGCGAACCCGCTGAAAACCGACGTCTCGAAGCTCACCGACACAGAACTGGTGAAGCTGCAACTGTCGCCGAACGACTGGCTCGTGCGGAAGGCGCGTCGCGTGCTTCAAGAGCGCGCTGCGGCCGGGAAACTGGAGAAAGCTACTCCGGACGCGCTGCGGAAGATTCTGAAGGACGAAACGGACACCGCGCGCCGGCTCCGCGGGCTGTGGGCGCTGGAAGCGACCGGCAAACTCACCGACGAAGAGATCCCCGCACTGTACACGGACCACGACGAAGTGCTGCGGGCGTGGGGCTACCGCCTTGGCGCCCGCCCGTCTCGTACCTTTTCGCAACTCATGATGGGTTCCAATCTTGACTTGGAGCAATCGGCACATGTGCTAGCTGCTGCGGCCTCGGCGCTACAGTCCCATAGCCAGCCATACACGGTGTACAGCTCACTCGACCGACACAAACTCGTCAAAAACGATCCCGCGCTGTCGCTCATGCTCTGGTACGGCATCGAGCGCTGGTACACGCGCTTTCCGAAAATTGCGCTCAGCTCCCTTTCGGGGACGGAAAACGCACTAGTTCGTCGGAACACCGTGCGGTTCCTCCTCGCGCAACCCAACGCGACCGAGAACCTCGCGGGGCTGGTCGGCGAGATCGGAAAGATTTCTGCCGACGAGGTGCGGCTCGACGTGCTAAACGGCATTCGCGAATCACTCGCTGGGCAGAAGGCCGCAACCGCACCGAAGGAGTGGGCCGCCGTTTACGCGGACCTGCTCAAAACCGATTCGCGCGAGGTGAAGCGCGCGGCCGAAGCCGTCGCGGTGCTGTTCGGCGACAAGGACGCGATTTCCACACTGCTGAAGCGCGTTACTGACACGAGCGCAAAACCCGAGGAGCGCCGGGCCGCGGTCGAACTGCTCGCGCCGCGGAAGCTCCCCGACTTCGCGAAAACGCTTCAAGCGCTCCTGAGCGACGCTGACTTGCGAGGCGCTGCGATTCGCACGCTCGCGAGTTTCCCCGACGCCGGTACCCCGGCCGCACTCATCAAGGCGTACCCGAAACTCACACCTGAAGAGAAAGCGGACACGGTGCAAACGCTCGCCGCGCGTGTCGGGTTCGCGAAAGAACTGCTCGACGCCATCGAGAAAGGTACGATCCCGCGCGCGGATGTTCCCGTTGTCACCGCCCGGCAAGTGCTCGCGCTCAACGATAAGGGCGTGTCCGAGCGACTGGAAAAGGTGTGGGGTAAAATCACTCCGATCGCCAAGGAGCGCACGGCGCTCATGAAAAAGTGGAAGGACGTGCTCACCGAGGACACCGTCAAGAAGGCCGACATTGCCAACGGCCGGGCGCTGTTCACGAAGAACTGTGCGTCGTGCCACAAGATGTTCGGCGAGGGGCAAGCGGTGGGTCCGGAACTGACCGGGTCGCAGCGCTCGAACCTCGAATACGTGCTCGAAAACGTCCTCGACCCCAGCGCGGTGGTGCCGAACGAATACCGGATGGTGAACTTCAGCCTCGCCGACGACCGCGTGGTGAGCGGGATCGTGCTGCGCGAAACGAAGGACGCCGTTACCGTGCGCACCGTGAACGACACGCTCACGGTTCCGGTCGCGGACATCGTCACGCGCAAGCAAACCGCACTGTCGATCATGCCCGAGGGGTTGTTCGACGCGATGAAGCCCGACGAGGTGCGCGACTTGATCGCGTACCTGCGTGCGAAGGAACAAGTACCGATCCCCAAGAAGTAGCCCGTTCCCGCGCGGTGCGCATCCGATGCGCACCGCGCCACTCTGACCCCTACCCACTCTATGCTCACGCGCGTTCTCGCTGCCACCGTTCTCGCGCTCACCATGACACCGCTGCTCCCCGCCGAGCGCCCGACCCCACAAGCCGGTAAAGCCGGGCGTTCGGAAACCGTTGCGACCAACGGGATGGTCGCAACGAGCCACCCACTCGCGGCCCAAATTGGCTTGGACGTGCTGAAAAGCGGCGGCAACGCCGTGGACGCCGCGATCGCGACCAACGCCGCAATGGGCCTCATGGAGCCGACCTCCTGCGGCATCGGCGGCGACCTCTACGCGATCGTCTGGGACGCGAAGACGCAGAAACTCTACGGCCTGAACGCGAGCGGGCGGGCGCCGGGCCGGGCCACGCTCGCGTACTTCCGGGACAAGAAACTGACGGACATCCCCACCTCCGGGCCGCTGTCGTGGTCCGTGCCCGGGTGCGTCGATGGCTGGGACCAGTTGCGCCAGAAGTTCGGCACGAAGAGCTTCAAGGAACTGCTCGCCCCGAGCATCAACTACGCTGAAAAAGGCGTGCCGGTGCCGGAAGTGATCGCGGGGCACTGGAAGTCGGCCAACAAGATGCGCGACCCCGGAATGCGCGAAACGTTCCTGATCCGCGACGGCACCCAGCTCCGCTCTCCGAACGCGGGAGAGGTGTTCAAGAACCCGGCCCTCGCGCGCTCGTACACGCTCATCGCGGAAAGCGGGCGCGACGCTTACTACAAGGGACCGATCGCGGAACAACTGGTCGCGCTCTCGGGCAAAGTCGGCGGGCTCTTCGCGCTGAAGGACTTCGCCGACCACAAGTCCGAGTGGGTGGAACCGGTCAAAACCACTTATCGCGGGTACGACGTGTGGGAACTGCCGCCGCCCGGTCAGGGCATCGCCGCGCTCCAGATGCTGAACCTGCTCGAACCACACGACCTCAAGAAGATGGGGCCGGAATCGGCCGATTACTGGCACCTACTTGTTGAGGCGAAGAAGCTCGCGTTCGCGGACCGGGCGAAGTTCTACGCCGACCCCGCGTTCGCAAAAGTGCCGGTGACCGAACTCGTTTCCAAGGAGTACGCCGCGCAGCGCGCCAAGCTCCTCGACCCGAAGCACGCGCTCACCAACGTCCCCGCGGGCGACCCGAAGCTCAGCACGTCGGAAACGATTTACCTCACGGTGGTGGACAAGGACCGCAACTGCGTGTCGCTGATTCAGAGCAACTACAGCGGCTTCGGCTCGGGACTGTCCGCGCCGGGCACGGGGTTCGGCATCCAGAACCGCGGGTGCCTGTTCGCGCTCGACGAGACCCACGCGAACAAGCTCGAACCGGGCAAGCGCCCGTTCCACACGATCATCCCGGCGATGGTGACGAAGGGCGGCAAGCCGTGGTTCACGTTCGGCGTGATGGGCGGCGACATGCAGCCGCAGGGCCACGCGCAGGTGCTCGTGAACCTCATCGATTTCGGTATGAGCGTGCAGGCCGCCGGGGATTCGCCGCGCGTGGAGCACGTCGGCAGCGCGACCCCGACCGGGACCGCGGAGAAACCGAAGGGCGGCACGATTAAAGCCGAGATCGGGATTCCCGACGAAGTGGTTAAGGAACTGGAGCGCCGCGGACACGTCGTGGAGCGCGTGAAGGTGAACAGCGGCGGTTACCAGGGAATCATGATCGACCCGAAAACCGGTGTGCTCCACGGTGGCACCGAATCGCGCAAAGACGGCGCCGCGGTGGGATATTGAGGGCGCCCCTCATCGGGCCGCGATCCGATTCAAATAACGGACCAGCACGGCCGCATGAGCGAGCGGCTGGTCCGCATCATTCGGGTCGCCGTTGTCGCCGACGTCGTGGAAGTATTGCGTCACGCCCGCCCGGGCCGCATTGATGAACGCCCGAACCAGTTCCGGTGAAATGCGGTTCTCGATCACCCATTCGTAAGTCGGGACGTAGATCAGGCGCCGCGCATCAACGACCCCGAGGTGCTTCGCGCCGAACAGGTGACCGGACGGCTTCCCGCCGCGCTTCGCGCCCGGCCCGCGAAAGTACCGCGGCGCGGTCTTCCCGCGAATGATCTTGAGCCCCTGCCACACGCCCTCGACCGTATCGCTCGTTTCGCCGGAGGTTCCGGGAACGGGAATCCCGCCGTGAACCCACATCGGGCTGAGCTCGCAGTACGGCGGTTCCGCGTAGCTGCTCACGTCGTAAATTGTGCTCCCGGCCGGCACGTTCTCGACGTGGTAGCGCGGGACAAAAACGCACCGCGCGAAATCGACCGAGCGTTTCATGGGCGGGTTCCTCCACGAACGCGGACACGCTTCCGCTCGCGGAGGTTCGGCGAAACCCGAGCACAGCCCGATCTATTTTCCCAGGCAATACAGGTACTTGTCGGAGCGGATGAAGAGCCGGCCGTCGGCGGCCACCGGCGTCGCGTGGAACAGGCTCCCGTCGCGCAGGTCGTTCGTCGCGATCAGCTCGTACTCCGGCTTGGCCGCGACCACGAACGTGCGCCCGTCGCGCGAGAGATAGTGCAGCCGGCCATCGGCCAACAGTGACGACGCATAAATGTCGCCCGGGCGCGGAACGCGCTCTTCGTACACCACTTCGCCGGTCGCGGCCTTCGCGCAAAACACCGTTCCGCTCACCTCGTTCATCCAGTACAGGTGACCGTCGTGAAGCACCGGCGAGGGCACGTTCGCGCCCTTCTTGCTCGTCCAGAGCCGGTGCGTCTTCGTCACGTTACCCGTCCCGCCGGCGCGAACGGCCAGGGCCGCGATCCCGCTGCGCCCGCCGAGCGCGTACACGATGCCGTCGTGCGCCACCAAACTCGGCACCATGTACCACGTGATATCGGTGTCACAACTCCACAGCGCCGCACCGGTCGCCGGGTCGAACCCGAGCACCTTGCCCATGATCGCGACCACCAACTCGTCCTTGCCGTCTTTCGTCTTCACGACGAGTGGCGTGTTCCACGATTCCTTGATGCCGGCGACCTTCCACTTCTCCTTGCCGGTTTTCTTATCGAACGCGAACAGCGTCTGGCTCTCGACACTGGCGTTCACGATTACGAGGTCGCCGTGCAGCACCGGCGACGCGGCGGAGCCCCAGTCACTCAATTTCGTACCCACATCCGCCTGCCAAAGTTGCTTACCCGCGTGGTCGAACGCGAACACCCCGGACTTGCCGAAGAAGCAGTACACGCGGTCCGCGTCCACCGCGGGCGTGCTGGAGGCGTAGCCGTGGGTGTCGCGGATCTTGTCCTGCTCCGGCAGTTTCGCTTCGACCTCTTTGTTCATGAGTACCCGACCGGTTTTGCGGTCGAGCGCGAGGAGGTGGCGGCGCAGGTCGACTTGTTCGGCCTTCGCCCGCCCGGGCACGTTGTAACCCGTGTAGCACGTGATGAAGATGCGATCGCCGAAGAACACCGGGGACGACGTCCCGGGACCGGGCATTTCGGTCTTCCACGCAACGTTCTCTTTTGCACTCCACTTCGACGACAGCCCCGTCTCCGCGCTCACGCCGCTCCCGGTCGGCCCGCGGAATTGCGTCCAGTCGGCGGCACGAGCGTGCGTCAGTGCGAATACGAGTGCGAGACAGGACGGGAGAGTGGTGTGGCGCAACATCGGCACGACTCCGGAGGAGAGTGGAGCGGTGGCGCGAGTTTAACGGAAGTGAGGAGCGGTCGGTAGCACCAGGTGTGCGAAGTTCACCACTTTGGTAGAGCACGCCCCGACTTCGGGGCGTGCTCGTTCCGTTTCGATCCCTACTTCGATTCTGGTTTCGGTTCCGGTTTCGGCTTTGGCTTGGGTTCCGAATTGTCCTTGCCGGGCACGTCGAGTTCCTTGACCAACTCTTCGATCGATTTCACCGCGTCGTCCGGAGCCACGAGTGTCAACAAGCGCACATCTGGGGTCGCCAGTTTCACGCCCTCGAACGACAGGGCGTTAATCACCTCTGCCAGTTCTTCGGCAGTAGCGTGTTTCAGGGTGAACGCCTTGACGACCTGCAATTTCGGTAGCGGGTCGTTCGCCGCGCGGTCGAGGATCGCCACCAGATCAGCGGCGACCTTGAGGTGCCGCTCCGACCCCCGCACGACCACCGATCGCGTCCGCGCCTGCGCCGTCGCTCGCCACACCGGGATCGTGTTGACTCCGCCGTTCCCGATGAAACAACCGACAGCCCCGAGTTGCCCCGCCCCCCCGAACCCAGCTTGTCCGGCGGCGGGCGCGGGTAGGCCACCGAACCCGAACTGTCCGCCGGGTGGCACCGCGCCGAACCCGCCGAACCCGCCGAACCCACCGGGCGGAACAGCACCCGGCATGCTACCGGGGAGGCCACCCGGACCCATCGGCGAGTTTACCTCGACATCGGGTGATTCGAGCAGCGAGTTGAGGGCCTCGACCACCGCCCCGGGCTCGCCGCGCTCCAGCTTGAACACCTTCACCGTCAGTTGCGGTTTGGCGGGTTGGGGCCTGATCGGACCACCCGGTATCGGCCCACCTAATTCCGGCGGTTGACCGACCACGACGGGTAACGCCCACGCGATCACCATCAGCCCCGCGATCGCCCGGAAACAGAAGCGCATGGGTCTTCCTCGTTAAGGAGAAATGGACTCGAACGTGGAACACCACGACTCTACCCGAAACGGGGAGCGGCTCAAAGTGTTGGCGCGTTTGGTGACCGGTCCGAGTCTGTTCGAGGAGACGCAAGCCAGTCAGCCCTTCGGGTAGACGCTAATCTCCGACCCGGCAGCGAGCACAACCGACGCCGGTTTCGCCGCGTTCATGACGGCCCACGCTGGGCCGTACAGCAGCGCCCAATCGACATCGGCCGCGGACTCGCGCACCGGGTAAATGTCCCACTCCGGGTGGTTCACCTCGTAGCGGATCGCTTTTCCGCGGTGCGACGTTCCGAAGCCCCATGAATGCTCTTTGAACCAGTGCTCGGTGCTATCGGAAGCAGGTCGGATCGCGGGTTTCGCTCCGACCGCGCGGAGCGAGTGGACGCGCCCCGCCCATTTTACTGTGTACGTCGCGGTGAGCACTTCGGGCTGGTCCTTCACGTCCATCGACATGCGCGCTGCGCGGTACGGTTCGTTGTAGATCACGCGCGCGATGGTCGCGACCGTCCACTGCGGCACGAACTCGCGCACGAAGCACACGCCGCGTTCTTCGCCGCAGCGCACGTAGAACCGCAGGTTCCATTCGGGGAAGTTGCGGAACCCCGGCCACCCGATCCCGAGCACGCGCGTACCGAGGAACTGGAACCCCACCAGACTGGCCCAGCACGCCCCGCCGCGGCGGTCGAGTTCGCACCCGGGCGGCACCAGCGGGCGCAGCAGTTCCTCCGGCACCGCGTAGTTCGCGAGGATGAGGTTGGCCCACCGCGCCGTGAGGAACTTGAGACGCGACACGTCCCGACCTCCGAGTGAACTGATGTGAGCGGTTAAAACGCCAACCGCTCACGCCTTGCCCGTCGCCAGTTGTTTCGCCAAGTCGCTGAGCTTCTTCAGATCGAGTTTGCCCGTTCCCAGAACCGGCATCGCGTCCACCGGGTAACAGTCGCGCCGGTCCGGTACCCACAAATTCGGGATGCCGCGCTTCGGTAGCGCGGCCAAGAGGTCGGGCAGTTTCGCTTCGATCTCGGGAAGGTACAGCACCACGACGCGCTCGCCGCGCTTCTCGTCCGGCACCGCGGCCACGGCCAGGACGCGATCGCCCCCGGTCGCGAGCGCGTCGTGCATCTCGTCGTCGAGTCGTTCCAGCGGGATCATTTCGCCGGCGATCTTCGCGAACCGAGACAGTCGCCCGGTGATGCGAATGAACCCCTCCGGCTCGATCAGCCCTGCGTCGCCGGTGTTGTACCACCCGTCCCGAATCACGTTCGCGGTCTTCTCCGGCTGGTTCAAATAGCCGACCATCACGTTCGGCCCTTTACTGCACAACACACCCTCCGCGCCGATCGGGAGCGGTTCCATCGTGTTGGGATCAAAGGCTTTCGTACACACACCGAAGATGGGCTGCCCGACCGTTCCGCGGTAGTTCCGCTGTTGGAGCATCCCGCCGATGTTCACGTCCGGCATGTTACACGACACCACCGGCGACAGTTCCGTGCAGCCGTACCCCTCGAGTGGCAGCACTCCGAACTTGGCGCGGAACTCGTCCTGAAGTTTCACGGGCAGCTTTTCCGCGCCGCAGATGATGAGCCGCAGCGTGCGGAAATCGTCCGCACCGCACCGGCGGATGTAGAACCGGAGGAACGTCGCGGTCGCGGCCATAACCGTGGCGCGGTGCGTGCGCGCGAGGTCGCCGACCTCTTTGGCCTGGCGCGGGTCCGGGAAGTACACCGCGGTACACGGCGCGTTCATCGGCAGCCACAAGCACACCGTGTACCCGAAGCTGTGGAAGAACGGGAGGATGCCGAACAGCGTTTCGCCCGGCACGACCTCCAACGTGTGCCGGGAGGCGTCGGTGTTCGCGGTGATGTTCCGGTGGGTCAACACCACGCCCTTCGGCTCGCCCGTGCTGCCGCTGGAAAACACAATGGTGAGCACGTCGTCGGGCCGGTGCTTGGACAACCCGAGCAGGAAGTAATCGATCGCCCAACCGGGGAGTAGTAGCACCAGAAGGAACGTGCGGACGCGCTGCCCCTTCGTGACGGACTCGAGCGCGTCTTCGAGGTAGATCAGTTGCACGTCGTCGGGAAGATCGAGCGGCACGCGCGCGGTGAACTTCTTCGCGGTGATAACGAACCGCACACCGGCCTGCTTCACGGCCGAGCGCACGGCGGCGGTCCCAGCGGTGTAGTTCAGGTTCACCGACGTTTTGCCCAGGAAGGCCACGCTGATGTTCGCCAGGGCGCTGCCCAATCCCGTCGGGAGCCAAATACCCACATTCTGCGCTTCGCCCACACGCGACTGCAAAAACCGCGTGACGCACAGCGCGCCGACGAGCACCTTCGCCCATGTAAGCGTGCGCGCCGACCCACCGGAGTAGTCCACAATGGCCGGCCGGAACAATCGGCGCAACTTCGACGCGACCCGCACGAACCGCCGGTGTACCAGCAGCAAGTGATCGCTTTCGAGGATCGAAAGTTCCGCGGTCGCTTCCTGCACCGCGAGCCGAATGTCCGCGGCGCGGAGGGGAGAACCTACCCTCCCGGCCCCCCTCCCTGAAGGGGTGCGGCTGTCGGCAGAACCTACCCCCCCGGCCCCCCTCCCTGAAGGGAAGGGGGAGAAAGAACCGCCACCGCGCGTGGTTCCAATCTCAGCGGGATCGCGCGCCTGCTCCCCCTTCCCTTCAGGGAAGGGGGCCGGGGGGGTAGGTTCTTCTGAGACTCCCTTCCCTTCAGGGAGGGGGGACGGGGGGGTAGGTTTCTTCGCTTCCCCGAACAGCACACTCACGCGCGGGCGGAACGCCTTCGGCCACTTCCACAAAATCCGCCCGGCCCCGTGGCTGAAGAAGCCGTTCCACAAGCCCGTTGTACACGCGGGGATCACCGAGACGTCGGTAGCCGCCAGCTTCAGGATGCGCTCGATGCCGCGCCCGAACGGGAGCATGTTTCCGGTCCGCGTGAGCGCGCCTTCGGGGAACATCACGACCATGCGGCCCGCGTCCAGTGCCGCAGCGATTTGCTTCAAACTGTCGTTGACCGCGTGCGGGCGCGTGGTGCGGTTGGCGACGCGGATCGTGTTGTGCCGCGCCCACGACAAAAAGAACCGCAGCACCGGGTTGCAGTAATACCCGCCCCAGAGCACGAACGCGGCCGAGCGCGGGCACGCGACCCACAGCACGAGCCAGTCGACGTAGCTGACGTGGTTGGCGACGATCAGGGTGCCGCCGCGGGCGGGCACGCGCTCGCGGTGATACACCGTGAACCGGTACAGCCCGTTTGCAACGAGCCACAGCACGGGGCGCAAAAGAGACGGGAGCGCCCACGTCAGGACGCCCCCGAGCACAAAAACGGCAGCGAGCACGAGGGCGACTTCGGCCGGTTCGGTCATGAGCAGTCCAAATGGTGGCCCGGGTACCGGGCGGAGAGCACCTGATTGCGGTCCGTGTGTTCGCCCAGATTACGTCACTTGCTCGCCCGTGCCAACTCCGCACTCAAAAGTCGGTTCCGAGTGCCTCCGAAGCGCGCGATGTCCGCTTGCGAGCGCCACGAATCGGCGATATAGGCCCGGCACTTCACACGAAGCACGCGGGACGGGGACGGGCGAGGCCGACGGGTTGGGGGATCCGTCGGCCGAGAATTGTCGTGGACGGCTTGGGGGACGGTTCATGCCGACGCAGTGTGACTCGATCATTCGCTACGTGTTGCGGGACGAAGCTCTGACCCGCGGGCTGGGGGACATCGAGGCCCGGATGCTGGTGGAGTGGCTCGCGGACTGGACGGAACTACTTTCAGATGCCGCGCGCACGGAAGACGATGCGTGGTCGTGCGTCGAACGGTTGTGCCGTCGTGGGCGCGCGATCGGGCGATTCGTACAATTGTGGAACGACCCGTTCGATCGCGGGGCCGCGATCCAGTTGGCCGCGTCCGAGCGGTTCGATTGGCCGCTCCCGGCTTCCGACATGGACCCCGGCGACCTGATGCACCATATTCTCACTTGGGAGAATCAGCACCCGGGCGCGTGATCCGTGCGTAAGATAGGGGCGCCCCGGGGTGCGAGTCGCCATTTTTAATTTGGCCGGTTTTGGCCGTTCGAGCCGTCAACGGGGATCTACTTCCGAGGGGGAACTTGCCCGCCCCTCCATTCGCGAGGTATGATCGTTAGGACTCGACCATCCGCGCCATTCGATTTGCTCGGTGTAAACGCAGTACGAGGTTCTCGCCGTGAGCACGACCCCGACCGCCGCGCCCGCGCCTGCCCCCCAATCTTCCGGGGGCGGTGACGACGCCAAGAGCAAGTACGCGCGCCAGATCGAAGACGCGTTCGAGTCGGCCGGGAAGCTCTCCGGCTCCGCGCTGCCGCCCACCGACTTCTACCAGCAGTTCCTCAACCGCACGCTCTCGGCCATTGACGCGCCCGCCGGAGCTGTGTGGCTGCGCACGCCGCAGGGGTTCCTGCAGCTCGCGTGTCAGGAGAACTTCGAGAAGATGGGCCTGGACGCGCGCCGCGGCGGGCGCCAGTGCCACAACGAGGTGCTCCGGCAGGTGTTCCAGGCCGCGCCGCCGCGCCCGGTCCTGCTCGAACCGAACGGGCGCATGGCACCCGGCCCCGGCGAACCCGGCCCGGTCCCGCCCGCCAACCTCACCGACCACTTCGCGCTGTTCGCACCGATCGTCACGCCCGACAAACAGCCGCTCGGCATCCTGGAAGTGTTCCAGGACGCGACGCACGACCCGCGCATGTACCCCACCTTCTTGAACTACACGTTCCAGATGGCCGGGTACGCGAGCCAGTACCACAGTTTCAGTAACGCCCGTGTCGCCGCGGGGGTCGAAAAGACCTACGCGCAGGTCGAATCGTTCTCGCGCCAGATCCACGGCAGCCTGAACCCGACGGAGGTGGCGTATCACGTCGCCAACGAGGGGCGCAAGCTGATCGAGTGCGACCGGCTGTGCGTCGGCATCCGCCACGACCGCTCGCGCGTCACTGTTGAGGCGGTCAGCGGGGCAGACGTGGTCGAAAAGGCCAGCACGCACGTGCGCCGGCTGCGGCTCCTGATGGAAGCCGTCCTCCAGTGGGGCGAGGCGCTCAACTTTAAGGGTGAAAAAGACCCGGGGCTGCCGCCCGCCGTCGCCCGGGCGCTCGACGACTACCTGCACGAGAGCCAGCCGAAACTGCTCATCGTACAGCCCTGTCGCGACGAGCGCGAGAAGGACACGGCCAAGCCCGCTCGCGCGGTGCTGGTGATGGAGTGCTTCAACCCGCCGGAACAAACCGAGGCGCTCATGCAGCGCCTCGAAATCGTGACCAAACACGCCGCCCCCGCACTGTACAACGCGGCCGAACTGCGGCGCGTGCCGCTCAAGTTCCTGTGGTGGCCGATCGCCAAGGTCCAGGAGGGCGTTGGTGGTAAGCGGCGGTTCATCGCGGGGGGCATCGCGCTACTGGTAGCCATCCTCATCGGCGTAATGGCCGCGCCGCCGTCGGTCCCGCCGTTCGGCGCCCAATTACGGATGGACGCCAAGGGCCAGATGCAGCCGGTGGAACTGGCCAAGATCTACCCGACGCGCGAGGGCGTCGTGCGCGACATCCGGGCGAAGCCGGGCCAGCAAATCACCCCCGGCTTTGAAATCGTGTCGTTGGACAGCAAGGATCTGCGCGAAGAACAGGAGCGTGCGTTCGGCGAGCTGCGCGAAGCGAACGCGGACATCGAAACCATGGCGCAGGCGCTTCAAGCGTCCAACTTGCGCGACGAAGATAAAAACAACTACCTCGGCAAAAAGAAGCTCGCCGAACTCCGGCACGCCAAAGCACTGACGGATCTCAAGAGCTGGGACGATCTGTTCAACGGCGGCAAGACGAACACCAAGGGTCACTTCCGCGCGCTCGCGCCGAAGTTCGATACCAAAGTGGCTCGCGCGGCCCCTAACGCACGCTGGACCGTGCTTAATGACGACCGCCGCGAGAGCCTGCTCGGGCGCACGATGCGCACCAGTGAGGAGATGCTCCGCGTCGGGTACCTCGAAGGCCCGTGGCACGTCGAGTTGAAGATCCCGCAACGGAACGTCGGGCAGGTGCTAAAAGCATTTGCCGACCCGAAGATGCACGAGGTCGAAAACGACCCGATCAAGGGGCCGCGCAAGTACCTTGATGTGGACGTCCTCCTGCGGACCGAAGGGGACACGAGTTACCGGGGCCGACTGTACCGCGACGACATCGCGGCCGAAGCCGTACCCAACAAGAACGAGCACGACGAAAACGAGCCGGTGGTCACGGCTTACGTCAAGCTGAACGTGGCGGGAATCCCGGAAGGCCAGTGGGTTCCGCGCGACCTGTTCATCACCGGATTGGAAGTGAGTACCCGCATTCGCTGTGGCAAGCACGCGATCGGCTACACGCTCTTCCACGGCGTCTGGGAATGGTTCTATGAGAAGGTCGTGTTCTTCTTCTAAGCGTTGAGTTTGCGGGATCCCCGTTCCGGACGAGCGATTGAGCTTCGTGCCTGGAACGGGAGTTCCCTTGCTGTCCCCGCCTCCCGGCCGTCTGGCGAGCGCCAAACCCCGGTGGCACCCGCGCCACAACCCTTATCGTCCCTAAGTGACTAGAGGACAACGTCATGCGCTCGCGCGTACTCGCGTCCTGGTGCCTCCCGGCCGCCCTCAGTGGCGTGCTCATCGGCTGCGGAACTCGGACCGAAGCCACCAAATCATCTGGCCCCCCGGCCGAAAGCGTCCCGGTTGATGCCGGCCCCCCGCTGTTCGCGGCAGTCGCACCGCCGGTGTACAAGGCTACGACGGAACGCGGGGAACCGCTCGTGGTTCCCAACTGCGTCGTGCAGTACGAGGACCGGCAAACTGTTTCGGCCGAGGTGGACGGCACCATCGAACTGTTCGCAACGACGTTCAAACCGGGCGAGTACGAAAAACTGACTGCGGAGCAGAGGGCCGAGTGGGTCGTCTACCACCCGCGCGACCCGAACCCGAAGAGCCCGACGCCGCTCAAGCGCGTCCGCGAGGGGGCGACCGTCGACGCTCGGCAGGTCGTCGCGTTTATGGACGACCAACTCATTCGGGCGCGCCTGGAGGGGGCCGAGAAGATTAAAAAGTCAGCGGTCGAGGCACGGGGCAACGCCACAAGGGGGGTCGAGGCGGCGCAGAAAAAATACGACCTCTCCGTGGAAGTGGGTAAGGCCGGGAACATTAGCCGTAAGGACTTACTCGACGACATCATCACGCTCAGTCGATTTCTCGAAAACCTCGACCAGTCGACCCAGCAGATCGCGAAATCCGAGGCGGATTACAAGGAACAAGAAGTTCTGCTCGGTCGGCACCAGATCAAGAGCGGGGTGAACGGGGTCATTCGTACCATCTCCCGGCGCCCGGGTGAGTACGTGAAGGCCGGCGAGAAGATCATGGAAATCGAGGGCACCGACAAGGTGCGGATCGAGGGCCAGCTCGACGTGCAGCACATGCGCGCGGTTCGCTACGGGATGGAAGTGACCGTCGAGCCGGCGCTCCCCAGCGCACCGTTGGCGTCGCACACCGGGCACCGCCAGCCGGTCACCGGCATCACCGTGACCGCGCACCCGGAGGGGCCGCTCGTCGTTTCCGTCGGGGCCGACGGTACCGCGCTCGTCTGGGATCCGAACCTGGGCAAGAGCGCGAACCGCCCGAAAATTCCACACAACCTGCCGCACCCGGTCGGGGTGAAGAGCGTCGCCGCGACCCCCGCGACCACAAAGGCCGCACTCGTTATTACCGGGGGCGACGACGGGAAGATTCGCATTTGGGACGTGACGAACCACGACCGGTTACCGACCTCCCCGAAGACCGAACCGGAAGACGCGCACTCGTCCCCGGTACAAGCGATCTCGGTCAACCACGACGGGCGGTTCTTCGCCACCGCAGCGGGCCGCGATGTGTTCGTATGGGATCTCGCGACCGCGAAGAAGCTCTATTCGCTTCCGCTGGAACACCGCGACTCGGTCACGTCCGTGAACTTCACCCCGCAGAACACGCTCGTCACCGCGTCGAAGGACGGCACCATCAAGGTTTGGAAGTTGGGCACCGAGCGGGCCGCCGTGGTCCGCACGCTCGACCACCGGGCCGGGGCGATCGACGTACTCGGCGTCAGCCGCGACGGGGCCCGCGTGCTCTTCGACCAGGACAAGACCCGCGTGGACCTGGTGGACCCGGCGACCGGGCAGACCGTGGGCCAGGTCCAGAACGTCGGTTCGGTCGGGTCGTTCTCCACGCTCGCGGTGTTTGGTCAGGACGAGGTCCCGGCCGGCGTTGACGCCGCGACGAAGCCGTACACGATCGTGACCGCCGGCAGCGACGGCGACCTGAAGGGCTCCGTCCAGGTGTGGCAGGCGGAGCGCACCGGCGGGCGCGGGTCCGAGGTGGGCCGGCTCATTACCCCGGGCCGCGCCGCGGTCACGACCGCCGCGTTCAGCCCGGTCCGCCGGGAGCCGTTCCTCGTGGTCGGGACCGCGGCCGGGACCGTTCACTTGTGGAAGCCGCCGACCGAGGCGCCCAAGAAGCGCAGCGGCCGGATCGTGAACATCGACGCCACCGACACCAAGTACCTGACGGTGCGCGTGGAGATGAACAACAGCGAGCTCCAGCTCCTCGACCACAGCATCGCCAACGTCATCATCAATCCGGAAAAGTAATCACCGCCGGTGCGCGACGAGCAACCCCAACGGGTTCACGTGCTCGTCGCGCCGGTTTCGACCCTGAGCGTGCTGCCCGAATCGCCCACCCGAATCAAAAACACGTTTTTGGGGCCGCAGTGCGTCGCCACCCGATCAGCACGGGTTCCGGCCCGAAAGTGTCAGCGTTTGCCAGCCGCGCGTGATTCAGGTAGCCCTGCGCCGCGCGAATTATCGGGGTCACCCGAGTCTCCCGTTCCCCTGTGAAGCATGGCCAACGACCTTATTGCGAACTTGAACAGCCCCGCGGAGCGCCGGAAGCAGGTGCGCCTCCGGGTGCGCCCCGACCTGCAGACGTTCGAGCAGAAGTACGAGGGGAAGTCGTTCACCGTCATCAAAGACCCGGTGTGCCTGCGGTACTACCGGTTCAACAAGCAAGAGCACTTCGTGTTCCAGCTTTTTGACGGCAAGCACACGATGGAAGAGGTGCAGGAGGCGTTCGAGGACGAGTTCAAGCCGATGCGGTTGGAGCAGTCGGACCTGGAAGGGTTCGCGCGCCAGCTCGTCACCGCGGGGCTCGTGCAGAACGAGCAGCCGGGCTCGGCCCAGCACCTGTTCCAGCGCCGGGCCAAGCAGCGCCGGCTCCGGCGCCTCGCGACGCTGAGCAACATCCTGTACCTCAAGATCCCGGTCTTCGACCCGGACCGCCTGCTCACGTGGATGTTCCGCTACCTGTCGTGGGTCTTCACGACGTGGTTCTTCGCCGCGAGCGTGGGGCTGATGCTCGCGGCCGTCGTCCACGTGACGCTGCACTTCAACACGTTCCAGGCGAAGCTGCCCGCGTACCAGGAGTTCTTCACCTGGAACTCCGTGCTCTACATGTGGATCTCGCTGGGCATCGTGAAGGTGATCCACGAGTTCGGGCACGGGCTGAGTTGCAAGGCGTTCGGCGGCGAGTGCCACGAGATGGGCGTCTTGCTCATGTGCCTCTCGCCGGCGCTCTACGCGAACGTGACCGACGCCTGGACGCTGGCCGATAAGTGGAAGCGCATCATCATCAGCTTCGCGGGCATCTACGTCGAACTGGTGATCGCGTCGCTCGCCACGTTCGTGTGGTGGTACACCCCGGTGTACCCCGTCATCAACAACATCGCGCTGTGCATCATGGTGCTGTGCTCGGTGTCCACCGTGATGTTCAACGCGAACCCGCTGATGCGCTTCGACGGGTACTACATTCTCGCGGACTGGCTCGAGGTGCCGAACCTGCGCGAGAAGGCCAACAAGTTCCTGAACAACCTGTTCCAGGCGAAGTGCCTGGGCATCGACGTGCCGCCCGAGGCGTACATGGCCCCGTGGCGCAAGTGGCTGTTCCTGATCTACGCGGTCGCGAGCTGGGTCTACCGCTGGGTGGTCACGTTCAGTATTTTGTGGTTCTTCGCCGACTTCATGGGTCCGAAACTCAAAGTCCTGAGCCAGATGTTGGCGATCATGTCGCTGGCGTCGCTGTTCATCTGGCCGGGGTACAAGCTCATCAAAAACATTCGTCAGCGCGGGCGGTTACCAGACATGAAAGCGGCGCGGGTGTACGTCACCCTGGCGGTGTTCGCGTCCCTCCTCCTGGCGTTCTTCTTCCTGCCGCTGCCGGTGAGCCGGGTCCACGAGACCGGGCTGGTCGCGGTCGATCCCGACGCGCTCGAAGCGGTCATGCTGGCGGAACCGGCCCGACTGGAGTCCCTCGCGGACGTGGGGCCGGGACAACAGGTGCGGCGCGGGCAGTTACTGGCGGCCTTCAAGAGCGAGGCGCTGGAGATCGAGTTGAGGAAGGCGAAGGCGATCAG
The DNA here is from genome assembly GCF_017939745.1 of Gemmata palustris. Lineage (NCBI taxonomy): Bacteria > Pseudomonadati > Planctomycetota > Planctomycetia > Gemmatales > Gemmataceae > Gemmata > Gemmata palustris. Next base: position 817,494 of record NZ_JAGKQQ010000002.1, on the reverse strand, counting down.
CAACGAGCAGTGGAGCACGGTCGAGCTGATGAACACGTCCGCGGCGAACGCCCGCAGGACGGGCAACGACGCGGCCGATAAGCAGTACGCGGCCGAGGCCAAAAAAGCCCGCGCGAAGGCCGAGACCGCCGACGCGGACGTCGGCCGCTTGCTGGCGCGCAAGAGCCACCTGGAAGAACTGAAGGCCCCGCGCGACGGGATGCTCGTGACCGCCCCGAAGCGGGACGAGATCGGCAAGCTCTACGACCGGGGTTACACCGACGCCCCCCCGGTCTTCGCGGTGGGCGACCCCGGGCGCCTGATCTTAAAAGTGCCCGTGACCCCGATGCACTTCCGCGTGCTGAAGGACGACCTCGCGGCGCGCGGCGAACTAGAAGCGTCGGTGTACGCGAAGGGGCGCAGCGACCGCACGTTCAGCGGCAAGTTGCGGAAGTTGCCGGCCCAGAACGCGGCCACGGTCCCGCTGGCCCTCACCCAGCGCGGCGGCGGTTCGCTCGCGGTGAAGCCGAGCGAAGACCCGAACGTGCTGATCCCGCTGGCGCAGGTGTACCTGGTGGAAATCGAGATGACCGACTCGGACACCGCGATCGACCCGGGCCAACTCGCGGTCGTAAAGATCCACGCCCGCTGGCGCAGCGGCGCCTGGTGGGTCGCCCGCGCCCTCTCCAACTCGCTCGACATCGGGCTGTATTGAGATCGGAGCTGCGTTTTGTAGGGTGGGGCCGGGCTCTATGCCGACCCGCCCCATGAATTCGCTTCCCAACTAATCCCGACGGCAGAATCAGCCACAATCGGCATTATTCGCCCACCTTGCCACACCAATGAGCACTCGCGGGCAAGAGCGTTAGTGTCGCGGCAAGCGTGGAATTGCGGCAAATTAGCGTAACAAGACTGAACGATCCAGGTGACGAAATCGGACCGGCGCCTCGCACGCGACGCGGGACAGTTGGGGCGTCGCGACCGCCACATTCCGGTTTTCTTGACACTTTGGGAGCGGGAACGTGGATTTTTTGTCGCGTCACGCCTATAATCTGGTTGACGGCGAACGCGAATAGCGTAGACTGCCGGTAAGTTGGGAGCCCGCACTTTCCAGCGTGGTTAGCCGAAAATAATAACGGCTCATAACGCGTCTTGACTTCCCCCCCTGTTATTTGGCACTGTAGGTCACCTCGCCCGATGTTTTGGATGAACAACTGAAACCGGACGATTGGCGACTGAACTGCGAATACTGCTCGCCCCGAGTGGGGAAGTCTGTGCGAATCCTCTACCCGAGTTTTGTTGATTAGCGTTACGGGGGAAGTGGTCCCGCGTAGCCCGTATTGGTGGCGCAAGTGCCACGTCTGACCGGAGGCGATTCACCGCCACCGTGTCCCCTTTTCCCTTCTGACCGAGGATCTGCTATGCCCGACGCCAAGGGCGTCGAAGGGTCGCCACTGCCGCGCCCCTCACTTCTCCGTGCGGCAGCTGCCAAACGGCCCTTCCGTAAGCCGACCGACGGCCCCGCTGGTCCCGCTGCTAGCGCCCCACCGGCGCCGGCCCCCGTTGCGCCGCCCCCCGAGCGCGTCGAGCGCGAACGGCCCGAGCGCGTCGAGCGCCCGCGCCCCGTACCCAGCGGCTCCCGGCTCGACGACCTCTACCGCATGCCGATGCCCGAACTCTTCGCGCTCGCGGAGAAAGAGGGCATTCGCGAACACACCGGCATGAGCCGGGCGCAGCTCATCGTCGGCGTCGTGCGCCGGCAGATCGAGCGCGGCGAGGTGGTCCGCGGGTCCGGTACGCTGGAAGTGCTCCCCGACGGCTACGGGTTCCTCCGCAGCCAGGCGCACAACTACCTCGCCAGCCCGGAAGACATCTACGTCTCGCCGTCGCAGATCCGCCGCATGAGCCTGCGGACCGGGCTGGTGGTGGAAGGCCCGATCCGGTTGCCGATCGAGAACCAGGACAACTTCGCCCTGATGCAGATCGAACTGGTGAACAACAAGCACCCCGACGAGGGGACGGGCGTCACCAGCTTTGAAGACCTCACGCCGCTGCACCCGAACGAGCGGCTCCGGCTCGAGAGTTCGCCCGACGAACTCTCGATGCGGATCGTGGACCTCATCACCCCCGTGGGCAAGGGCCAACGCGGGCTGATCGTTGCCCCGCCGCGGACCGGGAAGACCATCCTGCTCGCGAAGATGGCCAACGCGATCATCAAAAACCACCCCGAGTCTTACGTGTTCGTGCTGCTCGTGGACGAGCGCCCGGAAGAAGTGACCGAAATGCAGCGGCTGGTGAACAGCCCGAACGCCGAAGTCGTCGCGAGCACCTTCGACGAGCCGCCGGAAGAACACATCCACGTGTCCGAGATCGTGCTGGAGAAGGCCAAGCGGATGGTGGAGATGAAGAAGGACGTCATCATCCTTCTCGACTCGATCACGCGGTTGGCCCGCGCCCACAACACCGAGGCCCCGGGCGGCGGGAAGCTGCTCTCCGGTGGTCTCGACTCCAACGCGATGCAGAAGCCGAAGCGGTTCTTCGGTGCGGCCCGCAACGTCGAGGAGGGCGGCTCGCTGACCATCCTCGCGACCGCGCTGGTGGACACCGGCTCGCGCATGGACGAGGTGATCTTCGAGGAGTTCAAGGGCACGGGTAACAGCGAGCTCCACCTCGATCGCCGGCTCGTCGAGAAGCGGGTTTACCCCGCCATCGACGCGGTGAAGAGCGGGACGCGGAAGGAAGAGCTCCTGATGCACCCCGAGGAGTACGACAAGGTGCGCATCCTGCGCCGCGTGCTGGCCGACATGCACCCGGTGGAAGCGATGGAAATGCTCCTGAACAAGTCGCGGAAGACGAAGTCCAACATGGAGTTCCTCCTCTCGATGAACCTGGGCTAACCCCGGGCGAACCCCGACCGCGAGGTCGGGGGTGAAACAACGCACCCTCGATCACGGCGAACCGCGGTCGGGGGTGTTTGCGTTAGGAGGGCAAGAGTTGACAGAACAGGAGTGGCGGACATGCACTGACCCGCGAGAACTCATGCTCGGATTCAGAATCAGCGAACACGAACGACAGATGCGGTGGGCCGTGTTAGCACTTTGTCGCGCGTGTTGGGAGATTCTTGGGGACAATTCTCGCGTTGCCATTGAGGTGGCGGAACGATGCTTGATCGGTCAGAGCAATCAGTAAGAGCGCCTTCGCGTCGCCAAGTTGGTTGGACTGGATTGGGATTTTCACAAACTGTCTTCGGCTTGCGCCCAATGGATTCTGGAAAAGGATGGGTGGGGCATCAAGCAAGTTCGCGCCATTGAAGTTGTCAGCGCCGCAACCGACTGGGGACGGTATTCGGTCGGGGTGGATCTCGGTCTTGCGTTGCGGCTGGCGGACAATTACCTAGCGGATGCGTACTGTGTCGCCCTCATCCGCGAGGCTCTTAACAATCCCAACCGCAAAGCCCATTTCAACCGCGCATGGCAAACTGGCACCGCGGTATCGCTCGCGCGAGGCATGTACGATTCGCGGGACTTCAGTGCGATGCCGATTCTGGCCGATGCGCATCCAGGATGCCGGGTGCGACAGCGACGATATCCTGAACCACTGCCGCGACCCGAAGCAGGTTCATGTCCGCGGGTGTTGGGTAGCGGACCTCGTTCTGGGCAAGGTCTAACCCCGATCCCTTCTCTAACGAAGAGGGGATCGGGGTAGAACGGTCACCGCCAGTCGATCGCGCCGAAGATCATGTTGATGGCGAACGGTCTCTTGTCCGAGGTAATCGTCTTCGGGTTCTTCCCGTCCGCGTCGGCGACGACCAGGAACGCTTCCGTCTCGATCGCGTTGTCGTCCGGTGAGAATTGATCTTTCTTTAACAGCTCGTCGTGTAACTGCTTCCAAGCATACGCGATGCGCCGGCCGTCCGGTGCCCACGCGATCCCGGTCACCAGGCCGTTCTCCGGGAATTCCGGCACCGGCTCGGCTTTCTTGGTCTTCACATCGAGCAGGTACGGGCGGTGGCTGAGCCCCCATTTGTGAGCATTTTTCCGTTCCGGATCAGCGGCCGAGAACAGCACCTTCGTTCCGTCCGGCGACAGCCGGCCGGTTACTCGACCCGGGGGCCAGTCCGGAACTTCGACCAGTTCGCGCACGGTCGCGTCGGCGAGCACGGCCAGCCCGATTTTTTTCTTCTTCTCTTCCGTGAACGCGACCAGGAACGTCTTCCCGTCCTTCCCGCAATCGAGCACTCGAACTCCGGCCGGAAGGTCGAGCGGACTCGTCTTGCCGGTTTCCGGGTCGAGCAACAGGTTCTCGACGTTCTTGCCGTGTTCGACCTCGGGGTGCTTGACCACGACGAGCTTTTTCCCGTCGGCGGTCCAGTTGAGGTTCAGGCTCTGAGCGGGCAGATCCCAGGTCTTCTCCGAATCGGGTTTGCCCAGCGTCCGCACGACGACCTTGAACGGCCACGACTCCGGTGGTTCGGCTCGCGGGGGGCCGTCTTCGACGACCACGACGGCGACCCGGGTACCGTCCGGCGAGAGGCACCCGGCCCCGTTGCTGTGTGTGTTCTCGGGGGCGGAGAACTCGGACACCTTCTTGCCGTCCGGCGTCAGCACGTGGAACGGGCCTTCGCGCGTGAGTAGTAGCGTGCCGGGGCCGGTCTTCTTGGGGGCGGCTTGTGGCTTTGGCTCGTCTACCTTCTTGACCTCGGCGGTGGATGGTTTGGGCGGTTCCTGGGCGAATCCTCCGCCGGTCAGACATTCCGCGACCACCCAGCCGAGGACGAGCACCAGCCCACCGGCCACGACGACGTTCAACTTGTGAAGGGACATGGTTTGGAGCACTCTCAGTGTCAGTGCGGCGACTGCCGCGGGAACGGAGCCCGGAGCGACTGCTGCGGTGACGGCCCGCGCGGACAACTCGGCCGGCACCGTGGCCCGCGCGGTCGAGGCGAGCCAGACCGACAACCCGCAAACCGGTAGGGCCACCCCGCGCTGCCGCAACCGCTCCGCCAGGAGCCGGCGCGCCGTTGCGAGCCGGCTGTACACCGTCCCAACGGGCAGTTCGAGCCGGTCGGCCACTTCCACCTGGGAGCAACCCTCTAGGTCGCACAGCACCAGGAGCGCGCGGAACTTCTCGGGTAATCCCGCCAGTTCCTCGTGCAGAACGGTTCCGGTGTCGTCGGGCGGTTGTTCGAGTCGAGCGGTGTCCGGGAGCCGATCGGTCGGAACTTCGCGGGTCCGGCGCTTGCTGGCCACGGCGCGAGCCTCCCGAGCAGTGCGAACGGCGACCCCATAGAGCCAGGCCCCGACCGCTTCGCGCGGGGACACCGAGCCCGCTTTCCGGGCCAGAACCACGAATGCCGCTTGGAAGGCGTCTTCCGCGTCCTGGTGGTGCCCGGTTAGCCGCCGGCAAACCGCGAACACCATCGGTCCGAACCGGACGACCAGTTCGGCGAAGGCGTCACTGTCGCGGTCCGCGAGGAACGCGCCGAGCAGCCCCCCGTCGGTACGGACATCGGGTGCGGACCCGAGCGCGGCCCGGCAAGCGCGGGAGACGACAGCAGACAGGGTGTGGGTTGGCATATCGCAACAGTCTCCGGGACCGGCACCGTGCCGGCCCACGTGCTTATTGGGTCCGGCGCGTGCGATCCTTCGATTCCTGTACCATTTTTTCTCAATTTTCGGGGCGGCGGAAGCGCAAACCCGACCGACGTTATTCTCGGCGTGCCCTGGTGTGACACAATCCGTTCTTGAGGAACAGAGCCCCGTCCAGGAGAATGAGGGCATCCGCGCTCGGCATTTGGGAGGGCCATGATGCGCCCCACGTATTCGTTTTCCGAGGTCGTGGTCGAAGCGATTGCGCGTGATCGGTACGAGCACCCGGACCCGCGCGTTCAGGAGCGCATGGCGGTCCTCTGGCTCAAGAGCAAGGGCGAGACCCACGGGCGCATCGCCGCACTCGCCAACGTGTCGCGGTCCACGGTCCAGCGAACCCTGCGGATCTACGCGGCCGAGGGCCTCGATGGCATCCGGTCGTTCGGGTGGAAGGGCCAACCCCGTGCCCTGACGCCGCACGCCGCGACGATCGAAGACGCATTTCGTCAGCACCCGCCGCACACGGCTCATGAGGCCGCGCGGCGGATCGAGGAGCTGACGGGTGTTCGACGAAACGTGTCGCGGGTGCGCAAATTCCTCAAGGACGACCTGGGGATGAAATGCTTGAAGGTGGCACCGCTCCCGGTCCCGCCCAAGAAGACGGTCGAGGAACACGCCCGCGCGCAGGCGGACTTTTTAAAAGGCGGACCTGGAACCGAAGTTGGCGGAGGCGCGGAGCGGTAAGCGGGCGGTGTACTTCGTGGATGCGTCGCACTTCGTATTGGCGTCGTTCCTGGGTTGGGTGTGGTGCTTCGTGCGGTTGCACGTGCGCGCGGCCAGTGGTCGGCAGCGGTACAACGTGCGGGGCGCGCTGAACGCGGTCACGCACGAACGGGTGACGGAGATCAACACCACGTACATTACCGCCACGTCGGTGTGCGCGTTGCTTCACACGATCGCGCCGGGCGGGCTCGGTGCCCGTCACGTTGGTGCTGGACAACGCCCGGTATCAGCGGTGCGTGTTGGTGCAGGACGCGGCCAAGCAGCTGGGGATCGAGCTGCTGTTCCTGCCGTCGTACTCGCCGAACCTGAACTTGATCGAGCGCCTGTGGAAGTTCGTGAAGAAGGACGTGCTCAACAGTCGGCACCATCAGGACTTCGAGAGGTTCCAGAGTGCCATCGACGGGTGCCTCGCGGATCTGCCGACCAAACATCGAGAGAAGCTCGCGACCCTGTTAGCCCACAACTTCCAGACCTGGAACAATGTGTCACTCCTGGGCGCGTAAAGCATAGATGGTCGCTTTCTGCCAGATCACTCTTCGTGACCCGCACTTTTCTAAAAAGAAAGGGAGCAAGACGGGGAAGGGGAGGAGCCATGTTCACGCTGTCGCGAGACGAAGTACGCGAGCTGGATCGCCGGGCCATCAACGAGTTCGGCGTTCCGGGCGTGGTGCTCATGGAGAACGCTGGGCGCGGGTGCGCTGAACTTCTCATGCGCCTGAACCCGGAGCGCAAGCCGGTCGTGATTCTGTGCGGACCGGGGAACAACGGCGGCGACGGCTTCGTCATCGCGCGACACCTGGATAACCACGGCTGGCCAGTGGAGGTGTGGGTATTTGCCGACCTTCAGAACGACCTTACTCCCGTGCTGTCCCCAGACGCGGCCGTGAACTTCGCAATTCTTCGGCAAACTCACCGGGGAAACGCTCACGCCCGTCTGGTTCGCCTGGCACACCCACGTTCTTGGGGCACGCATCCACAGCTCCGGGATTATCTCTTCGATGAGTTGAAGACACCGGCGTGGGTTGTTGACGCGCTCTTTGGTACGGGATTGAGCCGTGCGCTCGCTACTCCTTACGACGAAGTAGTGGCTCAGGTGAACGCATCGCGCAACCCGGTGCTTGCGATCGATATTCCCTCCGGTCTCGATTGTGATACGGGCGAACTGCTCGGCCCGACCGTGAAAGCCACCCACACCGCGACCTTCGTGGCCCACAAGCGCGGATTCCTCAACACCGCATCGAAGCCCTGGACCGGCGAAGTTCACGTGATTGACATTGGCGCGCCGCGTGTCCTTGTGGATGAATACAGACGGAAGGCCGGCGAACGGCCGGCGTGAGCCGGCTGGTAGTGGTGTTGGAAGTTGATGTGTTGGTTCGTGGCACAGGCCTCTGGCCTGTGAAGGGGCTCACACAGGCCAGAGGCCTGTGCCACGAACAATAAAACTCTCGGCATCACTTCAACATCACACCGACTGGTACCGCTGCACGGATCGTCACAACGCGCCACGTGAGGGAACGCGATTCATGGAAGCACTGCAATTCCTTGTGGCGAAAGACTCCAAGCGCCAATCGGTGTACGCCCTCGTTGGCGACGAAGATTTCCTCAAGAGGTACGCCCGCGAGCGGATCATTTCTGTCGCGCTCGGGGAGGAAGACCCGTCGTTCGCGGTCAGTGTGTACGCCGGCGACAGGCTCGATTTCTCGACCGTGCGCAACGAACTCGAAACGCTCCCGTTCCTCGCGCCGTGTCGCGTCGTGATCGTGGAGAGTGCCGACAAGTTTGTGACGGACAACCGCCCCGCACTGGAGGCGTACTTCGCCAAACCGAGTCGCGTCGGGGTGCTGATTCTCGACGTCAAGACGTTCCCGGAAAACACCAAACTCGCGAAAGCACTACCGGACGCGGCCAAGATCGCGTGCAAGGCCCCGCCCGCGTACAAGCTCCCGCCGTGGTGCGTCGATTGGGCGAAGACCGCGCACAAGAAAAAGCTCGCGATGAACGCGGCGGAGCTGCTCGTCGAACTCGTCGGTACGTCGATGGGTTTGCTCGATCAGGAAATCGGCAAGCTCGCGAACGCGGTGGGTTCCAAAGCCGGCATTTCGGTCGAAGACGTGGACGCGCTCGTCGGTCGTAGCAAAGCGGCCGATGTGTTCCGCATCATGGACGCGGTCGGCGAGGGCCGGCCGGGGGAGGCCCTGAGCATCCTTCAGGAACTGTTCGCGGAGGGCGAAGACCCGATGGCGGTAATCGGCCCGCTCACGGCGCAGCTCCGCAAGCTCGCAACGGTCGGTCGGCTCCACTTCGTCGAGAAGATCGCGCTCGGCCCCGCGATGGACGCGGCGAACGTGCCGAAGTGGGATAAGGCGCGGATCAGTTGCGAGAAGCAGATGAAGCACCTCGGCGGGCGCCGGCTGTTGAAGCTCCCCGATTGGCTGGTCGAGATCAACTACGGGCTGAAGGGCGGTAACCCGCTCCCAGAGCGCGTGCAGGTCGAGCGCCTGGTCGTCACGCTCGCGCGGCCGCGCGAAGACGCGAAGAGATAGGAAGGGTATTGGGCGCGGAGCCAGGCGCGCGATTTTTGATTTTGGACTTGTGTCCATTAGTGATCGCGTGGTAATATCTCGTGATGTGGGTGAAAGGAGCAAGTTGGGTTGTTGCGACTGATGTGCTTCAACCTACAGCAAAGGAGATTTGCTCGCTCGGGAGTACGGGCCGGTGAAGTGATGAGGATAGGAGGATAGATCGACTAACTTTACGTGACCGGGGCGTTATCTGTAACAACTTGCTATGTCAGCGATTGTGGCGAAACGCTAACAATGGAGGTATCCCAAAATGTTAGCGAATGTTAGCCTTCAAAACATTCGCCCGCCGAGCGGAACGTCGCGGTCGGGCGCGAGTAGCACGACGTTGCCGGCTTCGTCCGGCGCGCCCAACACGAGCACTTCCGAATTGAAGCCGTTGATTTTGCGCGTGCCCAAATTCACCGCGGCCACCACGAGCCGACCGACGAGCGCTTCGGCGGTGTAACGCGCGACGAGTTGGGCGCTCGACTGTTTCACGCCGAGCGCTCCGAAGTCGATCCACAGTTTGAACGCCGGCTTCCGCGCGCCCTCGTTCGGCTCGGCGCGTAAGATGCGGCCGACGCGCACATCAACGAGGGCAAACGCTTCTAGTGGGTCCATGTGGGTTTTGTATTCAAGAAACACTTGTCCGTCGTTGCGCGGTGTGAACAACGCGATACCGATTTCTAATTGATCCCGGCGCTACTGCGAGAATTTCCTGGGGTGTCGTTCGGTGCAGGATTTGCTGCCCAAAAAGTCGGCTCGTCTCGATTCTCGCCTGTCACACCGAGATCCATTCATGCAACGCCGCGAATTCTTCCGTACCGCGGTCGCGACCACGGTCAGTACCCCGCTCGTAAACGGCTCTGCGGAAGGAGCAGTGCCCGCCGGGGCGCTCCCGCGCTTCGACGCCACACAGGAAATTGTGCGCGGCGATATGCGCTACCGGAAACTCGGTAAGACCGGCGTCGAGGTGTCGTGTATCGGGGTCGGCGGGTTCCACATCGGTATCCCGGCGGACGAGGCCGACAGCATCAGGATCATTCGCACCGCGCTCGACGCGGGCATGAACTTCCTCGACAACTGCTGGGACTATCACGACGGGTTGAGTGAACTGCGCATGGGCAAGGCGCTCCAGGACGGCTACCGGAAGAAAGCGTTCCTGATGACGAAGATCGACGGGCGCACGAAAGCCGCGGCCGCGAAGCAGATCGACCAGTGCCTGTTGCGGCTGCGCACCGACGTGATCGACCTGATCCAGCACCATGAAATGCTCCGCATGGAGGACGCGGACCGCATCTTCGGCGAACACGGGGCACAGGAGGCGGTCGAAGGCGCGCGCAAGGCGGGGAAGGTGCGGTTTGTGGGCTTCACCGGGCACAAGGACCCCCTCGCGCACCTGCGCACGCTCGAAGTGGCGAAGGAGAACGGGTTCCGCTTCGACACGGTACAAATGCCGCTGAACGTCCTTGATGCGCACTTCCGCAGCTTCGCCCGCAACGTGCTCCCCGTTCTGGTGAAGGAGCAAATCGGCGTGCTCGGCATGAAGCCGATGGCCAGCGGCGCGATTCTGGAGAGCAAGGCCGCGACCGCTGTCGAGTGCCTCCACTACGCGCTCACGCTGCCGACCTCCGTGGTCATTACCGGCATGGAAACGATGGACCGGCTGAAACAAGCCCTCGACGTGGTAAAGAACTTCAAGCCGCTGCCCGAGGGAGAGGTTACTGCGCTGCTCGCGAAAACGGAGAAGGCGGCGGCGAAGGGTAAGCACGAGCGGTTCAAGACGAGCACGGAGTTCGACGGCACCGCCAAGCACCCCGAATGGATGGGTTGAGGCTCGGCGGGCGAGTGAACCACCCGCGAGCGGCTGAATCTTACTTCACCACAGCACTCACGGTACTGGCGATGAAGTCGCGGTTGAGCTGCGCGATGTGTTCGACGCTGATGTCCTTCGGGCACGCGGCCTCGCACTCGTTGATGTTCGTGCAGTGGCCGAAGCCCTCGCGGTCGTGCTGGGACACCATCGCGCGGACCCGGTCGTTGCGCTCGGGTTGGCCCTGGGGCATCTGCGCCAAGTGACTGACCTTCGCGCTGAGGAACAGCATGGCCGAGGCGTTCGGGCACGCGGCCACACACGCCCCGCACCCGATGCACGCCGCGGCGTCCATCGCACGGTCCTGGTCCTTCTTCGCGATGGGCAGGGAGTTGCCGTCCGGCGCCCCGCCGGTGTTCACGCTAACGAACCCGCTCCGCTGAATGATGCGGTCGAACGCCGAACGGTCGCACACCAGATCCTTCACCACCGGGAACGGCCCGGCGCGCCACGGCTCGATGTACAGTTCCGCGCCGTCGGCGAAGCTGCGCATGTGCAACTGGCACGTCGTCGTACCCTTTTCCGGGCCGTGCGCGAGCCCGTTAATCATCATGTTGCAACTGCCGCAGATCCCCTCGCGGCAGTCGTGGTCGAACGCGACCGGTTCCTCGCCCTTGCGGATCAACTGCTCGTTGAGCGTGTCCATCATTTCGAGGAACGACATGTCCGGGCTCACGCCGTCGAGGGCGTAAGTCACCATTTGGCCCGCGACCGTGCGCGATTTCTGCCGCCAGACGTGGAGCGTGAGTTTCATCGTCGGTCCCGTGGGGTGGTCTCGGGACCATTTTACGCGCGGACGCGCGCGGCGTCTCGCGGTTACGCCGGCAACCAGTGGAACAGCACCAGGATTTTGTGGCCGAAGATGACGGCCCCGATGGTCGCCGAGGTCAGGCCGGCGACCAGCACTGCACCGGCGGCAATGTCCAAGCACCCGTACACGCGGTCGCGGGCCTCCTGTTCCAACCCGCGGAACAGCGTCTCGATGGAGCTGTTGAACAGCTCTGCGGTCACGACCAGGCCGATACAGCCGAGCACGAGACACCACTCCTGCCGGTCGCACTCGAGCACGACGGCGGCCGCGAGCGCGACGACCGCGCAGAAGAAGTGGACGGAGAAACTGGAGTGCCCGCGGACCCCGCGCTTCACCCCGCGGACCGCCTCGCGGAACTTGTCGCGCCACAAGCGCGGCTTCTTGCGCGGGGGCCGGTCGTCGTTGGGCGCGCACCACACTTCCGCGGGCATGGGATACCTCATCGTGTGGCCACCTTTTAATACCGGCGCGCACCGGCGGGTTCGCGTTCCTTACCGCCGACCGCTGAACTGCTGGTTGCTAACCGGTGTGCCCGCGAACCGCCCGCCCAGTGCCGAGGCGAGGTTCGGCACCACGAGGAACTGGAACCCGAAGTTGTTCACGAAGGCGTTGTAGGTGAACCCGAGGGACACCGTCAGGTCGGCGCCCGTGCGCGTCAGGGTGAACGAGTTCGAGAGCGCCTGTTGGAGCCCGAAGTCGTAGCTCGCGCCCAGGTTCATGTAGTACCGCGGGCTCATCTGGTAGCCCATCGAGAGCACCACCGCCTTGCTGTTGATCGGGTCCGTTTGGCGGTACCCCAGGTACACGTTGGTGCGGTCCGTGCGGTTCACGTACATGCCCGCGTTCCAGTACCGGCTCCCGCCCTCGTAGGGCTCGAACCACCCGTTCGACACCACCGAGGTGCGGTCCCCGAGGTTCCACACCGTGCCGTACTCGAGGAACGAGAACTGGTGCCCGAAGTTGTCGCGCTTGGCGTCCGGGAAGTACGACGCGGACACGTCGAACGTGAGGAAGTCCACCGTGTGCTCCATCCCCGGGTACCCGCGCTTCGTCTGGAACCGCTGCCGGGCGTCCACCTGGAGCACGTTCATGTTGTCGAGCGTGTCCGTGCGGCTCTCCACCAGGCGCCGGATCGCGTACTGCTGCGGGTCGAACACCGGCGAGTTCATGAGCGCCAGCCCGTCCGGTCCCGGCAGGACCTGTGACTGGATCGGTCGGAGGTTGCGGTACGACTGGTCCACCGCGTCGTCGTTGAGCCGGTCGAGCATCGGGAACCGCGTGTACGGCTCGTTCGAGCGGGCGTACAGGTAGTTGGCCCCGAAGACGATTTTGTGGTTCAGCCCGCGCAGGTTCAGCAGCTCGCTGCTCACGTCGCCGTAGAGCCGGGAGAACGGCAGGCTCGCGCGCGTGCCCCCACCGCCGTACACGCGGCCGATCTCGTTACCGTTAACGTCGCTGGTGTACTCGGTGAGGTCGAGGACGCCGTAGGGGGCGAGTTTCACCGGGCCGAGGGCGAACGGGACGCTCAGCTCCTGCCACAGGTCGAACCGGCCGGTGTCGACGCGCCGGTCCGTGGGGAGCAGCGCGAACGGGGCCGCTTCCGTGGGGCGCGCCTGGGCGTAACCCGCGCTCGCCCGCGCGCTGTACACGAATAGGTCGTCCAGGAACGTCTGCCCCAGCAGGTGGCCGTCGACCCGCGGGAGCCAGTTCGTCTCGCTCACCCACTGGCGGTTGAGCCGGTCCTGGAGCAGCGCAGTCGCGCCGTAGTTCTGCCGCTGCCACGTCAGGTACGCGAACGTTTCCTGGTTCGGACCCATGTCGAATTCGTTCTTGTAGTACTGCTCCAGGAAGTTCTTGTCGCTCAGGTACGCGAACTGCCCCTGGAAGTACATCCCCTCCATCACTTCCTGCTGGTGCCGCCACAGGGCGCGCCCGCGGAACGACGGCTGCGTCGGCTCGATCCCGCGCGGGCCGCCGAGGATGTCCAGCCCGTCGTCCTGGATGCCGTACAGTTTGATGAGGCCGGCGACCGGGTACTCGCCCGGTTCCGTGGACGGGATGCGGTACGTGTAGTCGGTGCCGCCCGCCGGACCGCGCCGGCTCAGGTAGTCCAGGTTGAGGCGCCAGTTGTGGCCCGGAGGCGCGCGCAGCGCGAGCAACTCGTAGATGTCGAAGGACGAATAGAACTGCGTCCCGAAGATGCGGTTCTGGCTGAACCCGAGCCCGGTGACCGGGCCGAGCGGGTCGGTCGCGTCGAACCGCATCTTGGGCAGGTAGAACACCGGGACGCCCCCGAGCCGGGTGACCACGTTCGTGCCCGTGACGATCTGCTCCAGCCCCTCCACCGGCTCGCCGGTCCGGGTGTCGCGGTACGGGATGCCGAAAATGTTCCGCCGGACCAGGCGCCGCTGGCTCAGCGTGAAGCGCTCCGAATCGAGCCGCAGCCCGGGGTCGCTGGGCAACTTGCTCGCGTTCGAGGAGCCGGTCAGGATCTCCCAGTTCTCCAGGTCCAGCCGGCGCACCTCCTCGCCCCTCAAGTGGAAGGCGTCGGGGACGCTCGGGAGCGCCATTTCGAGATCGGCCCGGAGCGCGATCGCGCGGTTCTGCGTGGCGTCGTAGTACACCTGGGCGGCCCGGAGCGTCCGCGTGATGGGCGCCTTGCCCTTGCCCCCCTGGGTCGTGCGGACGATGACGTTACCCGACAGGTAAACTTCGACCTCGGTCCTGCCGTCCCCGGCGGTGACGAACCCGTCCTTCTCGTCCTGTGTTTTGTTCCGGACCCACATCACCGCTTCGTCGGTCGCGAACTCGGTCGTCTGGTCCCCGTCTTCCCCGGAGACGTTGATGATGATCCCGCCGGTGAACAGGATGCGCTCGGTGCCGTCGGCCAGCTTGACCGAGTCCTGGGTGTAGGTGGTCGTCGCGTACCGCGGCAAGTATTTGACGTTTCGCTTCTTCGATTGCGGGGTGGGGATCACCGTGCCGCTGGGGAGCGGGTCCGGTTCGTAGGGGGAACCGGCGTCGCGGGGCGGCTGGTACGCGGTGCGCGGGGGCACCGGCTGGACCGGCGCCATGAGCCCGTCGGTGGGCAACGAAAACGTGCCCGACGCCGGGTCGTCGGGCAGCCGCACCGTGGGGCGCGCGGACGGAAACGGCTGGGCGCGGGTCGCCGGTGCGCTTACCAGGAGCGCGGAGACCACCAGCCCGGCCCAAATTATCGCTCGCCCGCTGAACACGCGGTGTCCCTTCAATCGGCGCGCGGCGGAATGAGTGTCCCACCGCGCGAAGCGGTCACGCCGAAACGGTTCGTCTGCACTGAAGGGCGGGACTATAAGCCGGGCGCCGGGCGAATCAAGGCTGACTGCGCGGCGCGCGGGCGCGGCCCGGCGGGCGCCCGCAACCTCACACCGCGCATCGGGTTTGTGCTTGTCGCCCCGCGGGTTAGAATGGGTGAATGAAACCCACAAATACACCCGCGCCGGGCGCCAGCGATCCCACGCTCACGTTCTGGGGGGCGGCCGGCGGCGTCACCGGATCGATGCACCTCATCGAAACCGGGAACCACAAGATCCTGCTCGATTGCGGCTTGCACCAGGGGCGGCGCGAAGAAGCGCGCCAGCGGAACGGGCACTTCCCGTTCCACCCCACGCAGATCGACGCGGTCATCGTCAGCCACGCCCACATCGACCACTGCGGTAATTTGCCCACGCTCATCCGCCAGGGGTTCGACGGCCCCATTTATTGCACCCCGCCGACGCGCGACCTGCTCCGGGTCATGCTCGCGGACTCCGCGAAGATCCAGGAAGAGGACGCGGCCCACATCAACATCGCCCGCAACTACGCGGAGCCGTGGGTCCAGCCGCTGTACACGGTCAACGACGTGGAAAAGGTGTTCGGCCGGCTCGTTTCGGTGCCCTACGCGCGCGACACCGACGTCACGAAAACCGTGCGCTTCCGGTTCATCGAGGCGGGGCACGTCCTCGGCTCCGCGATGGTCCACGTCAACGTCGCGGCCCCCGACCGCGATCGGACCCTCACGTTCAGCGGGGATATGGGGCGCAGGGGGTTGCCCATCTTGAAGCCGACCGGCACGATTCCGCCGGCCGACGTGCTGGTGTGCGAGAGCACTTACGGCAACCGCACGCACCGCTCGTTCGCGGACACGGTGGAGCGCCTCTACGCCGCGATCCGCGAGACCGTGGACCGCGGCGGGAAGGTGCTCATCCCGGCGTTCAGCCTGGGGCGCACGCAGCTCATCATCCACATCCTGCAGCAGGGGTTGCGCGAGCGGAAGATCCCCGAGATCCCGGTCTTCGTGGACAGCCCGCTCGCTTCGGAGGTCGCCGGGGTGTACCGCGCGCACCCGAACAGCCTGTCCGACGAAATCGCGCAGGCGCTCCGCGAGGGACACGGGCTGCTCGGCGGAGACGGCGTGACTTACGTGCGCGACTTCGAGCAGAGCACGCTGCTGGCCACGCGCCCGGGGTCGAGCGTCATCATCGCGTCGAGCGGCATGTGCGACGCGGGGCGCATTCAGCAGCACCTGAAGCAACTCGTGGACGACCCGCGCGGCACCATCATCCTCGTGAGCTACCAGGCGTCCGGTACCGTGGGGCGCAAGCTCCTCGATCCGAAGCCGACGGTGCGGTTCCAGGGGCGCGACTGGAACAAGTGGATCGAAGTGCTCCACCTGGACGGCTTCAGCGGCCACGCGGACAAGAACGACTTCCTCGCGTACCTGCAGCCGCTCGTGGGCAAAGTCGGGAAGGTGCGCCTGATCCACGGTGAGTACGAGCAGGCCGATGCGCTGGCCGGCACGCTCCGCAATCTGGGCTTCGACGACGTGGCCGTTCCCGCACCCGGCGACCGGGTGGCGATCGGGTGAGTGCGGCGCCCGGCGTTACACTTGATGGACCGGGTCCGTTCTCCTCGCCGAAAGGCGAGCCCGAACCGCACCCGGAACCGTTGTTCCCGTTATGACGCCAGACAACCCGTTTTTGACGGCGTTACTCGCCGAGCCGGGGGACGACACGCTCCGGCTCGCGATGGCCGATTGGCTCGACGAAAACGATCGGCCATCGCGCGCCGAGTTCGTTCGGGTTCAGATCGAACTGGCCCGGGGTGTGGCCGATCGCGACCGGCTCCGGTACCTCGAGCGGCGCCAGCGGGACTTGCTCGTCGCCCACGACACCGAGTGGGTCGCGCCACTCGCGAACGTGTTGGGGTGCCGACCGGGGCGGTGGGGCGGGTGGGTGTTCCGCCGCGGGTTCGTCGAATACTTCAATTTGCCCGCTGCGGCCATCAACAAGCACGGCCACAAGCTCGCGAAACTCACACCGATCTGCGAACTGTTCCTGCGGCCCGTGAACGCGGCGGCCGTTGTGGAACTGTGCAAGCGGCCGTGGCTGTCGTCGGTCACGCACCTTTATCTCCACGACCTGCGGGCGACGGACGCGGTCGCCACGGCACTACTCGGGAGCCCGTATTCGGGCCGCCTGCGCGTTCTGCAGTTCGGCGGCAGCGATTTCTCCCCGGCCACCCAGCGGATGTTCTGGTCCCGGTTCCCGGTGACCCCGTGACGCCCCAACATCGGACGACCTGATGAACGACACGGAAGCCGCACTCTTGCGGGCCATCGCCGCGCACCCGGACGAGGACACGCCGCGGCTCGTCTACGCGGACTACCTCGACGAGCAGGGCGGGCCGTCGGGCGCCGCCCGCGCGGAATTCATTCGCCTGCACGTTCGCGCCGACCGGCTCCCGGCCGATCACCCGGACCGAAAGGTCGTGGGGCCGCGCATCGACCAGTTGCTCTCCGCGTGGGACACGGTGTGGCAGTACGAGATGCCGCCGGGGTACAAGGCGCTCGCCCCTCAACGGCGCGGGCTCGCGTACCGCGGGCTCGCCACCGCGTCGCAGATCGAGGGCACCGACGACCCGCGGTTGCACCTGCTCGAATACTTGGAACTGGTGCCCGATGTGTCCGCGCGCCGGCTGGCCGAGATCACAAAGCAGGCCGTCTTCACCCGCGTGAAGACGCTCGTCGTGCGCGGGCACCGGTTGCTCGGGTGGGCCGGAGCTTACGCGCTCGCGGACGGTTCGTACCCGCGGTTGGAGCGCCTAGTGCTCGCGCGGCAAGGGATCGGGAACATCGGGTTGCGCGCGCTGTGCGAGTCGTGGGGCTTTCCCCGCTTGCGCGAACTCGACCTCCGCGACAACGACATTACCGACGACGGCGCGGCCGCGCTGCTCGGATCGGGGCTGCTCATCAAAGTGCGCCGGTTCGACTTGTCGGAGAACTCGATCAGCCGGGAGCTACTGGGCCGTATTCAGAGCGGGCGCTACGGGGCGTAATGATGCGGGTTCCGTTCGCCAGAATTCGGTTCCGGGCACGGGTCCGATCCGTTTAGGAGGGTGTGGTAGAATCCACTTTGAGAGTGGCGCGTGCGGAGAACGCAGGTCGCATCCGATGAACGAAGAAGACGCATTGCTTCGCGCGATCTGTGAGCACCCGGACGAGGACATGCCGCGGTTGGCGTTCGCCGACTGGCTCGACGAGCAGGGCACGGTGAGCGCGGCTTGGGCGGAACTGATTCGCGTGCAAATGGCGCTGGCACGCGGGGCCGGGGACCCGCGCGAACGACTCGTCGCCCGCGAGCGCGAACTCGCGCCGGTCGTCGTCGAGTCGTGGCCGGAACGAATGGGGCTGCCGGTCGGCTTGATGTGGCAGAACTGGACCCGCGGGTTCCCGTTCACACTCGCGGGACCGGGCGAACTTATCCGCGCCGCGCACCCGAGGTTCGCCGGGCGCGTCCCGCTCTGCGAGTTCAACTTCCGCGGTGCGACCGATGCGGACCTACTCGCGCTCGCGACATGGACCGAAGCGCGGCTCGTGCGCAAACTCGGCGTGTGGACCGATACCGAGAGGATTACGGAACGTGCGTTCATAGCGATGGTCGATTGCGAGCACCTCGGTAAGCTGGAACGACTCCGAATGGAACGGGTCCAGCTCACCGAGCGGGCCGCGGTCGCGTTCCTCGATTCGCCGTTCATGGCCGGATTGCTTCACCTCAAACTGCTCGTCGGCGGACTGGGCCACCTCAGCTCCGGCACCCGGGAGCGGCTCCGCGGGCGGTTCGGTGAGTACGACGTGTACTGAACCTGCTCCGCGCCGACCGCGTCTGTAGAAAGGCTACATCGAGCCGTGCAGATGAAGGAGTTGACCGTGACGGACAAACCCCGCTGGTTCCAGACGACCGCAATCGACTACCCGAACAGCCGGCCGCACATCGGTACCGCGTTCGAGAAACTCGGCGCCGACGTGCAGGCCCGGTACCGGCGCATGGAGGGGTTCGACGTCTTCTTCCTGATGGGCAACGACGAGAACACGGTGAAGGTGTCGAAACGCGCCGCCGACCTCAATCAGGACACGCAGGCGTACTGCGACGACATGGCCCGACAGTTCCGCGAGGTGTGGGACGCACTGGACATCAGCTACGACACCTTCGTGCAGACGAGCAGTGAGCGCCACAAACAGTGCTGCCGTAAGTTCATCCAGAAGGTTTACGACAACGGGCACATCTACAAGGGCAGTTACGAGGGCTGGTACTGCGAGGGGTGCGAGGAGTTCAAGAGCGAGAAAGATCACAAGGAGAACAACGGTCTGTGCCCGAACCACCGGACCCCGCTCGCGCGGCGGGCGGAGCCGTGCTACTTCTTCAAACTGTCCACGTTTCAGGATCGGCTACTGAAGCACTACGAGGAGTACCCCGACTTCATTCAACCGGAGAGCCGGAAGAACGAGATCGTCAGCCTTATCAAAACGGAGGGGCTGCGCGACATTCCCATTAGTCGATTGAATCAGACGTGGGGCGTTCGCATCCCGTTCGACCCGGAGTTCACAATTTACGTCTGGTTCGACGCGCTACTCACGTACATCACCGGCATCGGGTACGGTGACGACGAGGCGACGTTCAAGAAGTATTGGCCCTGCGATACGCACTTTATTGGGAAGGATATTACCCGCTTTCACTGCGCCCTCTGGCCCGCGATGCTGTGGGCCGCGGGCGAAGCCGCCCCAAAGAAGGTGTTCGCGCACGGCTTCGTCTACGTCAAGAACGAGGAAGCGGGCACCGTCGAGAAGATCAGCAAATCACTCGGCAACGCCATTGAGCCAATGGAGATCATTCGGCAGTTTAGCGCGGAGGCGTTCCGGTATTTCTTCCTGCGTGAGTGCCCGTACCCGTCGGACGGTGAGTTCGGCTGGGGGCGGTTCGCGGAGGTTTACAACTCCGAGCTGGCGAACAACCTCGGCAACCTGTTCTCCCGCGAGATGACGATCACGTGGAAGAACTTCGGCGGGGTGTTCGACGAGACCGCCGGTCGGGTGCCGGAATCGGTCGTGCCCGGGTTGAACCTGGAGTTGTTCGTTGGGGAAGTGCGCGAGCACATCGAAGCGTGCCGGTACAACCTCGCGCTCCAGAAGATCGTGCAGGATTTCCTCACGCCGACGAACCAGTACCTCGAATCGAACGCCCCCTGGAAGCTTGTGAAGACGGACAAGGACGCGGCCAAGAGAGTGCTGTTCAACGCGGTGCAGTCGCTCCGCATTGCGAGCATCCTGCTGAAGCCGTTCATCCCGAAGAGCGCGGAGACGATCTACACGAGCTTCAACTTCCCGACCCCGTGGGCCGAAGTGAAGTACGCGGACGCGACCGCGCTGACGGCTCAGCCCGATGACCTTCGGGTTACTGCGGAGCTGATCGAAGGTAAAGTGAAGCCGCTGTTCCCGCGGATCGGATAACAAAGATGCACAGGGCGGAAGCCCTGTGCTACGAACGCCGGCCCCTCCGGGGCGGTAAGGCATTGGCCTTCGCCGCCACATCGGGAACGAGATGAAGGTACCGGACTGCGGATGGGTTCGTTGTTTTCGCCCCGGAGGGGCCGGCGTTCGTAGCACAGGGCTTCCGCCCTGTGTTCCTTTCGCGCCCGAATTCGGGCGCGGGTCACATTTCGATCTTGGTCCCGAGCACTTTCAAGAACGCGCGCAACCAAGTGGGGTGAGCCGGCCACGCTGGAGCAGTCACGAGGTTTCCGTCCACGTGCGTGCCGTCGATCGGCACGTCCGCGAGCACGCCGCCGCACAACCCGATGTCTGGACCGACCGCGGGGTAGGCGCTGCACGTCCGGTTTTTTAACACGCCGGCTGCGGCGAGGAGCTGCGGGCCGTGACAGATTGCCGCGACCGGCTTGTTCGCGCTGAAGAAGTGCCGGACCGCGTTCAGCACGTCCGCGTTCAGGCGGAGGTACTCCGGGGCGCGCCCGCCGGGAATCACGAGCGCGTCGTACTTCGTAACGTCGATTTCCGCGAAGGTCGCGTTCAGCGCGAAGTTGTGGCCGGGCTTCTCGGAATACGTTTGGTCGCCCTCGAAGTCGTGGACCGCGGTGCGCACTTTGTCGCCGGCGCGCTTGTCGGGGCAGACCGCGTGGACGGTGTGCCCGACCATCTGGAGCGCCTGGAACGGGACCATCACCTCGTAGTCTTCCACGAAGTCGCCGACCAGCATCAGGATCTGCTTTACGGGCATGGTAAGATTCCGGTTGCAAGAGATCAGAGGTGGCCGAGTCCGACCGTACAGGGTGCGAGCCACGAGAAAACGACGATGGCGACTGCAGCCCCGAAGACGACGCACCCACGACGGCGGAACAGAAAAGCACCAATAGCCGCGTAGCCAATTGAGCCAAAACTGAGAAGCTCCCACAACGCATTCAGCCGGACGCCTTTAGCGTAGGGGGTGTCCGGTCCTGGTACGTGCCCGACGTATTGGAACGTCAACTCGGCCGAGTAATCCCACCGTAAATCCGCGACGTACCCGGTCGCCAGTACCCAGACAACACCACCCACCGCCCACAACCCGAAAGCGAGCCAGACGAACCGCTCTCGGGTCGTGGGGTGCATGGGGCCTCGAGTTACGCACTCACTTCTTGCGCTTCTTCTTGTCGCGGCGCGGGGCGTTCGGTCGGTTGTCCGGGCCGGTTCCTGGCGCGGGCGTCGTACCGTTGGGACGGTTCGGGTCGTTGCGGATCTGGCGCTTCGCCTGCTCGTCGGCCTGCCGCTGCATCTCCTCCATCTTGGCCTGGAGCCTTTCGCGGAGGCGCCCGAGTAGCCCCTTACTCTTCTGTTGTGCTGCGGCCACCGCGTCCGCAGCGGTCGGCGATTTGCCGTTCGGCGAACCGGCCTTGGGGTAGGTGTTCGCGGTCGTGCCGTTGCCGTCGGGGTTGAAGCCGTCGATCTTGGGCTTGGGGATGAACTGGCGCTCGATGATGGCCCACCCGGTGCTCACGATGAAGTACAGCGCCAGACCCGCCGCCACCTTGTAGAAGAACACCGCCATCATCACCATCATCATCTTCATCATCATCCGCTGCTGTTCCGCCTGCGGATCGGTCGAGGTCGGCATCATCTTCGCCTGCTGGTAGAGCATCAGCCCCACGGCCAGGATCGGGAGCAGGTTGAAGTACGGCCCCAGGTAGATGAAGCTGCCGATGTCTTCGGGAGTGCTGATGAACGGGATGTTCTCGCCCCACCAGACGAGCATGTCCGGCGCGGCGAGGTTGTCGATCCACAGGGCCGAGTCGAGCCGGAAGAAGATGCTCTCCTGCAACCCGAAGTAGAGCCCCATCATGATGGGCATTTGTGCCACGAGCAGGAGGCACCCGCCCATCATCGCGAACGGGTTGGCCCCGTGCTGCATCATCAACCGCGTCTTCTCGCGGTTGTAGGAGTGCATGTCGTCCTTGTACTTTTCTTGCAGCTTCTCGAACTCGGGCTGCAGCCGCTTCTGCACTTCCATCATCTTCATGCTCATCGCGGTCTGCTTGCGGCTGGGCATCAGCAGCACGAGGCGCACGCACGCGGTGAGGAGCACGATGGACAGCGCCCAACTTCCGACGGCGCTGTTGATGTAGTAGAGGAACATGTGCATCAGGTTGGTGGTCGTGATGACGAGTTCCGTCCAGTAAATCGAGCTGGCGAACCGACCGATCCACGTGTCGGAGCGGAAGTCGGTGAGCGTGGAGAGGATCAGCTCGTCCTTGTAGCGCTTCACCAAATCCTTGCTCACGGCCGGCTCTGTATTACCCTCCCTGGGCATGAGTTCGAGGAGCCCGACCTTCGAGGGGCCGTTGTAGATCAGGTAGCTGTGGCTGACCTTTTCACCGGGTTTGAGGTCGATCGTCTCGGACGCGGCTCGCACGGTGATGTCATCGAAGTGCGTCAGGTTCGGGTCTTGCTTCTTGTCGAGCGGGATCTCGGTCGTGGCACGGACGTAAGCCCACGGGTTCTTCGCCGGGCCTTCGGCGGTGTCGTCGATGGCGACACCGGACGCGAAGTATTGGTTGGCGACCACCATGTATTTGAAAGTGTTCTCACCGCGTGTGACGATCTCGCCCCCGCGCTTGAGGCCAATGGAAGCCGAGTCCTCGTACTGGCGGCGGGGGGTGTTCTTCGCATCCTTCCATCCCGTGATTGCCACGCGGTATGTGCTGGTGTACCACTCGCCCTCAATGGGCAGCCCGCGCGGACCGGAGAGTTGGTACCGCAACTGCCCCCTGCCCTTCACGGAGCCGGGAACCTCTAACTTCTCGATCTCGACGCGCAGCCCGACGTGGTAGTCCTTTGGTCCGAGTGTGTAGGTCTTCCGCAATTTCACGAAGTACGGCTCGCCGAGTTCCTTCTCGAACACGACCTTGTGATCGCCCTCGTTGGGGCGCTCTTCGGACACAACGGTCCAGTTCGTGGTGCCCAGGAACGGGTCCGGGTTCTTGTCGTCGGGCGTGGGATAGTGGAAGACGGTGTAGCTCGGCTCGGCGAGGCCCGACGGGTCGGCGACCTTACCCGGCACGAGGTCCGGGACGCGGTACTCCTCGCGGAGCTGTTTGGACCGCGTGTACGTCACGCCGGGGACCAGGTACAACGGAACTTTGGTCGGGGTGCCGTTCTCGTCCTTCCGCTTGACCTCGCGCCCGAGGCGGTCGGCTTGCCAGAACTTCGGCAGCACGACCTGCTGCACGCCGCCGCCCTGCGTGGTGAGTAGGAAGTGGTTGTAGAACGTGTCTTTCCCGAGGGCGATGAGCGTGGGGCGGGCGGTGTAATCGAAGATGCCGTTCGTGATCGCTTCGGCCAGAACCCGCGGATCGACCCCACCGAACTTGGGCGCGGCGATCTT
This sequence comes from Gemmata palustris, assembly GCF_017939745.1. Classification (NCBI taxonomy): domain Bacteria; kingdom Pseudomonadati; phylum Planctomycetota; class Planctomycetia; order Gemmatales; family Gemmataceae; genus Gemmata; species Gemmata palustris. Next base: position 793,672 of record NZ_JAGKQQ010000002.1, on the reverse strand, counting down.
CGGCGGTTCCGGGGGCTTGGGCTTCGGGAGTTCGCCCGCGACCACGAGCCCGCCCCCGGCCGCGGTGAGCGACTTCTGCGCGGCCTGCTTCTTTTCGGCGGCCTCCGCGACGATCTTCGCGTCCTCCTCGGCCCGCTTCTTCAGATCCTCAACGAACTTCTCCGCCAGATCTTCCTTCTTGGCGGGTTTCGGAACCCAGTTCTTTTCCGCGTACTGCCAAAGGAAGACGAGTCCCCCGGCGAGGAATATGAAGACAACGACGTTAAGAGCGTTCTTGCGCATGTGTAAAAATCGGTAGGAATCGCGAACGGCCCGGCCGCAGCTATCTTAGAAGTTCTGCACCCGGTTTTCTGTAGCCCGCGCCCGGTATGGTGCGGGGCGCGAACCGGCGCCCGAGAACGACCAACAAACCCGAAGGCCCACGGACGAAACCTCATCCGTGGGCCTTCGGGTTATTCGCGGGTCGCGGCCGGAGCTTTAGCGCCCCTCGCCGAGTCGGTCGCCGAGGAAGTTGTCGAGGTCCGGGATCTCGTAGATCTTGTCGCGGGTCTTCTGCCAGTCGTACTCGACGCGGCGGAACTTGATGACGTCGTTATCGAGCACGACGTAGCACGCGCGCCAGTTGCCGTCCCGGGGTTGGCCCACCGAGCCGACGTTGCAGAGCGTCTTGCGGCCGTCGAGCTTGTGCGCGAAGTCGACCTCTTCCGGACTGAGGAACTGCATGGTCTCGGTGAAGATCCCGGGGACGTGCGTGTGGCCCTGGAAGCAGTACCGGTCGACGAGGGCGAAGATGCGCTCCATCTTGCGCTGGTTGTACACGTCCTCGGGGAACACGTACTCGTTGAGCGGGTTGCGGGCCGAGCCGTGGACGAAGAGGTGCCCGTTCTCGCGGTGGCTCCGGGGGCGCTCCGAGAGGAACTCCCAGCGCTTCTCGCGCGACGGGCGCGGTTCGCTGGGGGACTCCAGTTGCCCGCGGGTCCAGAAGATGGCGCGCTCGGCGGACTGGTTGAACCCGTCCGGGTCGAACATCGCGCCCTGGTCGTGGTTCCCGAGCAAGACGAGCTTGCTGTCCATGACGAGGTCGATGCACTCGCGCGGGTTCGGCCCGTAGCCGACCACGTCGCCGAGGCAGTACACCTCGCGGATGCCCTGCTCTTTGATGTCCGCGAGCACGGCTTGGAGGGCTTCCATATTGCCGTGGATGTCGCTGATAATCGCCTTCACGCCGGAATCTCATGAGCACGCGGGCCGGGCTGTGACCCGTGTTAACTGTAAACTATAGCTCACACTTGCGCCGCGGTAAACAGCGGACCGCGGGGCGATTACGGAAAGCCGGGAAGGGGCGCCGTTAAACTACCGGGACGGCCGTTCACATCCCGGGCGTTCCGAGCAGTTCGGCGAGATCCAGGGCGTCGAGGTCGCGGCGGAAGTTCGCGGCTTGCTCCGCAGTAAAACCCTGGTGCGGCAGGCGCACCGAGCCGAGATCGACGCCCCGCACCCGCATCACTTCTTTCGCGGCCGGTAAGTAGCTGTGGCGCATCAGGAGGGCCACCAGTTCGACCGCGCGATATTGCTCGGCACGGGCGGTGGCGAAGTCGTTCGCGTCCGCCGCGGCGAGCAGCCGGTTAAAGAGCGGAGCGGCGAAGTTGTACCCGCTCCCGACCGCGCCGCGCGCCCCCAGCACGACCGCGGCGAGCAGTTGTTCGTCCATTCCGAACAGCACGTCGAAGCGCCCGTTGTCCGCGCGGAGCATGCGCTGGAGCGTCATCAGGTCCGGGTTGGTGAACTTCACGCCTTTGAGCGTCGGGATGCGGGCGGGCGCTTGTTCGAGGAAATCCGCCATCGGGAACGCGACGCCGGTGAGGACCGGGATGTCGTAAAAGTAGAACGGCGTGTCGGGCGCTGCGGCCGCGAGTTCCGCGCACCACGAAATGAGCACGTCCAGCGACTTCGGCTTGAAGTAGCTCGGCGCAACGGCCGCGATTGCCGCAGCGCCGAGCGCGTTCGCGTGCGCGGCGAGGTGCTTGGCGTCCGCGAGGCAGTTTGCCCCGACGTGAACGACCAACCGCGTCGGGCTGCCCTTTGTAACAGTGGCCCAGCGCGCGGTGAGTGAGAGCCGCTCTTCCAGCGTGAGCGAACTGAACTCCCCGGTGGTGCCGCCGACGAACACGCCGGCGACGCCGTCCCGCGCGAGCAACTCGGCGTGCGGTTCGACCGCGGCGAGGTTCAGTTCGCCGGTCGAATCGAAGGGCGTGAGTACGGCCGGGACCAGCCCAACAAACGGTGTGTGCGGTCGCATGGGTTCCGAGCGCTAAGAGGAAAACGCCGTGTTTTGGTGCGGCCCGCTCGCTCCGCGAACGGTGTCATTGCGCGGGTGTGCGGGGGAACCACCTTACTCTAGCAACCGGCGCCCCAACGCGCCACGGGCGGACCGCGTTTAAACGTACCCGTGCTCCGCGAACCACGTCGCCATGTCCTTTGTCATCGTGCCGCCATTGTCCATGCGCGGCACCTTGTTCTGCCCGCCGTACTTTCCGCGGGCCTTCATCCACTCGTCGAACCCGCCGCGCTTCACGACGCGCACTTCGGGCACCAGCATCGCCAAGTCGCCGACGCGGTGCGGCCCGTAGTCCTCGTTGATGCGCGTAAGCTCCGCATCAATTTCCTTGGCGAAGCGGGCGGTATCGGGGGCGCGGTCCGCGAACTCGATCAGGTACAGGTGGTGCCCCGGTGTGCCGGGCTGCGACGGGAACACCGGGCCGACGTGGAAGTCCAGCGCGCTCACCCCGCAGACGGTCGCGGCGTGGGTGACGGCCTTTTCCACTTCCTCGCTGATGAGGTGCTCGCCGAACGCCGAGAGGAAATACTTCGTGCGCCCGGTGAAGCGGATCAGCGGCGGGTTCCGCTTCTCGAACGCGACCGTGTCGCCCACGAGGTACGACCACACCCCCGCGCACGACGTGATGACCACCGCGTACTGCACCCCGATTTCCACGTTCGCGAGCGTGTGGCGCGTGGGGGACTCCTTGCCCACTTCTTCAAGCGGGATGAACTCGAAGAAGATGTCGTGATCGGGCACGATCCGCAGCAGATTGTACCGCGGGTCTTCGGTCGCGATGAACCCTTCCGAGCACGGGTACACCTCGCAGAACTTCACGAGGTCGCTGCCGATTTCTTTCTTAAACAGGTCGCGGTACGGGTCGAACTTGGTGCCGCCGTGGATCACGAGGCGCAGGTCGGGCCACGCCTCGGCTACCGTCTTCTTGCCGGTCACGTCTTTCAGGCGCGAGAACAGGACGTACATCCACGCGGGTACGCCGCTCAGGGCCGTGATCGGCTCGCGCGCGCTCAGTTCCGCGAACCGCCGGACCTTCTCTTCCCAGTCGGCGATGAGCGTCAGTTCGGCCGGCGGGAACGTGTACGGGCGGAGGAACTCGTACAGCTCCTTCGCCGCGATCCCGCTCAAGTCGCCCGCGAGACTGCCGTCGGCCTGCTTCCGCAAATCGGTGCTGCCGCCGAGAAAAAAGAACTTCCCGGTGAAGAGTTTCGCAGCCGGGTTAACGTGCCGGAACAGCGAGGTGGTGGTGAACGCCGCCTTCTTGTTCGACCGCACCATGTCCCACGATACCGGAATGTACTTGGTCGCGCCGCTCGTCGTGCCGGACGAGAGCGCGTAGTACGGGATCTTGCCCGGCCAGGTGACGTTGTCGAGGTTCGGGTAGGCGTCCTTCCAGTAGGTGTTCCAGAACCACTCGTAGTCGCGCACGGGCACGCGGGCCTGGTAGTCGGCCACCGAGGTGATGCGGGAGAAGTCGTGATCGTGCCCGAACCGGGTGCGCCGGGCCGCGCGGACGAGGCGCTTCAGGGTCGCGTGTTGCACGGCCCCGGCGTCCATCTGGTCGAGCTGAACGGTGCGGTAGTGCGAGTACCGGAGGAGCGCGGCGTCGGCCGCCTTGCGGACGAGCCGGTTGTTCGCGACCGGCGCGAGAAATTTGGTGCTCGGCATGGATCGAGTCCTCGGTCATCGGTCAGTAGTCATTCGCCCCGGGCCGCCCGACATTGGTTCGGGCTTTGCGCGAACCGGGGAACACGACCGGGACCGAGGATCCGCGATCCGAGACTTACGGATTCACCGCGCCCCGGAACCCGCGGCACACGTACACGCCGCCGGGCGGGAGGTTGAACGGGACGAACCGGAACCGCACCGCCTCGAAGTACCGGCGGTAGAGCTTGTAATAGACCAGCGGCATCACGGTGAGCTGGCGGAACGTTCCGCCGGACGCGATGGTGCGCGCGGCCGTCGCCAGGATGCTGTCCCGGACCTCGGCCGGGAACGACGGGAGCGGCAGCCCGGAGAGCACGTGATCGACCTTCGGGATGCCGCGCTCGGCGAGCAACTCGCCGAACTTCGTCGCGTCACCGAGGATCACTTCGACGTTGGGAGAGCCGCGGAACCGCTCACGGAGTCGGCCGCAGAGCGTGGGGTCGAGTTCGATCACCACGAGCCGGGTCTTCGGGCTCGCCAGCCGGACCATTTCGGCCGTGATCGGGCCGGTCCCGGCCCCGAGCTCGACAATGGACCCCGCGGTCGCCCAGTTGATGCCGTCGAGGATCTTGCGGGCCATGAACCGCGAGCTGGGCGCGAACGACGCGATCCGCTTGCCCTGCGTGAGGAACGCCCGCATCATGAGCCACCAGTCCGGCCCCTTGGGGGTGCGGTTGGGGCCGGCCGGCGGGTGCGGGTTGGTCTTCGCGGTGTCCGTCGGACCGGCCGCTGGAGTGTGCAGTGCGGTGGCGGGCGCCACGGGCGAGGTGGCGACCGGTTGCGGCGGCACGGTTGATGGCATTATTTGCTCGCTCGGGTTGGCTTCGCCAGGATGAGTTTGGTCCACGACGGGTGTGCGGTCGGTTCTGTCGAACTGAGGAAGTCTACGACCAGTCGGTTGATCAGCCAGTGCTTCTCGATCTGCGGGGCGTGCCCGCACCGCTCGATCTTGCGGAAGTGGCCGTTGGGCAGCTCGCGGGCCGCTTCCTCGGCCGTGACCGGGCTGCACACCTTGTCCCCGGACGCGGTGACGAGCAGGGTGGGCGCCAGCACGTGCTTCATCTTGTCGCGCACGGTGTGCGCGAGGGTCCCGCGCACCGTGCGGATGAACCCCTTCTGCCACTTGCGGTTCGCGAACTTCGATCGGTAGTACCGCTCGATCTCGCGGTCCACGAGCCGGGGCTTGTGGAACACGCTCTTCACCATCATTTCCGCGTTCCGGCCCACCACGCCGTCCATGATCGGCAACTGCTCCTCGTCCCCCATACCCGACGGGCACAGCAGCACGACGCGGCCGATCATCTCCGGGTAGCGCGCGGCGAACTCGACGGCGACCTTCCCGCCCAGGCTGCTCGCGACCAGGTGGTAGGGCGGCGTCTGCACGAACTGGTCGAGGTAAATGTGGAGCTGGTTCACCAGGTAGTCGACCGTGATCGGCTCCTTGGCCGCGATCAACCGGTGGATGGTCTCGCCCTCGTAGGCGAGGATGTTCGGGGTGTGGACGTCGAAGAACCGCGACCAGAACTTGCGGTTGCGGTACCACGACTCGGCCTGTTCGGCCAACCCGTTGATGAGCACGAGCGGATGCCGGCGGCCGTAGTGTCGCGGCCGGAGCCGGTCGATCAGCCCCTTAATAGGGGAACGCATGGCGAGAGGACTCCGCGCCGCCGGCAGTGGCGCGCCGTGCCGGCGAATGATGTTACAGGATAGTGTGAGCGGTTCCCGTGTGTAGAGAAAAAGTACAACCCGCGAGAGTTTCTGTTCTCGGTGAGTATCCCGTCGGTACAAGTGTCCGATTTTCCCCGGTTCCCCGGTCTTCACGAACCGTAACGGGACGCGCCTGCCGTGCCCGCTCGCCGCGCGGCGCCCGATTGACCCGCGCCGCGCACGGATTTCACACGGTAACGGGTTCAAAAACCCTTTGCACCGCCGGCGCCCGGGCCGCTAGTATGATACTCACGACATTTCACGCCCTCATAACGGCACCGCGGGAGCGCTCCATGCCGAGTTTCAAGGTTCCCTGCCCCAGTTGCGAGGCGCCGGTTCTCATCAAGAACCCGGACCTCGTCGGCACCAAGGTGGAATGCCCCAAGTGCAAGTACCGATTCAAGGTCGAAGAGCCGCCCCCGGAATCGTCCGGGGGGGCTGCGGGCGGGGCCACTGCAACGGCGACCGCCAAGGACAAGAAGACCGATAAGGCGGACAAAAAAGACAAGAAGGCCAAGGCCGCGACCGGCGGGAAGAACAAGAAACTCGTGCCCATTATTGTGGGCGTGGTCGCGGTGCTGGTTCTCGGCGGGGTCGGGTTCGCTGTGCTCGGGGGTAAAAAGCCCACCAAGAGCCCGTTCGATAACCCAAAGCCGTCGGTCGCAAGCAACAATAATCCCGACGAACAGAACCCGGACGAACAGAACCCGGACAAGAAGGACAGCCCGCCGCCCAAACCGACGATCCCGCTGAGCACCAAGGTTGCCACCAACCTGCTCCCGAGCCAATCGGTGGCCGTTTATCGCTTCAACATGGATCCGTTGCGCGGGAGTCCCGTTCACGGGGCGCTCGTGGACCAGTCGGTCGCCCAGATGTTCCAGCGGACGCTGGGCGTTGAGCCCGACGGCGTGCAGACCTACATCCACTGCTTCGCGGGCGACGGGCGCGACCCGTTCGGGGTCATCAAGCTCAAACTGCCAGTGAAAGTGCCGGACCTGCTTGTGCGGATGCCGGTTCAGGCCAAGCCCAAAGCGGTCAAGGGGCGCGACCTCTATTCGTTCCGCTCCGCACCGTTCCTGCACGCGGTCTCGAACGCGCTCGCGATGCGGGCCATTTTCGGTGACCTTTACGCCACCATCCCGATGCCCCCCTCCGCGGCGCATAAAGACAAGCCGTTCGGCGTGTGCGTCTACGACACGCAGCACGTGTTGGTTGGGGACTATGCCCTTTTGGAGCGGTTCCTCGGCGAACTCGGGGCCGACGGGTACCCTCCGTTCAAGAGCGAGCTGGACACCACGCCGCCGATCACGTCCGATCCGGGCGCGGGGGCTCCTGGAACTCCTCCCGGGGCGCCGCCCGCAGTACCGCCGATCGCTCCCCCCGTTCCCCCGAAGCGACCCGCGCCGCCCGCGGCCGGTGACAAGGCCTACACGACGATCGACGCGTACCGCACGCTCGATTTCCCACTGAAACGCGCGCTCGACGATTTGGAAGCCGACCCGATAGCGCGCCCGCTCATGGTGTACGCCGAGAAGTTCGACGCGCGGCAATACAATCCCAAGCTGATGAAGAAAGATTACCAGATTCTTTCCACCACGCTCGATCCGATCGCGAACCGCACCAAGTACCTCAGCGGAAACATCACGACCTTCAGCCAGCGCCAGGTGGTCGCGAACCTGCGGCTGCGGTTCGGGGACGCGAACGACGCGCGCGAGATCGCGAAGGATACTCTCGGCCCGGGCCTGACGACCGTTGTGGACGTGCTCAAGCTCCTTCTCACGACGACCATTGAGTTCCGCGATTACACGGTGCCGGGAAGCGTGCCCCCTAATAGCGGGTTCCCGGGCTCGGGGTTCCCGCCCGGTAGTGGGTTCCCGCCGGGGATGCCCGGACTGCCGGGTGGTCCCGGGTTCCCGGGCTCGCCGCCCGGGATGATTCCTCCGAAGGTCGGTTCGGGTGGCGGGCCGCCCGGACTGCCGGGGGGTAGTGGCAGTGGTATCAAGGGCGGGCAACCGCCGCGCAAGCCGGGATTGGGGATCGGGATCGGGGCGCCCGAAGGCGGTCCCCCCGGTCCGGGGGGACCGGGTTTCCCAGGCGGTCCGGGTTTTCCAGGCGGTCCGGGTGGTCCGGGTTACCCGGGCAGCCCGACCGACCCGAACGTACCGCAAGAGCCCCCCGTGTCACACGTTGATCTCGCGCTGGTCGATGACCAGTTGCTCATTGCCATCGACATCACCTGGACGGACACCGTGTTCCGCACGGCGATCGCCCCGCGCATGATGGGTGTGGTGAACCAGATCAAGGGGAAAATGGCCGTGTACTCGGCCGAGTCCGGCCCCCACGTGATCGCGCTGGCCGGGCCGAAGGCGCTGGCCGCGAACAAAGTGTTCCCGCGCGGGACGTGGAACCGGGCCAAGACCGATCCCAGTCGGTTGGGGCTCGAGTACCCGCCGGTGCAGCGGGTCAGTCTGTTCGTCGACCTGCTCCCGCACCTCGGGCGCGGGGGACTGGCCGCGTCGGTCAACAAGAACGCCGCGTGGTACGATGAGAAGAACTTGGCTGCGGGCGGCGCGTGGGTGCCGGAACTGCTCGTGCCGAGTTACCCGCAGTCCGCGTGGCGGGCGACCTCGCCTTACGCCCCCGATACCGTGTTCGGCGCGACCAACTACGTCGCCATCTCCGGCGCGGGGCTCGATTCCGCCCGGTACGACCCGGCGGACCCGGCGGTGAAAACCAAACTGGGGATGACCGGGTACGGGTGGGGGTCGAAGGCCGAGGAGGTGACCGACGGCCTGGCGAACACGATCTACCTGATGCAGACCCCGCCGGGCTTGCAGCAGCCCTGGATCGCGGGCGGCGGTGCGACGGTGCGCGGGTTCGACGAGACCGACCCGATGGCGGGGTTCAAGTACACCCAGGGCGGCAAGCCGGGCAGCTATGCCCTGATGGGCGACGGGTCGGTGCGCTTCATCCCTGCGACCATCGACAAGAAGGTTCTGCTCGGGATGGCCACGCGCGCCGGGGGGGAAGCGCTCGCCGATATTGATGCGCAAGCCCCGCGCGTCGAAGGCCCGAAGCCCACAACGACGGATCTGAAGAGCGATCCCGTTACACCGGTCGTTCCCACGCCCGTCGCCCCGCCGAAGGCGGACGACAAGAAGCCGGCCGATAAGAAACCCGATGACAAGAACGCGGACGACAAGAAGCCTGCGGACCCGGCGCCCAAGACCGAGGGTACGAAGCCCGAAGGGGCACCGGTACCGGGCGAGAAGAAGTAGTCGTCGGAACCGATCGGAAGCAAAAACGCCGGGTGGCGGTTGCGGAACTTAATCCGCAACCGCCACCCGGCGTTTTTGCTTCCGATCGGCGTTCCGGCCGTGGTGACCCGCGGTTCCGGTCGTTCGCGCGTTACCACATCGGGATCTTCACCCGGTCGCCGCTCAGCGCGCTCTCGTGGGCACAGATACCGACCAGGGTCCAGTTCGCGCTCGTGGGCGCGTCCGGGAACGCGGGTTGCTGGCCGGTCACCGCCATCAGGAAGTTGTGGACCAAGTGCGGGTGGCTGCCCCCGTGCCCGCCGCCCTGCACGAAACTCAGGTGCGTCGCGTCGTGGATCGCACCGGTGAATTTACGGATCGGGTCCGGCAGGCGCCCGGCGAAGTCCGGCACCTTCACGCGGCGCGGGATCTGGTGCTCGGGCAGCCCGCGCATGTGCAGCACCGGGTCCTCGCCCTCCAGTTGTTGCCACTCGAAGCTGGCGTTGCTCGCGGTCACGTCGAAGCTCTCGCGGTACTGCCGGGCGGTGTCGTACAGGCTGCGGGTCACTTCAGCGCACACGTCCGAGTCCTTGATCTTGAACGTCGCGGTCTCGATGGCGAACGAGGAGCCGTAGATCGGGATGAATTCCTCGCGGATGCGCCCCGAGCCGTGGCACACCACGCTCTCGGCCAGCGCGATTTTGCCCTTCGCCGCGTCCGAGAGGATCGCGAGGCACGGGCTGACGCAGTGGGTCGCGTACCACATCGGCGGGAGACCCGGCCAGTAACCCGGCCAGCCGTCCATGTCCTGCTGGTGGCTCCCGCGGAGGAACTGGATGCGCCCGAGCACGCCGCGGTCGTAGAGGTCTTTGGCGAACAGGTACTCGCGGGCGTACACGACGGTTTCCATCATCATGTACACTTTGCCCGTCTTGCGCTGCAGCTCGATGATCTCCTTGATCTCCTCCTTCTCGGTCGCCATCGGCACGGTGCAAGCGACGTGCTTGCCGGCCTTGAGCGCCGCGATGGTTTGCTTGCCGTGTTCCGGGATCGGGCTGTTGATGTGGACCGCGTCGATGTTCGGGTCTTTGAGCATCGTCTCGTAATCGGTGAACCGGCGCTCCTTCGGGATGCCGAACTTGTCGCCGCAGGCGTCGAGTTCCGCCCGGTTGCGCCGGCAGATGGCGTACATCTCGGCGTCCGGGTGCGATTGGTAGATGGGGATGAACTCGGACCCGAACCCGAGGCCCGCGATGGCGACGTTCACGCGCTTGTGGCTCATGGAAAGAGACTCGTCGAGTGAGAGAGGGAAACTGCCCTGAGATTACGAGTGGGCCGAATCGCGGGCAACACAGAAAGGACGCGGTATGCGCGGGCGCCCGCGCCGGGGCGCCAACGCGCACGGCCCGCGCCCGTTATTACGGTAACCCGGAGGGCAGCGATGAACGCGATCCGTTACACACTCGTGTGAGGCGATTCAGTGCTTCCGGATCGCGGCGCGGTGTAACGTGGTCGCGCTCCGCGGGTATCCTCTCGCGGTGAGGTTGCCCCGGTCGTTCCCTCGTGAACGGCGTTCCTCGTCACTGGCTCGTCCCATGCCCCGACGCACGTTCGACCACATCCCGGGATTGTTCCTCGACACCGATTACTTCGTGCCCGAGCAGTGCTCGGAACTCGTGCGCCAATCGCTCCAACTGTACGAGCGGTTGGAGGCCACTGTCGGCCGCGCTGAAGGACCGTTGGAGAAGGCCCACATCCCGCAACCGGCCTACGTGCGCAGCGCGGAACACAACCTCAAGAGTGCGGAGCACTTCGCGCGCGTCGCGCTGGTCGAAGAGAAGCAGCGCGCGATCCGCTGCGAATACTTCCCGCGGTACGGCGAAGACGGTCACGCGCTCGCGTACTTCCAGCGCAACGCGAACCTCCCCGATTTCGTTGCGCGCGACCTCGTGCCCGGCGTTCACGGGATGGTCGCGGCCGAAGGGTTCGTGGGGCTCGACCAAGAGTTGACGTGGAAGCTCACGATGAACTTCTACAAGCGCGTGAACGGCAAGGTCGCCGGGTTCCCGTTCCACGTCGATATCCCGGCGAACGGCGTCGTTACGATGATCCTCAACGTCCAGCGCGAGGTGCTGTTCCAGATCGCGAAGGAGGAGGTGGTGACCGACATCCCGCTCCCGGTCGGCGCGCTGCTCCTGCTCAGCGGCGAGAGCCGGTACGTGTGGAAGCACCGCGTGCTGCCGACGGACGCGCCCGCCGGCGGCACCGCGAACGCGATCGAGCGCGTCTCGCTCGTATTGGGGTTCCAGTAACGTGCCCGCGGGTGCCGCCCATTTTCTTTCGCGTCCCGCGCGAACCAAGTGTTATCCGACGCCTCTATCCGGGTGAACGTCCAATTCTGCGGCTCGATCCGGGTTTGCACGTCGCGGACGCACCACACCAAGGAAGAACACCATGAAGAAGCTGATTGCGCTCACGGGCGCGGGCGTCGGCGCCGCCATCGGTACGATCTACACCGTGGAACCGGTCGCGTTCGCGCGGTTCCTCGATCAAGCGGCGCGGGCTGTCGCGCGGGTGTCTGACGGCATTGAAGCCAACTCGGTTCCGGTGTCGGCCGCGCTCGGCATGTTCCTGCTGACAATCGTGTACCACAAGGCGCGGGGCAAATCGTTCCGCGAGTCGGTCGAGGTGGCCGCGACGCGGGTGCAGGTGGTCGCGGTTCCGGCCCCGGTTAGTGAGACCGAGAACCAGGTCGTGAAGCGCGCCCAGGCGCGGGCCACGCGGACGCAACTGATCGCCGACCAGATCGCGCTCGAGAACCAGATCCGCAAACTCCCGGCCGACGTGAAGCAAGCGGAGAAGGACGTGTGTTACACCGAGCAGGCGGTGGTCGAGGCCGAGAAGTCGCTCACCGCGAGGCGCCAAGCGCACGTCGAAGCGGCCGAGAAACTGGGCACGCTGCGCAAGGAACTGACCGTCGGCCGGACCGAACTGTCCGCGATCGCAACCGAGCTGAAGCGACTGGCCGAAGTGGTGTAAGACACAACGACCGGAGATTGGCGAACGGCCGGTGTAAGCCGGCCGGTGTTTGATGCCAGCCGATTGGTGAGATTCAGAAGGGTTTTGACAGGATTCACAGGACCAACACGATTTGAAACGGACTCGGAGTTGGAGCTTCATTCGGCTCCGTGCGCTGTGCTGAGTTTTACTACCACCGGCCGTTCGCCTTGCTATGCGCGGGTCTGCGCTGAATCCTGTTAATCCTGTCAAAAAACTTTGCAACGAGATCACCCTTCCCGAAACGCCTTCCACTCTCCGCCCGCCCCGAGCGCTTCATTCGGGCGGAAGCGGGCCTTGTACTCGAGCGACCGGCACCCTTCGACGAAGTAGCCCAAGTACACGTGCGGCAGGTTCCACTGCACTGCGGTGCGAATAATCGAGAGCACGTTGAACGTGCCCAGCGACCGGTGCCGTTCGGCCGGGTCGTGGAAGAAGTAGATCGCCGATAACCCCTCCGGGAAGTTGTCCACGAACCCCACGCCGACCAATTTTTCGCCCAGGTAGTAGCACCACTCCTGCGTCACGAACGGGTTGTCAACGAACGACTCCGCGTAGTCGCTCGCGTTCTTCGGACCGTGATCCGACCAGCCGATGTGTTCGTGCTGGTACGAGTGGAACCGGTCGTAGAGATCGAGTTTCTCGTCCGTCACCTCGGGCAGTCCGATCACCAGCTTCACGTCTCCATCGTTCGCGGCTAGGCACCGGCGCTGGGACCGGTCCGGCTTGAACGACGCCACCGGGACGCGGAGCGGCTGGCACGCGGTACAGGCCGGGCACGTCGGCTTGAAGAGCGAGAACCCGAACCGGCGCCAGCCCGTCTTCAGGCGCTCCTGGTATTCGGTGGGGGTGATCCGCGCCACCATCTCGTAAGTGAGCGCCCACTGCTGGTCCGGTAAGTAGCTGCAGGTGCTCGGTGCGGATGTGAAGACGAACAGCGATTCCATGCTCACCCCGGTTGGTGATCGAATTTGTGACGGACCGCGTGTCTGGTGTTCGGGCCGAGTTTTCGAGCGGAGCCCTTCAATCTAACTCACACCGCGTAGCGGACGAGAGCGTGTTCGACGGCCTGCCCAGGGAAATTGTAATTGACGCGCGGCGGGCCGGTTCGCGAAATCGGTACGGTGGACTGCGCCGGCCCGCGGCCGCATACTACTCGCACACGTCCATCGTAACGGAAGGGCCGCTTCATGTCGTTCGACCCGCAACTCCCCGTGCGCGCCGCGACCCTCGCGTACTTCACGGACCGTATCGCGCAATTCCCCGGCCTCGCGCCGCGGATCGAAGAGTTCTTCGCGAGCCCGACGCTCGATACGGGCAAGCGGATGCTCCGCGCGTACTTTCGCAACCACCGGATCGGGGACGTGACCGCCCTGCGCACCATCACGGCGAGCTTCGCGGACAAGCGCGTGGTGCGCGCGATCGTAACTTCGATTCTGGCCGATGAGGGGGCGCTCACGGCCGTCGCCGCGCGGTCGTACCCGCACCCCATCGGGTTCGACAAACTCGTACTCGACGACGACCGCGCGACCGGCTTCAAGTTCCGGCTCCACGTGTACTGGCGCGGGGCGAACTTCGCCGCGCTCGAACGGCTCCACCTGCACCGGTTCGAGATGGCGTCCGCCATCGTCACGGGCGAACTCACGAACCACACCTGGCGCGTGGTCGGGTTCGCGCCGGCGAACGAACTGGTAAGGGGCGTGGACCTCGCCCCCGCGGTCGCAGAACTGGCGCACACCCGGCGCATCATGCCGGCTTACGCTGGCTACATGCGCGACGCGAACGGCGACCTTCGGAAAGCCTTTCTCGGAGAAGCGGTCCTCGAGCGCGGCGCGTCCGAAACGTTCACCTCCGGCGACGCCTACGCCCAGATTCTGGAAGACGCGCACTTCGTGGAAACGAACGCGGAGACCGGCTTCGCCAACGGTGATTTCTGCTCCACGGTGTACATTCACGGTCCGTCGCTGACCGATAAGGCGGGGCGCGTGCTCCCGGTCCTGTTCGAGGACAAGGTGCTCGCGGACGATAACCAACTCGTCGCCACAATCCCCGCGATCCCGGTAGACGCACTCCGCGAGTGCTTGCACCGCTACCGCAACACGCTCGACGAGATCCTGAAGTTCTACGACTGGCTGTACCACCCCAAGCACGGGCGGAACCTTTCGGTCGGGATGATCGCGGGCTACCTGCTGTGCGAGGCGTTCAAGACCCCGCACGCGATCGACGCCTTCGAGCGCCGGTACGACGAGTGTAAGGACGTGCTGGAGCGGTCCGAGCGCGCGGTGCGGGATCTCATCGATGGCAGTGCGAGCCCCGCGCATCTCAGCGACGATGATCGGAACACGCGGTACGTTCGGTTGCTGCTCGCGAAGGCGAACTCGCACTCGAAGGGGCCGCGCGCGTGGGTCGAAGATTACGGCTCGCTCACGAAGGAGATGTGGCGCTACTTCGGGGCCATTCGCGGCGAGATGAACCCGCGCATCACGGTGCTCAAACCCATCTGGGACGGTGTGGTGAAGCGCAAGCTGCCGGGCGGGATGCACTACGGCCACGTCGGGGCGATGATCGAGGCCGCGTTCGAGGCCAACGGCATCGCAATGAAGTACTTCGCCGCGCACCTCCGCGGCGGGGGACTGGTCGCGAACCACAAGGACGAGCACAACATCGCCAGCGTCGTGGACGACGAGATCGAGGCCCGCATTTGTGCGGTGCTGAAGGGGCATTTCCCCGCGCACCGCTTTTACGGCGAAGAGCGCGGCGATCTGAACCTCGCGCCGCCGAGCGCCGGGGAGCGCCGGTTCCTGGTCGATCCGCTCGACGGCACGCGCAACTTTCTGTGCCGGCGGGAAGAGTTCTGCGTCGCGCTCGCGTGCCAGGAGTGGAACGGGGCCGCGTGGGTGACGACGGACGGCGTCGTTGCGCACCCCGCGTCGGGGCGCATCTTCTGGGCGGAACGGGGACAGGGCGCGTTCGTCATCGAGCGCACCGACCTCGAACAGCACGCGGTGGTGTACGCCACCGGCATCGATGATGCGAACCCGCTCAAACACCAGTTGATCGACTACACCGCGCGCGGGCTGGACCAGCCCGCACAAACGGAAGTCTTCTCCGAACTCGCGCGCCGCGGGGCCGCGCTGCGCAACAGCGGGTCCGTCGCGCTAATTCTGGCACACATGGCCGGACGCGGGGGAACCGGCGCGATCATCACGGCCAAGGACCACGACGTGGAAGCCGGTCGGTTGATCGCGCACGAGGCCGGCGCGTGGGTCACGCAAATCGGGTTCGCGTCCGATGGCGAAGAGCGCACCTGTACCATTGTGGGCGTCGAAGCGCGTATCCACAACGCGCTCGTCGAACTCGTGCGCGAGCAGATCGCGAAGCACGGTGCCCGACTCCTGGACGAGGTACTCACGCCCCCGCGAACGGGAACGTAGCTCGTTCGCTTCGGAGTGTGGTCCGCTCGCTCCGCGAGCGTGCGGCTCGCAGTGTTAATCGACGAGTGCTTTGTCTTTTCACCTACACGCGATTGCCGAACCGCTCGCGGAGCGAGCGGACTACATTCAAGAGACCGTGACTCACGGTACGGGGACCGGCACCGGCGGCATGGTCCGCAGCCGGAGGCCGCCGCGCGCGTAGTTGCCGTCGCACGGACTGAGGGCCGGCGGAATGTACTTCCAGTTCGGCCCGGATTGCCCGTCGTTCAGCCCCTCTCGGTAGAGCTTCATCATGATTTCGCGGTCGAAGCTCACGGCCGTGTTCACCTGAATGTCGGTGTCCTGGCGGAGCGCGACCATGTGGTACCGCATCCCCGCGAGCTGCGACTGCCAGTACGTGTTCGCCAGTTCCGCGCGGCAGTGCGCGAACAGCACCGCGCCCGTACTCGCGCTGAGCACGGGGAGGATGCGCCGGCGGACGATCCCTTCGTCGGGGTACAGCTTGCCGGACACGATCGCGTAGAAGTTGGCTTTCGTGAGCATCGGGTCCGCGCCGGCGCCGGCCCCCGCCCCCGCGCTCTCGAACACGCCCGGGGGCATGAACAGCGGCGCGGTGATCCCGCCGTCGACGTGGTACTCGGTTTCGCGGTGCCCGTCGATCGCGATGCGGAACGGCACCGGCGGGAGCACCCCGGGGATCGAGGACGACGCGAGCAGCACGTCGCGGAACAGCATGCACCCCTCGGGGCACGGGCGGCACGCGATCGCCCCCATGTCCCAGATCACCGCGCGCCGGGTGCGCAGATCGGTGGTGCCGACGTAGAGGCGCCGGCCCTTGCGGTGCTCCTCCGCGATCCGCTCCAACAACTCCTGGGTGATTTGAGAGTCGATCAGCTTCTGGAGCGGGAGCGAGGTCGCCAGCGCGTCGCGGAACGGGATCGTCACCCAGGCGCGCACGCGGAAAATGTCCTGGGTGCGCACGCCGGTGTAGAGCTTCATCGCTTGCGCATCGTACTCGCTCCCCAGGAACGCGAAGGGGGCGATCAGCGCGCCGGTGCTGGTACCCGTCACCACGTCGAACTCGGGGCGCGTCCCGGCGCGCGTCCACCCGTCGAGCACGCCGGCCGAGTACGCGCCGTACAACCCGCCGCTCGACAGCGCGAGCACGTGTTGCGGCTTGCGCAGCCCGTCCACGAGGTCCGCCGGGGACATGAGCACCACGCCGGGCGGCACGATGGGCGGCCCGTCTTCCGACGCGAGCACCCGGTGCGATCCCGTTCGCGGGCGCTCCGACTGTCGTGGGGTGTGGCACCCGACCAGGATCGCGAGGCCGATCAGCGGCCCCACAAGCACCGCCCGGTGACCGGCGCAAGAGCGCAACGTAACCATGCGGCGGGATGTACCCACCGCCCGCGGCAGTGTCAACGGCAGTTGCATTTGATGCGGAAGCGGCAAATTACACCGACCTGTGCTGTGGGAATCCTTCACTGCGCACACCGCACCATTAAGCGTTCGCGGCCCAGAACGTTCGGGCCGCGAACGCACAGCCGGGTCGCCGTCCTAATTCGGATCGACGGGCGGGGCCGGCGGAACCGGGGGCTTCGGTAACTGCAGTTCCACGAATACGGTCTTGTCCTTGAACAGCGCGCGGTGCTTGTCCGAAATGAGGCCGGACACGAGCACGACCGGCGCGGGCTCTTTCAGCAGCTCCGCGAGTTTGTCGGCACCGATGACCTTCCCGTTCGCGTCCGTGGCCGTGAGCCCCTTCAGGTCTTGGCCCTGGGTCGTGGTGGTCGCCGCGTACTCGATCACCGTGCGCTTCTCGACGACGTTGACACCGTTGACGTTCACGGTCACCTCGATCACTTTGGCGACCGGCACCGCCTTCGATTCGCTCCAGATGAATTTGCCCTTTTCGACTTTCGCGTCCACGATCTGGAACCCGCTCGTACCGGACCCCTGCGCGGGCGCGCGACCGGGCTGGAGCACCAGTGCGAGAGCCGCGAGTAACACGACGATCGGCCGCATGTTGAAACCCTCGAAAACAAGGAACCGCATTCGACCGTATCGCGGGCGCGGACCCCGGTCAACTGAGGGACCGGGGGAGCAGGCTAACATTTGCTAACATTTTGGGACCGGGGGCGGCCGCCCGTCGCGACTCACGCGCGAAAGACTAGTATTTCCAGTCTTTTGACAATTCCCTCTCCAAATTGTCCCGCGTTTGAGGCTAACAAACGCTGACATTTTCGCACTTTGGGTAGGTATCGGGCTAACATTTCGCTTCCATCCTCGTGCCTCTCCTACCCCACCTCTTGGGACACTTGGTCCGCGTGTGCGAATTGTTAAATTGTATACTAGTGAACGTAAAAATACAAATGATTTATCCCCTCGCCCACTATTCTTTGTCCAATACCAAGTCGACGACCCAGCACCCGCGCACATGTGGCCCCGGTCCGCGGCAGTGGTCGAGCACCTCGGCGCTGTTGCAGCCCGCGTCCTGGAGCGCGTCGGCCAGGATCGGCATCGCGCTGAAGTCGCGCGACTCGTACATTTGGGACGCGAGCGCCACAGTGGTCGAGGTGCGCCACGAGGGGGAGAAGGCCACGGGGCGGAACGGGTTCCCGAAAATGTCGCGGAGAAGTGCGACTTGGGCGGATTGTTCGGCGCGGAAGGTGCCGAACACTTTCTCCCGGAATTCGCTCTCATTCGTGGCCGTTTGAAGCGCGAGGGCGGTCCCCGTGGTTGTGTCCCGCCCGCTCACGTGGAAGAGCCGCGCCTCCACCAGCGCCTCACGGAGCCCGCGCAGCACGGGCAGTTCCGCCCCGGTCTGCCCGGTCTCGCAGTGTATAGGTCTGCCCTCATCGATGAAGCGCCGGTGGACCACACTCACACTGTCGCGGATGCGGTGCGCGCTTTCCTGGTACTCTTGGTCCGAAGCTAGCCCATCCGCGGACTGCTCGACCGTATCCGGTTCGGCCCGGTTCCAGAAGTTCGGGAGCATCACTTCGACGCGCCGGCAGCACGCGCATAAGAACAACTGCGCCCGGCGCGTGTCGGCAGCCGAGAGCACCTTTTCCCCTTCGCCGATCGCCCGGAGCATCGAGGTTGGGGCTTCGCACGCCAGCCATTCCGCTTCGGTCATCGGTTGCCCTCTGGCTCCCCAGCATGACTGTTCCGGCACCGGCCGCAAGCCCGGGGCCGCGTTCGGATTTCCGCGTAGCTCGCGCTGGGTGTTGCTGAGTTAGCGGATATGAAACGAGCTGGCCCGCGAGCAGAAGCTCGCGGGCCAGCTCGTTTCGTGGAACCTCGCATCAGTCGCCGATGTTGGCGAGGTAGTCTTCGTACTTCTTACGCGCCTTGAACTCGGCCGCGGTGTGTTCCTTCTCCTTGGCCGTCAGTGCGTCGATTTCCTTTTCCTGGGTCGAGAGCTTCTTCAGGTAGGTCGCGTACACGTCCGCTTCCTTCGGGGTCTCACGCAGGTTCTTTCGGATGCGGTCTTGGTCCACGCTCAGGCGCTGGAGGTCGGACTGCACCTGGCGCAGTTCGCGCAGGCTCGTGTCCCAGTCGCCCTTGATCTTCAGGGCCTCGTGGAGCTTCTCCTTGAGCCCCGGGCTCGCTTCGGAGAGTGAGATGAAGTAGCGGATCTGGTTCTCGGCCCCGTTGGTCAGACTGAAGGACTGCGCGATGTCCTTCTCTTCCTTGACCGTGAACGATTTGGTCTCGCCGGCCTTCACCTGGGTCTGGAACCGGAGCACCTCGGGCGTGTCCTCGGCCGGCTTATCGGTGTCCACGAGCTTGAACTGCTGGGTCGTGCGGTTCGGGTGCTCGATCAACAGCGTGCGGTCCGTCTGCGAGCGGTTGATCGCCTTGTACGTCGTCTCTTCCGTGATTTTGGTCACGGTGGTGACGATGCCCTTCACGGCCTTGACGCTCGTAATCTTCTGCTTGCCCGCGCCGGCCTTGGGATCGACTTCCGTTCCGAGGTCGATGGCGTAACTCAGCAAGCGCTCTTCGTTGGGCTGAACGTCCAGTACGCGCGTGTCGCCCGCGTACACGCTCCCCTCGAACACGGTGATCGGCCCCTGGTTCAAGTGCGCGCCGCTCGTGTTCTTGAGCCGCAGACCCAACAGCGGGTGCTTCCCTTGCACGCTCGCGTTGTAGATCGAAACCCGCGTGCCTTCGATGTCCTTCCCGACGATGGGGAGCAGCGCGCTCTTCTGCCGGGCCAGCGTGACCGGGTGGTCGATCGTGTACTGGAAGAAGTCCCCCAGCGCACCCGCCGTCGCCGCGTTGCCGACCGTGCCGGCGTTCATCTTGCCGGCGAGTTCGCGCCCGAAGTCTTGCGCGTACCGTTTGCGGTCGACTTCCCTCTGCTTGTCTTGGGGCTCGGCCAGCTTCATCCTGCCGTCGCCGCCACCGAACCCACCGGAACCGCCCCCTCCGGGGATGCCGCCGGCGCCCCGGCCCGGCGCACCGAAGCCCGGACCACCAGGGGCCGGAGCCGCCATTGGCGCACCGCCCATCGGCGCGCGTGCGAGGTCTTCGACCTGCCGCAGGTCGTTGCCGAATTTAGTACCGTTGAACCCGCCGGAGTAAGTGACGGGGCGGAGCGAGGCGAAAAGTTCGGGCTCGACGGTGGGTCGATCCACGTAGAGCGGGTTGTACAGGTCCATCTTGAACGAGATCGGGCGCCCGGAGACGAGCGCCATCTTGACCGTGGACCAGTCCTCGTCGGTGGGGTTCTCGACCATCGCCCAGCCCTGCAGGTACGGCTTCTCCTTCTCGTTCATGAGGAGTCGGTAGCTGGTTTTCCAAATGGGAGCGTCGATCACGTAGCCGACCTGGACCCTGCGCTTGCCCTCGCCCGCGAAGTGTAGTTGCACGGCCTTCTTCTGGCTGTCGTGCGAGAGTGCCAGCACCTCCAGGGCGCGCCGGAACTCGCTCTCGATGACCGGGTTGCTGAACCGCAGGGACTGGATATCGGCCATCTTGATGGCGCGCATCCCCTCCGCGCACCACATGTTCAGCACTTCGGCGTCGATGGTCTGGGTGCCGGCCGGAACCTTCTGCTTCTCGACCCCGACGATGGTGCCATTCAGCTTACCCGGTTGGTTGGCCGCGGTCGCGCTAACGGCAACCTCGATGCGCTCCCCGCGCAACTGGCTGATGATCCCGGCGAACGTCGGGTTCCCGTTCAGGTTGATCGCGAACGACGAAAGGGTGCGCGCGATGGGCTCGCGGGAGTCGTAGGAGACGGCGCTGATGCGCCCGTTGCCGAAGTCTTCCAGGACCATGCTCTTGAGCAGGTCGTTCACATCCGATTCGGGGAACGTGAGGTCGACCCGGGCCTCGCCTTCCACCTCACCGCTTCGGGAGAAGTACCCGACCCCGCTGTTGAATAGCACCACGCGGGTGATTGGGAGGGTGGTCGCGGGTTTGAGGTCTTGCTTCGCTTCGCCCGCCGCGCTGAGCCATTGATCGACGCCCACACCCAGGCCGACCGCGCCCGCGACCGGAACGCCCCACAGCAGCCACTTCGCGCGAAACATGCCCAGCCCTCGTGAAGAAGCCCCGGATGGGGCGGGAAAGGTCGTAACGCAAATGCACCCGATGGTACCGTATTCCGACGTTCTGGCGGCACGAAGAGTTTGCCGCGTCGCACGAATTGTTACATTCTGTTACCGCGAGCGGCTCATTGAAGCCCTTGAACTGGCGCGCCACGGGTGGCGTCATTTCTGATAGCGGGCACGAGCGGGGAAGCCGTTCTCACATCTTTCATCTCCCCGACTCGTTATTCTGGCCCGTAGTTTCGAGGGTCGTACCATGTCGTCGGCTGATATTCCCGTTCCCGATGTTCCCGATTCGACCCCACCCGCGAGCGGGCCACCTCCGCTTCTCCAGTGGGTGTCCACGAGCAACCCGCTTTACGTTATTAGTGCGGGGTTGTTCCTGTTCGGGCTGCGCATGTCGTTCGGCGCCCACGCACGCGACACGGATTCCTGGGCACTGATGGGCGGGCTGGCGGGGTACACGCTTCTGCTCGTGCTGGCCGCGCTGGTGCTGGTGCGGTTCGCCCGCGTGTGGAACGACGTCCGCACCGTGCTGCTGCTCGTGGTGCTGATGTTTCTCGCGACGTCGGTGACGTTCGACGAACTGCTCATGCTGAACCCCGAGCGCGGGCGCGGGTACTTCATCGGCGGGTTGGTGTTCGCGGTCGCGCTGACGGAGCTGGTTTTGCGGGGCATCGGGCTGCGGTTCCCGCTCCGCTTTCGCTTGCCGTATCACTTCGCGCTGGCGCTGTTCTTCCTGTACCCGCTCGCGCTCGCGCCGGTGGTGAGTGATCCGCACAGTGAGGCGCTGATGTGGGGGTTGTGGGGGTTCGCGCCGGTCGCGGGGTTGGTGTTCCTCACGCTTATTCCTGCTATTCGCCGAAGTCGAGAATACGTGCGCGGCAACGGTAGCCCGTGGCCGTGGCCGTTCTACCCGTGGTCGGTGTTTGTGTTCCTCGCGGTCGCCGTGTGCGGGCGGGCGTTTCTACTGTGCTGGTCGTTTCACCTGCTGCCCAACGCCAGTGACCAACTGATTTTCGGGCCTTACTTCCTGGTGCCGTTCGGGTTCGTGATCGCGATTTTGCTTTTGGAACTCGGCTTGGTTGAGAATAGCCGAGGCACGCGCTGGGTCGCCCTCGCCGCGCCACTGGGGTTGGTCGTACTTTCGGGGATCGGTCACCGGAACGACGCGATCTATACGGAGTTCCTCGGGCACTTCGCGGCCCGACTCGGCGGGGCGCCGCTGTTCGTTACGCTCCTCGCGGCGAGTGCGTTTTACCTCTACGCATGGGTTCGCGGGGTCGCGCTGGCTCCAGACGGGTTGAGTGTGGCACTCGCGGCACTGGCGTTCGTGAAGTCCGGTGCGCTCACGTTCGAGGATCTGACCGCGCCGCAGCCGGCGCTTCTGGTGACCGCGGTCGGTCTCGCGGTTGGGATTTCGTTGTGGCGGCGCGACTGGTGGCGCCGGGCGATCGGCGCCGCCGTCGCAATCGGGTGGGTGGGTACGATCGCGTGGCGCGGGTACCGCGCACTACGCGAAGATGTCCCCGGACTCGATTTCCTCGTATTGGGGGTGGTGCTGCTGCCGGTCGCGGTGTTCGTCAGTTTGGCGCGGGCGGGGGTGTTGTCGCGCTGGATCGAGCGCTGGACCGGTCGGGCGCCGAACCCGACCGGGTGAGTGCGTTGTGGGGCACAGCGCTCGCCTGCGCGCTTCGCGGGCGAGCGCTGTGAAGTGGCCGCTTGTTTGTCACCCGCGGTAGCGGCTCACCGTGAGGGACACGTTCTGGCCGCCGAACCCGAAACTGTTCGAGAGGACGTGATCGACGCGCGCCTCGCGCGCGGCGTTCGGGATGTAGTCCAAATCGCAGACCGGATCTTTGGTCTCGTAGTTGATGGTCGGAGGGAGCACGCCCGCGCGGATCGCCATTACCGAGATCGCCAGTTCGACCACGCCCGCGGCGGCGATCAGGTGGCCGAGCATGCTCTTGCTGCTCGAAACGGGCACCTTGTGGGCGTAATTACCGAACACCGACTTGATCGCGGCCGTTTCCATCGCGTCGTTCGCGGCGGTGCTGGTCCCGTGGGCGTTGATGTACCCGATGTCGATCGCGCGGAGCCCGGCATCGGCGAGCGCGTTCGCCATGCACCGGATCGCGCCCCTACCGGCCGGGTGCGGGTCGGTCATGCGGTACGCATCGGCCGTGGACCCGTAGCCGGTCAGTTCGGCGTAGATCGTGGCCCCGCGCGCCTTGGCGTGAGTCAGTTCCTCCAGCACCACGACCCCCGCGCCCTCGCCGATCACGAACCCGTCGCGCGTGAGATCGAACGGCCGGCTCGCGGTCTGGGGGCTGTCGCTCCGCTGCGAGAGGGCACTGAGGCGGGTGAACCCGGCGACGCCGAGCGGGTGCAACATGCTCTGCGACCCGCCCGCGATCATCGCGTCCGCGTCGCCGGCGCGGATCAGTTCCGCCGCCTCGCCGATCGCCTGCGACCCGGCCGCGCACGCCGTGAGGCAGGACACGTTCGGGCCGTCCAGTGCGAACTGGTTCGCGAGGTGGCCCACGGTGGTGTGCGTTTCGACCTCGGACTCGCCCCGCGCGTCGAGGGCCGGGCGCAGGGCGGCAATAAATCGAGCGGGGTCGGCGCGGTCGCCGTCGCCCGTGACCGCGGCGGCGATGCTGTTGATGAGGGCCGGGAAGTTCTCCGGCCCTTCGCCGACGCCGAGGTACACGCCGATCCGCCCCCGATCGCCGTGCCCCTCGTCCAGCAGTTCGGCGTCCGCGAGCGCTTGCTGGGCCGCGCCGAGCGCGAACCGGGTGTTCAGCCCGCTGTGGGCGTACCGGGTCGCGTCCTTCAGGTACTTCGCGAGGTCGTAGTGTTTCACTTCCGAGGCGAACGTGGTGGGGAGCGCGGAGGCGTCGAAGCGCGTGATCGGCCCGACGGCCGTGCGCCCCTCGATTTGTGCGGCGAACAGCTCGCCCACGCTGTGCCCCAGCGGGGTGACGACGCCCATTCCGGTGATGACGACCCGCCTACGCATTGCGCTTACTCTGTTGGCGAACGGCCGGTGCCAGCCGGCCGGTGGGGTCCGGCAGTCGAAGAGATTGCCTCTGAACCCGTCCGACGTCGCGAACCGATTGCTCGCTTCAGTTTCGGATTTTTGTAACGAGCCGCGACCGCAAGGGAGCGGAAACAGTGACCCCCAGCGTATGGCCCACCACACTGTGTTGACAGCACGACTGTTTAGTGCCGTTGCCCAAACGCCTCGGCTCAACAGGGTGCTACCAGGGGCCGGTTGCGCCTCCCGCTCCCTTGCCAGTAGTTTCAAGTGATTTGGCAGTGCCGCATGGGAGTTCCTAAGTTCAAGGTTCTCAGGCACTTGAACGGGAGCCTCCCATGCGACGTGGTTACTCTACGATCACCCCGGCGGTGGTCCACGCACTGACGCGCCGAACGTTGGAACGGGCCCTGGGTTGGACCGACTACAAGCGGTCGGTCACGCGCACCCAGTTGCTCGACCTGGTGCTGTTGATCGCGGGCACCACCCGCACGTTGTTCGCGGTAGTGACCCGGTACTTCGGGTTCTCCCACGAGACCGCGCGACAGGCGATGCACGCCAACCGGGGTTCCCGGGACCAACTCACGGCCCGGTTGGTGGATGCCCTTCACCAGGTGGCGGGGTTCACGCGCCGGGACCGGAGGCGCCGGTGGACGTGTGCCATCGATGTGCATTACGTCCCCTTTTATGGGGATCGCAGCACCCCGGGGATCATCGGCGGACCCAAGAAGGCCGGGACCTCGTTCTTTCACGCGTACGCCACCGGGGTACTGATTCACAAGCACCGGCGGTACACCGTGGGGCTGATGAGCGTGACGAAAGGAACCAAGCCGCACCAGCAGGTGCAGACCCTTCTGGACCAGGTGGCGGCCCGCGGGCTCACGGTCCGCGGGGTGGTTCTGGACGCCGGGTTCGACAGCGGGGAGACCCTGTTGCTGTTGCAGGAACGGAACCTGAGCTACACGGTCCCGATGCGCAAGAAGGGCACCGGTACCAACCGCCGCAACGCCAGCTACACCCAACCCCACGGCACCATCACCACCATGGAGTGGGTCACCGAGAAGAGCCGCAAGGCGGTATCGACTCGGGTGCTCGTGTGGCAACGGAAGGGCGAATCGCACGCCCGGGTGTACGCGTTCCGCGGGTGGGGCGATGCGACCGCCGTGTCGGAGGCGAACCGGGCTCGGTTGGGGCGCCGGCGGTACCGAGAGCGGTTCGGGATCGAGACCAGCTATCGGCAGAAGAACCAGGCCCGCGGGTGGACCACCAGCACCAACCCCGAGTACCGGTTGCTGCTCGAGGGCGTGGCCCTGCTGTTGCGCCAGGTGTGGGTGTACCTGACGCTCCGGATCGCTCGGGCACGCGGGCTCGCGCCGACCGCCTGGGTCGCCCAGTTCCCGTTGGCCGAGATGCTCGACTGGCTCACGCAACGGATCCGCTCACGATACCCACGCACACGATGTATTACCCTGCCACACAATACACTTACAACCAACGCAACGCCTTGAAACTACTGTTGCGGTCGCGGCTCGTTCAACACGCTACGATTTAACTCGACTCACCGGCCGGCTGACACCGGCCGTTCGCCCGGATCGCTACGTTTCCCACCGTTTGATTACGACGGCCCCGCACTGTCCGAGGTCCGTGGCGGTCACTTTGATCGCGTAGGGCTTGGTCACCGGGCGCGGGGGGCCGGTGTGGACGGTGATCGGGCAGTCTTCGTCGGGGATGGCGTGGTTGAGCGTTCCCGGGAGCTGCCCGTGTTGCAGTGCGAGGACGCTGCACGCCAGTTCCAGCGCCCCGGACGCGGCGCCCGTGTTCCCGAACCGGCTCAGCGGCGCGAACACCGGTACGTCGCGCCCGAACACTGCGGCGATCCCGCGCGCCTCGAAACGATCGAGCTCGGGCACGCCGACGCCGTGCGCGTTGATGTGGTCGATGTCGCCGGGCCGGATTCCCGCGTTGGCGAGCGCGTTGCGGATGATGCGGGCGAGCCCCGCGCCGGTCATCCCGCGATCGACCCCGGACGCGAAGCCGACGACTTCACCCAAAATCGGCGCGCCCCGTTTTTGTGCGTGGGCGAGTTCCTCTAACGCAAATACGGCCGCGCCTTCGCCCAGGCAGGTGCCCGAGGCGTCGCGGTCGAACGGGCGGACGGCGCGCTCGGGGTGCTCGTGTTCGCGCGTGAGCGGCGCGAACGTGTCCATCCGGGCGAGCGTGACCGGCGTGAGCTTCGATTCGCACCCGCCGGCCAGCATGACGTCCGCGGTCCCGCGCTGGATCACGCGGAGCGCTTCGCCCACGGCCGCGGCCCCCGCGAGGTCGTCGGGCGTGAGCGAATTGCTCGGCCCCTGCGCGTCGTGCATGATGGTCGCGTGGCACGCCGGCATGTTCGGCAGGTACTTCAGCATCCACATCGGGGGCATTTGCGGCACCCCGGCACGCGCCCACGCTTCCATGTCGATCGGCCGCCCCGGGCCGCTCGAGCACGCGGTGCTGAGCCGGGCTAGGTCGTCAATTTCGGTCTCGTTCATCACGGACGCGAACACGACGCCGAACCGCTCGGGCGGCACCGTGCCCTTTACCAGCCCGGCGCTCTGCACCGCCAACTGTGCGGCCACGACGCCGAGCTGAACCGGCCGCGACATCGCGTTGAGCGACTTGCGGTAGCCCTTGTCGATGAGTGTTTTCGCGGCGAAGTCGGGGATCTCGCCCGCGACCCGGCACGAGAGCACGGAAGGATCGAACCCGCGAAGGGTGCGAATTCCGGACGTGCCCGCCCGGAGCGCCTCCCAGAAGGTGGCGGGGTCGGAGCCGATCGGACTGAGAACCCCGAAGCCGGTGACGACGGTCCGACGGGAGTGTATTGGCATATCGGTCGCGCGGGCGCGGTCCTGCGTGTGAGGGGCCGTCATCGGGGCGTCGTCGGGGGCAGGCTCTTCTTCTGGAGCGCCCGGTTCCGGAGCTCCGCTTTATCGATCCCGAGCGTCGTCAGGATGGGCACCAACACGTCCGAGTAGAACAGGGCCTCGTTGAAGATGTTCATGTTCTTCACGGCGGCGGTCCGGCGCGCGCTGTCGGCGAGCAGGTGCGTGACCGGCATCGCGAACCCGTTGAGCACGCGCTTGAGTTGCTCGAGCGTGCCGGCCCGGTCGTCGGCGAGGTGCAGTTTCATCACCTTGACGTAGAAGTCGTAGTGCGCGCGCTCGTCGATGCTGATGAGCGAGAGGATCTTGTTCAGTGCCGGGTCGGTGTTGCCCAAGAGCAGTCGGAGGTTGCGATAGTGCAGCCAGGTGGCGAGTTCCTGACACATCGTGTAGCAGGTCATCCCGCGCACGTCGTCTTGCGGCAGCTCCCACTCCCCGACCACGGCCCAGTTCGCGACCGCTTCGAGCTGGTTCTCGGTCCGCGCGCCGGAGCGGAGGAGCCACTCCTGGAGCACGAGGGAGTGCTTCGACTCTTCGTACCCCCAGTTCGCCAGGAACCACGCCCGCCCGCGGACGGTGCGGGCCATCGGGAGCGCCTTGCCGACGAAGTCGGGCAGGAACAGCTCGACCGCGCAGAACGACTCGACGACGTCGGCGATCTCCGGCGGCGTGTTCGGGTTGCACTGGTCCCACGGGATGTCGCTCTCGAGCACCCACCGGCGCCGGCGCTCGGCGAGTTCAAAGAACTCGCGATAAATCTTCCAGATCCCCGCGTTGAGTACGGGACCATCGGGAACGGTCGCGGCCATAGTGCTGGGGTCTCGTGTGCGGGCAATCCCTGAATCCACGGCGCGGCCGGGGTGCCGGCGGCCCGCTCGGGCGCGGAGCGGGACTGGAGAGACGTGTCGTGGGTGAAGTCACTTTATCGCTGCGTTCCCGCGCGGACAACGGGCATTCGGGTCGTGGCGCTCGTAGTGAATGCGCGGTATGCACCTACGGTTTTAAAATTTGTTGTTCTTGTTCCCGTGCGCGGGTGCGTAGAGGTGTTGTTCTAGTACGAGTGCGGATTTCGATACGGGCAAATCGCCCAATCTTCGCCCAGGCCACTTATCCGAATATCGCCCGCGGCGCGGCGAAGGGCGTTGCGTCGAGCGGCCCGCCGTTGGCGCGGGTCAACAGGTACGGTGTTTCGCCCCCGTGGGCCGGTGTTCCCGAAGGTGTACCCGTATCTGTGTGAAGCGCTTGAGGCCGCAGTTGGGGGCAAGTTCGCGCCATCGCGAAGAACTGCGGGGACCTACCGAATGGGTCCGACGGCAGCACGTCTCGAACACGGACATCAACACGCCCGGACGCCCTCCGCGACACCTTCCCCGGCGAAGCGTTGGAAGAGCGGGATGGGGCCGGTTGAGCCGCCCCCCGTTGACCGACGGCACCCAAGAGGACCGTGCGGAGGAACTCGGCCGCGACCGGAGTGATGCGCGTGTGGAGGGCTTAAAGCGTGAGGGCCGCGACCGGCGCTCGGACTCGCGCGGTGAAGGCATTCAGTAGTCAGAACGGTTCGGAGCGAGCGAGGCCGGGAATCGGGGCCGACATGGGAGTCCGACCGTAACCGTCCCCAAGTTGGAACGCATGGGATCAACTCCTCGCCCTACATCCGTTCATGAGAGTAGGCAGTCTCTGAAACCATACTAATGCCTTAAGATTCGGGCCGAGATCGATTTTGATTTTCTCGCCGGCTTTTCGCTTGTCACTCTCGATCGATCGGCGCATCATCTACCTCGCACTTCCCGAACGGATCGCCCACGAAGCCCAAGGATTTAGGGCCGCTCGCGGACGGTAACCGGCCGACCGTTAGCACCGTTGTCCGGTTGTCAGGACGCGCCATGCGGTCCGCGATCCTCCTGCCCCTCCTGCTCGTGGCGGGGGGAACTTTATTTCCCGCTCCGTCCAAGGGCGCCCGGACTGCGCCCGCAGACCCGCTCCCATCGTGGAACGACACGGCCCCGAAAAAGGCGCTCACTGCGTTCGTCGCGAAAGTCACGAACGACGGCTCCCCGGACTTCGTCCCGCCCGCCGAGCGCGTCGCGGTGTTCGACAACGACGGCACGCTCTGGTGCGAGCAACCGATCTACGTTCAGTTCGCGTTCGCAATCGATCGCGTGAAAGCGCTGGCCGACAAGCACCCGGAGTGGAAGGATCAGCAGCCGTTCAAGGCGGTCCTGGAGGGCGACCACAAGGCGCTCGCCGCGTCCGGCGAGAAGGGATTGGCGGCGATCCTGATCGCCACACACACGGGAATGACGATCGAGGAATTCGAGGCCACCGTAACGGACTGGCTCGCGACCGCGCGGCACCCGAAGTACGACCGGCCGTACACCGAGTGCGTCTACCAGCCGATGCTCGAAGTGCTCGCGTACCTGCGGGCCAACGGGTTCAAGACGTTCATCGTGTCCGGGGGAACGGCCGATTTCATGCGCCCGTGGGCGGAGAAGGTCTACGGCGTGCCGCCCGAACAGGTCGTCGGAACCACGTTCAAGACGAAGTACGCCGCGAAGGACGGCAAATCGGCCGTCGTCATCGAGCCGCACATCGATCTGATCGACGACCATGCGGGGAAGCCAGTCGGGATCGCCCGCGCGATCGGGCGCCGACCGCTCATGGCGTTCGGCAACTCGGACGGCGACCTCGAGATGCTCGAATACACCACGACGGGCAAGGGGGCGCGGTTCGGGCTGCTCGTTCACCACACCGACGCCGAGCGCGAGTTCGCTTACGACCGCAAGTCGCCCGTCGGGAAACTTGATCGTGGGTTGGATGATGCGCCGAAGCGCGGGTGGGCGGTCGCGAGCATCAAGGACGACTGGAAGGCGGTCTTCCCGCCGAAGAAATAGTCGCCTGTCAGAGCACGAAAAGCGTCAGTGAAAGAGCGACGGCCGCGACTCACGCGGGCGTCCGAGTTCCCGTACTCAACAGAGAGGGGCACCATGTTCCGCATGTCGAACCTCGCCGTCCTGATCGCGCTGGCGGTCGGGGTGGTGAGTGGATGGGCCGGGGCCAGTGGGAAGTTCGATTCCCTGCTGCGCGCCGAGCCGAAGGCTACGAGCGCGACGACCGAATCCGGGGCGTGTGCCGAGGACGGTTGCTGCGCAAGTCCCGACAAAGCTGCGGCACTGACCGCGATCAACGCGCACAACGCAAAAGTGAGCGCGAACGCGCAGAAGGACGGCAAGAAGCCCAACATTCTCGTCATCTTCGGCGACGACATCGGCCAATCGAACGTCAGCGCCTACAGCCGCGGGCTGATGGGCTTTACGACGCCGAACATCGATCGCATCGGGGCGGAAGGCGGGGTGTTCGTCAACTACTACGGCCAACAGTCCTGCACGGCCGGGCGCGCGGCGTTCATCCTCGGACAGTGCCCGTTCCGCACGGGGCTGACGAAGGTCGGCATGCCCGGTGCAAAGGTGGGGCTCCAGAAGGAAGACCCGACTATCGCAGAATTCCTCAAGCCCCTCGGGTACACGACGGGTCAGTTCGGAAAGAACCACCTCGGCGACCGCGACGAATTCCTACCGACGGCACACGGATTCGACGAGTTCTTCGGCAACTTGTACCACCTCAACGCCGAACAGGAACCGGAGAACGAGGACTACCCGAAAGATCCGGAGTTCAAGAAGAAATTCGGCCCGCGCGGGGTGCTGAAATGCACGTCCGACGGCAAGATCACCGACACCGGACCGCTCACGAAGAAGCGGATGGAGACGGTGGACGAGGAGTTCCTGGCCGCGGCGAAGGATTTCATCGACCGCAGCCACAAGGCCGACAAGCCGTTCTTCTGCTGGTTCAACAGTACCCGGATGCACATCTTCACGCACCTCAAGCCCGCGTCGAAGGGCAAAACCGGGCTCGGGACTCAAGCGGACGGCATGACCGAACACGACGGGATGGTCGGCGAGCTACTGAAGCAGCTCGATGACCTCAAGATCGCGGACAACACGATCGTGGTCTACACCACCGACAACGGCGCGATGAAGAGCATGTGGCCGGACGGCGGCGCGTCGCCGTTCCGGTCCGAGAAGGACACGAACTGGGACGGCGCGTTCCGCGTCCCGGCGCTGGTCCGCTGGCCCGGGCACATCAAGCCCGGCACGAACTTCACCGAGCTGTTCTCCGCGGAAGACTGGCTGGTGACGCTCGTCGCCGCGGCCGGCGGCGACCCGAACCTGCGCGAGAGCGCCACGAAGGGGGTGACTGCAGGAGACAAGACGTTCAAGGTCCACCTGGACGGCTACAACCAGCTCGATTACCTCACCGGCAAAACCAGCAAGGGCCCCCGGCACGAGTTCTTCTACTTCAGTGACGACGGCGCCCTCGTGGCCTACCGCGACGACCGGTTCAAGTACACGTACCAGACGCAGAACGCGAAGGGCGTGGAGGTCTGGGTCCAGCCCTTCACGGTGTTGCGGACGCCGCAGGTCATCGATCTGAAGAGCGACCCCTACGAATACTCCATCGACGCCTCGGCCTATTACCACGGCTGGCTGATCGACCACGCCTACCTGTTGCTCCCCTCGGTCGAGAAGGTCGGCGCGTACCTCAAGACGTACAAGGACTTCCCGCCGCGCCAGCGCCCGGCCAGTTTCTCGATCGACCAGGTCATCGAGAAGCTCGAATCCGGTCTCAAGGGCAAATAACATCGGTACGGGTCGGGAGCGTGTCCCGGCCCGTACTGCCTCACTCTGAACCGGAGTCATCCATGCGCTCGCGATTCCTGATCTCGGCCGTACTCGTTGCGGCCGGCCCTTCGATGGTCGTGGGAGTCGAGTTTTGAAGAAGTAAAGTGAGGCCGGATCTCGTGTGAGATCCGAGGGCATTCCGTTCGACCCGCGGTCGTTCGCGTTGGCGAGCCGACCGAGCGCCCGCGGGTACGCTCCGAGAGAACAATCTCATGCTCGACAGCGTCGACTGACTGTTCGACATCATTGCCGCGATCTTCCTGGTGGTGATCTTGACCATCGCGGTCGTCGGACTCGTCTGGCTCGGGTCGCTCCCCGGCTCGATCGCGCACAAGCGGGCGCATCCGCAGGCCGAGGCGGTCACTGTGCTCGGGTGGGTGGGGCTACTGTTCGTGATCCTGTGGCCGGTCGCGTTCGCGTGGGCGTTCGTCCGCGTGCCCGGGCAGTCGGTTCCGGACAACGGAGGGACGAAGTCGTGATCGTTATCATCACCCTGACCTACTTCGCCCTGGTCTGGCTCGTCTACTTCCGGCTCAAAGTGCTCCCGTTCAATCTGGCGAACAAGATCGGGGTCGCGCTGGCCGGTGTGACCATCGTGTTCGGATTGCTGCTCGCGACTAATTACAGCCACCCGCACTCGTCCGACGTCCGGGTGTTCCGGTACGTCGTCCCGATTTCGACGTACCTGCCGAAACCGGCCCAGGTGGTCGAGGTCGCGGTCCGCCCGAACACGCCGGTGAAGAAGGGGGACGTGCTGTTTCGGGTGGACGCGCGGCCCTACGAGTACGAGGTCCGGCGCCTGGAAGCGGCTCTCGTCGCGGCGAACACCGATTTGCCGAAACTGGAGGCCGATCTAAAGGTTGCGCAGGCCGGTGTCGCCACCGCCGAGGCGACATTGGAGAACGCCAGGAAGGATTTCGACCGACAGGAGCAGTTGCGGGCCGCCGGGTCAACGTCTGAGTCCAACTACCTCGACGCCAAGACTCGGTTCGACAACACCACGTCCGCTCGTCGAGAGGCGCTCGCCCGCCGCGACCGCGCGCAGCTCGCGCTGGAGTCGAAGATCGGCGGGGAGTTCACCGCGGTCGCCGAGGTACGCCAGCAACTGGCGACTGCCAGGCTGAACCTGGAGCAGACCACAGTCACGGCCCCGGACGACGGGTTCGTGACCGATCTGGCGATCCGTCCCGGGTTGATGGTCGCACCCGCAACCCCGGCGATGGTGTTCGTCAGCACCGCCCAGCGCGGCATCGTGGTGGCCACGTACTCCCAGCACCCGCTCCAGAACATTGCCCCCGGCAGCCGGGCCGAGGTGATTTTCGCCATGTACCCGGGTCGGGTCTTCAAGGCGGAAGTCGAAACCGTGATCTCGATCACCGGGCAGGGGCAGATCACCCCGACCGGCGACCTGCCGGAAGTCGTCCAGGCCCAACCGCGGGGGCGCTTCGCCGTGCGCCTCAAACTTTCCGACGAGGACATGGCCCTCCTCCCCGGCGGCGCCGGCGGGTCCGCGGTGGTCTACACGCACACGCTCCGGCCGCTCGGCGCCGTCCAGAAAATGAGCATCCGGATGGAAGGCTACCTGAACTACGTCACGGGGTTCTGAATGTCCGCACGCGACTCGATCCTGGAACTGAAAAAGCGCATTAGCACGTCGATCATCGGTCAGCAGGCCGCGATCGACCGGCTGCTCGTCGCGCTCCTGGCCGACGGGCACGTGTTGATGGAGGGGTTGCCCGGGCTGGCGAAGACGCGCACCATCAAAACGCTGGCCAAGAACCTCGAAAGCGAGTTCCGCCGCATTCAATTCACCCCGGACCTGCTCCCGGCCGACGTGACCGGTTCGGAGGTGTACTACGACGAGGGCGGGAAGGGGACGTTCAAGTTCCAGCCGGGACCGATTTTCGGCAACCTCGTGCTGGCCGACGAAATTAACCGCGCGCCCGCAAAGGCCCAGGCCGCACTCCTCGAAGCGATGGAGGAGCGGCAGGTGACCGTCGCCGGTACGACGCACGCGCTGCCGCCGCTGTTCCTCGTCATGGCGACGCAGAACCCCATTGAGCAGGAAGGGACGTACCCGCTGCCCGAAGCGCAAACGGACCGCTTCCTGATGAAAGTCATCCTCGGGTACGGCACGGACGACGAGGAGCGCCAGATCCTTCGGCTCGTTCGCGGCGAAGAGGGCGCCCCCAAACCGGCCGAGGTCGCGAAGTTGCCGCAACAAGTAGTGGTCGATGCGCGGGCGGAAGTTCACACGGCGTTCGTGTCCGAAGCGCTAGAAAAGTACATCGTCAGTGTGATCGCAGCGACGCGGCGCCCGGGCGACTTCTCGGCCGATCTCAAGAAGTGGATTCAGGTCGGGGCCAGCCCGCGCGGGACGCTCGCCCTCGACCGCTGCTCGCGGGCCTACGCCTGGCTCCAGGGGCGCGACCACGTGACCCCGGACGACGTGCGGGCCGTCGCGCCGGAGTGCCTGCGGCACCGGCTCATCCTGAGTTACGAGGCCGCTGCGGACGGCACCGCGCCCGATCAAGTGGTGGCCGAAATCATCAAGAAGGTGGCCGTACCGTGAGTGCCCCCGATGCCAGTGCCGGGGTGTACGTCACCCTGGAACAACTCGCGGCCCTCCGGCACAAGGCGCGGGGGTTCAGCTTCCTGCCGCGCCAGCCGGTGACGAGCCTGCTCGCGGGCGGGCACACTTCCAAACTGCGCGGGCGCGGGCTGGATTTCGAGGAGATCCGCAAGTACCAGCCCGGGGACGACCCGCGCACGATCGACTGGAAGGTGACCGCGCGCATGCGATCACCGCACAGTCGCGTGTTCACCGAGGAGCGCGAGCGCCCGGTGCTGCTCGTGGTCGACCAGCGGATCGGGATGTTCTTCGGCAGCGTGAGGGCGATGAAGTCGGTTGTTGCGGCCGAATGCGCCGCACTCGCCGCGTGGCGCACGGTTGCGGTGAAGG
Organism: Gemmata palustris; assembly: GCF_017939745.1. NCBI lineage: Bacteria > Pseudomonadati > Planctomycetota > Planctomycetia > Gemmatales > Gemmataceae > Gemmata > Gemmata palustris. The sequence goes on along the minus strand of NZ_JAGKQQ010000002.1, from coordinate 758,940 downwards.
ACCGCGTCGGCGCGATCGTGTTCAACGATTCCGAAATCACGGAGATCCGCCCGCAGCGCACGCGGTCCACCGTGATGCACCTGTTGGGCACGGTGGCGCAGCGGAATCGCGAGCTTCGGGCGGACTCACCCACCAAGCCCGGTCCCGAGATGCTGAACGAGGCCCTGCGGCGCGCGGTGCGCGTGGCGACACACGACTTCCTCGTGGTGCTGATCTCCGACGCGGCCGGATCGGACCCGGATACGCAACAACTCGTCACGACGATCGCACGGCACAACGACGTCCTGATCGCGTTCGTGTTCGACCCGCTCGAAACGGACCTGCCGGCCGCGGGGAACCTGGTCGTTTCGGACGGCGCGCGGCAAATGGAAGTCGATACCGGCAGCGCCTCCGTGCAGAACGGGTTCCGCCGGGAGTTCGATGAGCGGTTCGCCACAGCGAAGAACTTCCTGTTGTCGCGCGAGGTTCCCGTATTGCCGGTTCGCACGGACGCGGACGTGACCGACCAGGTTCTGCGTGCGCTCGGTGCCCGACCGGGGGGGCGTCGTGGCTGATACTGATCCGGGCAGCCTTGATCGACTACACGACATCGCCGTTCCGCCTCCGGTGTCGTGGTGGCCCCTCGCACCGGGGTGGTACGTGGTCGCGGGGGTCGCACTGGTGTTATTCGGTGTCGGCGTGTGGGCCGCGGTGGATCGCTGGCGCCGCAATCGATACCGCCGCGACGCGCTACGAGAACTCGACCTGATCGCGCACCAAGCGCCCGTAGCTGTAATCGAGATCGCAGAGCTGTTGAAGCGGACGGCGCTCGCGGCGTTCCCGCGCGAGCGCGTCGCGTCACTCACGGGCGCGGCGTGGCTCGGGTTCCTCGACGCGACCGGTGGAACGGACGCTTTCACCAGCGGCGACGGGCGGCTCTTGGGGGACGCGATCTACCAGCGCGCGCGGCCGGGCGCAGCGCCCGATGTTCCGAAACTCGCGGCCGTCGTTCGACACTGGATCACGCACCACCGATGCTGACACTCGCCTATCCCTGGCTGCTTGCCGTGTTACCGCTGCCCGTTCTGGTGCGGTGGGTGGTACCGGCGTACCGCGAGCACCGCGAAGCGCTCCGGGTACCGTTCGTTCCGCGCCTCGCGCGCCTCACCGGTCAGGAGCCGACGACCGGCGCGGTCGTGCTGCGCGGCGGGTGGGGGCGCGGGTTCGCGCTCGTCGGTGTCTGGCTGTGTGTCGTGTTCGCACTCGTGCGCCCACAGTGGCTCGAACCGCCGATCAACCGGACCATACCGGTCCGCGACATGATGCTCGCGGTGGACCTGTCCGGCTCGATGGGGACGCGCGACTTCACCGATGAGGCCGGAAAGACCACGGACCGGCTCACCGCAGTGAAACAGGTGCTCGCCGACTTTTTGACGCGGCGCAAGGGCGATCGCGTGGGGCTGATCGTGTTCGGGAACGCGCCGTTCGTTCAGGCGCCGTTCACGCAAGACCTCGATGTGTGCCACGAGCTGCTCGCCGAAACGCGCGTCGGCATGGCCGGGCCGAAAACGGCACTCGGTGACGCGATCGGGCTGGCGATCACGGTCTTCGACCGGAGTGATGTGCCCGAAAAGGTGCTGATCGTACTGACCGACGGCAACGACACCGGTAGCCAGGTGCCGCCCGAAAAGGCCGCCGCGGTCGCGAAGGATAAGGGGATCGTCGTTTACACGGTCGCGGTCGGTGATCCCAATGCGGCGGGCGAGGACAAGCTCGACGAAGAGGCACTCAAGCGGGTCGCGGGCACCACCGGCGGAACGTACTCGCACGCCGGTAACCGGGCCGAACTGGACGCGATCTACAAGCGACTCGACGAACTGCCCACGCGCGAGGCCCAAACGATCTCGCACCGCCCGCGGCGCGACCTGTTTCACTGGCCGCTCGCGGCGGGATTCGCGCTGAGCTTCGTGCCCGCGGTTGCTGGAATGCTGGCGAACCGTTTGCGTGCGCCATCGAGCGCGCGTTCACCTGCCCGAGTCGCGAGGGTGTGATGGCGGAGTTTCACTTCCTCCGCCCGTGGTGGTTGCTCGCGGTCATCCCGGCCGGGGCGCTGACGTGGCGATTGTGGGCGACCGAGGACGCGGGGCGCGCGTGGCGGCAGCTCGTTGCGCCGCACCTGCTCCCGCACCTACTCATCGGGCGCGCGGAGCGCGGTTGGTTCCGGCCGGTGACCGTACTGCTCGTCGGGTGGGTGCTCGCGGTGCTCGCGCTGGCCGGGCCGACATGGGCGCGCGAGCCGGCGCCGTTCGCGGAGGACACCGCGGTACTCGCGATCGTCGTGAAGGTCACGCCGTCGATGAAATCCGAGGACGTGCAACCGAACCGCCTCGCCCGCGCGACAGAGAAGGTGTGCGACCTGCTCCAACAGCGCCCGGGGACGCGGACCGCGCTCTTCGCTTACGCGGGCAGTGCGCACCGGGTCATGCCGCTCACGACCGATGCGGGAATCGTTACCGCGTTCGCTGCGGAACTGTCGCCGGACGTGATGCCCGTTGAAGGGGCCAACGCCGGTGCTGCGCTGACCGCGGCCGACGAGACGGTGAAGAAGTCCGGCCGAGCCGGGTGGGTGCTGTGGATCGCGGACGGCGCGTCCCCGGACGAACAGAAGGCACTGGAGAAGTACCGCGCGGAGGGGCGCGCGCCGGTGAGCGTGCTGGCGGTGGCCGGTGAGGGGCCGGAACTGGAATCGCTCAAACAAGCGGCTTCCGTACTCGACGCGCCAGTGGTGCGCGTGTCGCCGGACGACGCGGACGTGCAGCGCCTCAGCCGCAACACGCGGTTCTCGACCGTTTCGGAGCAGGCCGGGGGTGAGCGTTGGAAGGACTTCGGCTACTGGCTCGTTTTCCCGCTCGCGCTCGTGGCACTGCTGTTGTTTCGGCGCGGGTGGATGGTGCGGTCCGCCGGGGGTGAAGCATGAGCACGCGCCGACCGCTCACGTTATTTGCGGGAGCCTTGGTAATCGCGGGGGCGGCTCTCGCGCTGGCTTCCGCGCGCAACCCGGACCTCTGGTCCTCACCGGATCAGCGTGCCGATCGCCTGTTTCGAGCGGGTCAGTTTGAAGTCGCTGCACAAGATTACGTCGACCCGTACCGGCGTGGTGTCGCGCTCTACCGCGCTGGCAATTTCAAGGACGCCGCGACCGCGTTCGCCACAGTGGGCACGCCGGAAGCCGCGTTCGATCGCGGAAACAGTCTCGTGATGCTCGGCAAGTACGACGCCGCGATTGCGAGCTACGATCGCGCGCTGAATCTTCGTGCGGACTGGTCCGAGTGCATAGAAAACCGCGCGGTTGCTGTGGTGCGGCGCGACCGGTTGAAACTCACCGGCGGGGACGAGACCGGGGGGCAGGTGAAGGCCGACAAAATCGTCTTCGAGAAGGGGGAGAACGCGAACCGCGGGCAGAAAACCGAGGTCGCGGGCGACGAACCCCTGAACGATGAGCAGTTGCGCGGGCTGTGGTTGCGGCGCGTGCAGACGAAACCGGCCGACTTCCTGCGCGCGAAGTTCGCGTTCCAGGCGCAATCGGGGGAGAAGGCGCCGTGAGGTTCATCGTTCCGCTCCTGTTGTTCGCCGCGCCTGTAACGGCCGCCGATCCGCCTCCGCGCGCGAAGGTGGAACTGGCCCCAAAGGACGGCGCGTGGGTCGGTCAGCGGGTCACGCTGGCGATCACGCTTTACACCCCCGATCTGTTCGCGGGCGTGCCGTCGTTCGATATGCCGCCGATTCCAGGGGCGGTCGTGCTGCCTCCGAGCGGCTCCATCGTCGGTTCGGAAACGATCGGTGACACGAGTTTCACCACCCAGCGCCACGAGTTCACCGTTTACGCGCAACGACCGGGAACCGTCCAGATCCCGGCATTCGCGATCCGGTTCGAGTCGAACGCCGGGTTCGGCAAGCCTGTTGTTCAGCGACAGGTCACCACGGAGCGCGCGTCATTCACCGCGAAGACTCCTCCGGGCGCGGAGGGGCTCGGGACCGTGATCGCTGCACGCGATCTCAAGGTGACAGATGATTGGAAACCGAACCCGAAGGCGCTGAAAGTCGGTGACGCACTCACGCGGACACTCACCGTGACTGCGGACGGCGTGCCCGGGATGGTGTTCCCTCCGTTCCGGCTCGACGAGATCGACGAACTGGCCGCGTACCCCAAAGAGCCGGTCGTTAACGATCGCACCGAGCGCGGCGCACTAACGGGCCAGCGCACCGAAACGGTTACCTACGTGTGCAAAGAAGCCGGTACCGTGACCGTCCCGGACCGAACGCTGACGTGGTTCGACCTCGGGGCCAACGAACTGAAAACCGTGAAGTTACCCGGCAAGACGTTTACGGTAGCGGCCGTTCCAGTGTCCGCGCCCGAGCCAACCACAATTTCCACTGCCTCAAATGCACGCGGCCGGTGGTGGCGTTGGGGGGCGGCACTCGTCGGGGCGATCGCGCTGGGCGGGTTTCTGGCCGTGCGTCTGTGGTCGTGGGGTACCCGGCGCTACGCCGCGTGGAGCGCGTCCGAGTCCGCTTACTTCACCCGATTTCAACGCGCGTGCCGCTCTCACGACGCGCACACCGTGTTCGTGGCTTTGGAACAATGGCTCGATCGGTTCGGTTTCACGTCTCTCGCCGAATTCGAGCACCGAGCCGCCGATCCCGAGCTGTCTCGCGCGATTGCGGACCTGACAAGTCGCGTCTACGTTCGCCCGGGGGCGGGCGCTCCCGGATCGTGGGACGCGCATCAGCTATTCGCCCGCATCAAACTTGCCCGTCGTACACTGCGCCCCTCAACGACCCGGCCCGGGGCGCGGGCACTGCCGCCATTGAACCCGGTCGGGTGACCCTGCGGTTCACTTCGGCAACCGGGCCACCTCTGCGGCCGTCAGGTTGAGCCGGACCCGGCGCAGCGACCGCTTCCCGTTCTCCTCACACTCCAACAGCAGGTGCCGACCGTCGGGCGAAAAGAACACCCGGCTCACCGCCGGTTCCCCGAGGAACGGGTACGTGAGGTCCGCCCGCTTCGGTTCGACCTCGCCCGTCTCGCGGTCGTAGCACACCGCCCCGGCTTTGGCCGGCGCCGCGGCAATGTCCAGTACCGGGTGGTACGCGACCCAGAGGGTCGACGCCTTGTCCGCCTTGGTCGAGTACCCGATCGGGCGCTTGTCCAGGGACGCGGGCGACCACGCGGGGATCTGGTCGGAAGAAATCGGGTACCCGGTGTGCGACAGGTACGTCAGGCGCTTCCCGTCCGGCGACAGCACCAGCCCGGTTCCGTTCCCGCCCGGCTCCTCCTTGAGGTGCCGCATCACCGGCTTGGCGCGGGTAATGTCGTAGACCAGCAGGGCGTCGAACGTCCCGTACTCCGGGACGACGTGGATCCGGTCGGGGTTGAACAGCAGGCGCGCGCCCTTCTGGTACAGTTCCCGGTAGCCGGCGTAGAGGTTGCGCCCGTCGGGCGACACCACGGCCCAGGAGCCGAACAGACCGGCCGGCTCCTGCACGTCCCCGGTGTCCTCTTCGACGATCAGAACCCGGGCCGGCGGACCCTCCCCGCCGGTCACGACGCACACGTAGCAGAGTGCCCGGGTCGGGTGCGGGGCCAGGTCGGTCCGGGCCGGGTAATCCATCTTGACGCTCCGCCGAACCTTCAGCGTCTTCTTGTCGATCACGTGCAGGGCCTTCTTCTCGTCCGACAGCCCGACGAAGTAATCGGCCCGCTCGAACAGCCGCTCGTAGCGCGCTGGCAGGCGGATCTCCTCCTTCACCGTGATCCCCCCGCCGGTCAGTCGCCGCAACCGGTTCCCCTCCACCAGAAGGAGGGATTTCCCGTCGAGCCCGGGACCGATGTGGGTCGGCCCCGCGGCCAGCGGTAGTTGGTACAGGCTGTCGATCCGGGCCAAGTTCCCGTTGACGGCGGCCGCGTCCTCGGCGGAGACGACTTCGACCGCGAGAATCGCTTGGGCCGTGTCCTTCGGACCGGCGACGTTGATCCGGACCTCGTGGCGCCCGAGTTGTTCGGCGGTCGGCACCCAGGAGACCTTGCCCTCGGTGCTGACGGTGAGCCCCTTCGGACCGGACGCCACCGCGAACTTCTTGCCCCCCGGGGCCGCGACCAGAGATTGTCCCAGTGACCGACCGGCGACCACGCGGGCCGGGAGGTTCAGTGCCAGATCCCGGGACTCGATCGGTTCGCTATCGACCACCAGTCGAACCGACTCCACCACCCCGTCCGCGCCGATGAAGAGCCAACTGTTCGATTTGGTCAGGAACGGGGCAGCCGCCTTCAGGTCAGTGATCGACCGCTCGATGTGGGCGGTAAACGTACCCTTGAACTCGACGCACACGGCCATCGTGAGTACGTTGCCCTTCTTCCGGAGCCGGAACATGTGCGGGCCGGCCGACTTGTACGCGCCGAGCGGGCGCTCCTCTTGTCCGGAAACGCTCACCGTTCCGTACCCCCCGTGCCCGGGGCCGTGGAGCCGGGAGCACACGCTGTCCTTCAGGTCCATGCCGCCCCCGGGCCGCCGCTCCGCGGCCCCGAGCCCGACCAGGCAGATCGCTTGTTCCTTCTCTTTGAATCGGAACACCACGTCGAAGGTGAAGTCCTTGGTGGCGAAGTCCGCCGCTGCGGTGCGAATCAGGCGGTCGTGAAGCACCAGTCCGCCCGCGGGTTCAAAGGTGAGGCCGGGGTGCGCACCGAGGTACGACGGGAGCGGCGCCCCGGTCAGCCGGATCAGGTGCTCCCGGCCCTCGATACCGTTATCGGCGGCCGCGGCCGGGCGCTTGGGGTCGGTCGGCCTGGGCTCGGTGCCACCCTTCGAGCCGCCGGCCACGTTCCCGCCGTGCGCTTCTCCGTTGACCACGAAGCGCACGGCCTCCAACTTGCCCCCGTTCCCGGACACGAACACCGCACACTCTTTCGGGGTCAGACACGGGGCCGTCGCCGTGAGTCGCGGGATCGTTTTCGTTACAATTGGAGTAAACGTCCCGTCCTTTTCTGTGCCGATGGCGAGCGTCAGCGTCGGGCCGCGCTTCTCGATTCGGAAGGTGTGCGGGCCGGCCGTCTTGAACGCCCCCAACCGGAACTCCTCCTGTCCGGTGATGGCCAGGGTTGCGTACCCGCCGTGCCCGGGTCCGTGGACCCGCGAGCTGATGCCTTCTCCCTTCGCGCCGGCGAGCCCGATCGTGAAAATGCTCTGCTCCTCGTCCTGGAACCGGAACCGCACGTCGAAGACGAAGTCCTTTTCGACGAGCCCGGTCGTCTTCGTCCGGTACGCGGAGTTGTCGAGGCGGAGCCCGTCCTTGTCCGCGACCCCGGCCGCGTCGGTGCCGAGGTAGCTCGGGAGCGGATTGGCCCCGCCGAGCGGAGTGAGCGGGATCTTCGACAGGTCGGCCGGGGGCGGGGCCGGCTTCCCGGGATCGACCACTTTGCCGTCTACGGCCAGGCGCACCCCCAGGAACGTGGCCTCGTTACCGAAGAACGGAACCCCGCCCGATTTGAGAACCGGGGTGTCCTTCGAGATGGTGAGGGCCTTGACGGAGTACGGGCTGAACTTGCCGTCCTTCCACTCGCCGATTGCCACCGTCAGCGCGTCCCCCTTCTTGTCGATCCGGTACAGGTGCGGGCCGTCCGTCTTGAACGTCCCCAGTCGGAACTCCGTCCCGCCGGTGCTGCCGAGGGTCGTGTAGCCGCCGAGCCCGGGGCTGTGAACGGCCGAAGAAACGCCCTCGTCGGCCGCCCGGGTCACGGGTGCGGCCGCGGTCACTCCGATCAGGGCGATCGATTTCTCCCCGTCGTTGAACCGGAACAGGACGTCGAAGGTGAAATCCTTGCTACCCAGGTCGGGGGTCGTGACCCGGGCCTCGCCGCCGCGCAGCCCGCTGGCGTCCCCGAGCATGGTCGGCGACGCCTTCAGGTAACTGGGTAGTCCGGCCCCCTTCGATAGGTCGAAGAGCGGCACCTTGTCGAATTCGGGCGCGACGGCCGGTAGTTCGGCCGGCTTTGCGTCGCCCTTGGGTTGGGAGAGCGGGGCGGCGTGCAGCGGCCCCACGAGCACCACGGCGACGGCCGACAGCAGCCAACGGGCGGGCACCGGCCAACAGGAGAGCGGGCGTGGCATACGATTTTCCTCGGGAAGCGGCACGCACCCGGAGAACCGGCGGAGCGCCGACGCTGACGCGCCGGGAGCGGACATCGTTCGGCCCGCTCCCGGCGCTCACATTTCACACCACAAGCACTTGCTCGGCAAGCGCTTCACCGGAAACACGTGGTCGAACTATCAAATTTTTCTCTATTCCGTCTGTGTTGCGATCTTAATCTACTAATTGGCAGTCGGATGCGTGACTGTTCCGTTGTTACCCCGGACAGTGCGGGAACGGCCCCGAAGGGCGCGGCTGCTAAAGACCGTCCGTGTGACCGCAGGGCCGTATAAGTCTTGAGGCCAAGGCCCGCGCCTCACTCACTACACCCGCTTGCCCCATCTCCCGTAGCCGTTTCGTTGAAACGGTTCTCGTGGCGCGGCGCCTTCTTTCGGCCGCCCTACTCGGGTCCGCAGTAATTGTTCGCCAGTGGCGCCAGCGACGGGCCGCACCACCGAGCACCCCAACCGCGGTTCAATACCGGTCCCGGGATCGCGGTCGCGTACCCGATCGACCCGTTGAGCCAACCGCGACTCGATCTGCGGAATTGGAATGCCGATTCCGTACTTTCCCGTGATGCACTTCGCCCGAACTTCCACGGGGCGAGATAGCTCAAGGGCGACGGCCCTTTTCTTAACGCGCAAATTATTGACTCGGTGACATGAAGGCGCGATGAGCGGGGCCGCGGCACACAATGTGCGAGCACGTTCCGTGCGCGGCGACCCGAGTGGCCGCGGCCCGCGCCCGCTGCTCGAAGAATATCACGCGAGAATATGCAGCGATACGATCTTTGACATCGGCTCTCATATCGTAGCGCATTTATCACGGCTGCTAGCAACGCATGAGAACTATATTAGATCAAGTCGATACTAACTTGATTGTACTTGACTGGCTCGTCGGAGAAGTTTAGAAGTGATTTTCGTGGTCCCATCTCAATTGTTCTTGCTGCTCATTACTCCCGCCCGAGCGAGTGGCTCCTTCTCCCGAGGTGTCAATGTCTGTCCCTTCTCTCTCTCGATCGAAGCGCGGGTTCACGCTGATCGAGTTGTTGGTCGTGATCGCGATCATCGCGATCCTGATCGGGCTGCTGCTCCCGGCCGTGCAGAAGGTCCGCGAGGCCGCGGCCCGGATGAAGTGCCAGAACAACCTCAAGCAGCTCGGCCTGGCGCTGCACAACTACCACGACTCCAACGGGAAGTTCCCGGCGGCCGGCGTGCTCACGGTGGCCAAGCCGGTGCCGTCCTCGAGCGCCCCGCCCAACCACCACACCTGGCTCACGCACCTGTTGCCGTTCGTTGAACAGGACAACCTGTTCAAGCAGACGAACATCAACGCCCCCGCGTGGGGGCAACCGATCATGAGTACCGATGTGGGGCTCCTGCGCTGCCCCTCGGACCCCGGCTACGCCAAGTCCGACGAGACGCACAACCTCACCGTCACCAACTACGCCGGGAGCGAAGGGTACCACTGGTGGTCGACGGCCGTGTTCAACCCGGGCACGGGCACGACGGGCGACTACTCCGGGCTGTTCACGGTCACCCGGACGTTCAAGTTCGCCGACGTCACCGACGGCACGTCGAACGTGGTGGCGATCGCGGAAGCTACGAGTTACGGCTTCAAGAACGGTCCGTTCAACGCGCAGGGCGGTGGCACACTCCGCGCCCGCGGCGGCGAAGCGGTGTTCCGCTCGGCGTTCGTGTTCACGGGGTACGCGGGCACCTCGAAGTTCCCCCCGTACATGGGCGCGGACGGCTCCGCGACGCCGAGCGTCGACGGGCAGTGGCTCAGCGGGCTCACCGCACCGTACAGCTTCCCGCCGACGTACCTGACCGCGTGGGGCATTAACTGCGACTGGCCCGGCGCGAGCTCGATGCACGGGAGCTCGGTCAACGTGGCCCGTGCGGACGGTTCGGTCGGCAACATCAGCACGAGCATGTCGTGGCCGATTTGGGTCGCGGTGAACGGTGTCGGCGACGGCTCCGTTGTGAGCGAGTGACGTCCGCCCTCGTCCCTTCGGGTGAAGAGACGAGGCCCCGGCTGCTGGGCCGCGGGGCGGGGGATCATCTCCTGTCGCCCCGCGGCCCGTTTCGTTGATACGAATTAGTCCGTTCCGTGAGTGCTCGTATCTGCGTCCTCGGGACGGGCGGGCGGCCCGCTCGGAGCCGGCAGACGCTACACGTCTTCCCTCTTCCGGGAAGCCTCCGATTTTTGCGCGCCCCACGACCCGCTTGGTGCCCGCGATCTAAAATCGGATCATCAGCCCGTATGCCAGTGCCGCGAGGAGCGCGCCGCAGGGCACCGTGCTGACCCACGCGAGCAGGATCTCGCCCGCCTTCCGCCAGTGTACCTGCCGCGAGGCCACGCCCATTCCAAATAGGGAGCCCACGCTGACGTGGGTCGTGCTCACGGGCAAGCTGTGCAAGCTCGCCGTCGTTACCAACCCGGCCGTAACCAAACTCGCGGCGAAGCCCTGACCGGGGTTCATCCCCGTGACTTTCTTGCCGAGCGTTTCCGCGACCCGATCGACGTCGAGCACCCCGCCCATCGCGACGGCCAGAGCGACGATCAGAACCCCCCAGTGGACTTCCAATCCGGGCACGGCGAGCATCAGCGCGGCCATCTTCGGTGTGTCGTTGAGGCCCCGGGCGAAACTCGCGGCACCGGTACTCAGAAAGTGCAACACGTCCAGCGCCGGCGTGCGGCGGTCCGGCATCAGGCGCACCGACTTGAGGATCAGAAATGCTCCGGCGCCCGCCACCGCCGCGACGACCGGGCTAAAAAACAGGGGATAAAAGAACAGCTTCCCCAGCGCGGCGAACCGCACCTCCCCGCTACCGGCCAACCCCGCACCCGCCAGCGCGCCCACCAGGGCGTGTGTGGTGGAGACCGGGAAGCCGAAACGAGTGGCCAGGAAGCTCGTGAGCGCTCCGCCGGCGGCCACGGCGCAAACGAACTCCCGGGACGCGACCAGCTCGTCCGGGACGATCCCGCGCCCGCGGAACGAGGCGAGCAGGCCCCCGGCCAGGAACAGCGCCGCGATCGAACCCGCGAACGTCGCCGCCGTTCCCCAGAGCGCCGCCGTGCGGAGCGTCGTCGTTCCGCTGCCGTACAACGAGGCGACGCCCTTAAAATTGGCGTTGGCCCCGTTCGTGAAAGCCACGAAGCAGACCGCGAGAAACAGGATCGTGATGGTCATGTGGGGCTACTTGGGCTTGTTCTCTTTCGTCTCGGCCGGGTGCTGCTTGAGCGCGGCGTACTCCTTCCACGAGCCCTCGTAGAGGCGCACGTTCGGGTACTTCGCCACGTGCTTCAGGTAGAACCGCAACAGGCTGCCCTCGCGGGACGTGCCGCAGTACACCAGGATCTCCTTGTCTGCCGTCAGGCCCGCGGCCGCGAGTTGCGCCTTCACCTTCTCGAAGGGCAGGAACTGGTGGGTGTTGTCCGCCTCCATGAGCCGCGCCCAGTGGAAGCTGATCGCGCCGGGGATGTGCCCCTTCCGCAACCAGATCTCGTCGTCGCCCACGTACTCGTTGTGCGGCCGGGCGTCCACGAGAACCGCGCCCGGCTTGCGCTTCAGCACGTCGTCCACGGTCAGGGCGATATCCGGGTTACCCTTCTCGGGCAGGGCTCCCTTCGGGTTGCCGAAATACTCTTGGGTGACCGGGAGCTTGGCCGCCTTCCACGCCGGGAGCCCCCCGTCCACGATCCGAATGTCCTTCACGCCGTACTTCTCCAGCACGTAGGCCACCATGCTGGCGCTCAGGATCTCGTCGTTGGGCAGCTTCTCACCGGTCGCGTAGATCAGGTGCAACCGGTCCTTGTTCACGCCGGCGCGCACCAAGAGGGCTTTGGTCAGATCGTCCGGGAGGTACTGCACGGGGACGCCGTTGTCCGTGCCGCGCAGGGTGTCGAAGTTCAGGTGGTGGGCGGTCGGCAGGTGCCCCCGGAAGTAGTCCTTGTACCCGCCGCGGGTGTCGAGCACGATCGGCCGCTTCGCGGGGTCGTCGGCCTCGATGAGTTTCTTGGCCTCGGCGGGCGAAATGATCCCGATGTCGGCCCGCGCGGTGCGGCCGGGCAGTGCGAGAACGAGGGCCGCGACGACGGCTTTTGCCGGGAAACTCGAGCCGGCCGAACGGAGCGCGCGCAGGACGGATCTGAAAGGTTGCATGTGGGATCGATCTCCTCGTCGCTTGGATTACTGCCCGGGTGTTAGGTTACGGTTCCGGGGGTACCCGGCCACGTTTCGTGGGCCGGCGCGCCCGCGCTGGAACTCGAGTTGCAACCGCCCGATCACCGCCCAAACTGTGTTGAGCGCACCGGCCCCGAGCCGCGCCGCCCGGCCCGTGGACCTGAACCCCGATCGGGTCGGGCGCGCCGCTCGGTGTCGAGCCGGACGGACGGGCGCGCCGGTACCGCTGGTTCGCGAACGCTCCGGGTGTTCCGAGGCAAGGTCCCTTACCGCGCACCGTGTCGGGTTCACGAACCCAAATGTACCACGGGGCGCTTGACTCACGTTTCGTTCCCGACGAATATAATGACGCCTGCCGAGTTCTTAAGTTGTCGGCCGCGTTCTTCCAGCGACCTGAAGCACAGCAGGGTTCGCGTCTTCCCGTCCGCGGACGCCGTTTGGAGGAACACCTTGCCCCCGACGAGGAGGAAGGTCGCGAGCGCGAGCCGGTTCATCGGCACTCGCCTTCGTGCGCGACCCACGGCCGCGGCGCCGGGCGCGGACGAACACCGGTACACGCTCGGGGCCGCGCTCCTTGCCCGGGTTCTGGGTGTTCGGCCTTGCGCCCTCGTTCTACGGGTCGGTCACCGCGGGCACGTCACTGTTCGACGAGTCGCTCCTGGCCGCGCGCGGGTTCGACCGCAGCGTGTTCTACACGAGTACCTCGGTCACCTCGTCCATCGGCCCGGCCGTGAACCTCGGGGCCGGGTGGCTCGCCACGAAGGTTCGGCTCGGCTCACCGCGTCTCTGGTGCTCCAGGACATCGCGCTGATGTGCTTTCCGTTTGTGACCGCGCGGGGAAGTGTACACGACGAGCCGGCGTGCCTGTTCAAAGACAAGTTGATCTACAAGCCCCCGGGCGTGAAGGGGTGCGGGCTGCACCAGGACCGGATCGCGTGGGACGGGTTCCCCGCACCTTCCTCACGATCCTGGTCCCTTTTGATGCGGCCGATCGCGACAACGGGTGTACGGTGGTGTACCCGGGCTGCTACTCTACCGGCCCGCTCTCGCCCGAGGACGGCCAGTACCATGAACTCCCGCCCGGAACGGTGGACGAGGCGCGGGCCGTGCCGCTGCTCTTTGAGCCCGGGGGCGTGGCCGTGTTCGGCGGGTTCACCCCGCACTGCTCCGCTCCCAACGTCAGTGCGCGCTGGCGGTGCCAGTTGTACCTCAGTTACAATGCCCTTTCTGATGGCGGCGACCAGCGGGACGCGCACTACCGCGAGTTCCATGCGTGGCTGAAGACGAAGTACGCCGAGTACGGGAGGACCGACACCTACTTCGAGTGATCCGCCCTGTTGAGACCATGAGCGATCCCGTCCGCTTCCACCTCTCTCTGAACGTGGCCGATTTGAGCACGTCGGTCGCGTTCTTCCGCAGTCTACTCGGCGTGGAATCGGCCAAGCAGCGGGCCGACTAGAGATTCGGGCGAGCCGAACGGACCGGGAAGTAATTTCTCGTAGTGGCCCCAGGGCCATGTAATGTGTGGATGTGGGCAAGGGGGTGGAACTTTCCCATCCCCCGAGAACTAAAGGCCATGGGTCCAGATCAAGCGGCCCTTGCCGCTTTTAGTGCGTTTAAGGTAGTGCGGTACGAGTTTACGGGGACGTGTCATTGGTGCGGTTCCTCGGGAGTTTTGTGGGCCAGTCCACGAAACGCCTCATTCGGAAGCCGCGCCCGGCACACTGATGTAAGCAGAAGCTGCTTCGGCGAAAGGATTTAAGTCGAGTACACCCGAGAGGATTTGAACCTCTAACCCTCGGTTCCGAAGGCTCCGTCAGGACGGGCTTTCACTGCTCGCAAAGGCCAGAGAAACAAGGCAGATCGTACCCTTTTACCCCATCGCATGCCCCGTTGCAAGTGACTACAAACGCCATCAAGGAAATGCAGGGATTGTCCGTAGTTCGCCATTCGCACGCTGGGCAGATCGTGCGGTACGTCCGTAGCTGCTTCCGTAGCTGATCTGGTAAGCTCGCACCGACATACCTCCCACCAAATGCGGAAGTGATTTCGGCTGGTGGGTTGAGCGGGACGAACGGCACAGCTCAGCAGCGGGTGGTTCGGCCTTCTTGACATCCGTCTCGGCGGCCGCGTGGTCAGAAGCGGACGGGCAACTTCGCCAGGCCGCGAAGCCCGAAGCTGGGCCGCCACGTCAAGGTTTCGCCCGCGACCCCGAGCCGCAGGTCGGGCAACCGCCGTAACAGTGTCCCGAACGCGATCTCGCCTTCCAGCCGGGCCAGCGGTGCTCCCAGGCAGTAGTGGATGCCGTGCCCGAACGCGAGGTGCTTGTTGTCCGGCCGGGTGATGTCGAGCGTGTCCGGGGACGGGAACCGGGCCGGGTCGCGGTTGGCCGCCGTGATGATGACAAGCACCATCTCCCCCTTCGGGATGACCACGTCGGCCACGCTCACGTCTGCCGCCGCGTACCGCACGGTGGACGTCTTCACTGGCGAGGTGAACCGCAGCAGCTCCTCGACGGCGGACGGCATGAGCGCCGGGTCGGCCCGCAGCCGGGCGAGTTGGTCGGGGTGCTCTAACAGCGCCAGCACCCCGCTGCCGATCAGGTTCGCGGTGGTCTCGTACCCGGCCACGAGCAGCACATACGCCATCCCCTGCAACTCGTCTTTGCTCAGCTTGTCCCCCGCTTCCTCCGCCTGCACCAGCCCGGTGATCAGATCCTCCGCTGGTGCCCGCCGCCGGTCCTCGAACCGGTCCCCGAGGTACCGCGCCAACCCCTCCAACGCCGCGACCGCCTCCGGGGTCGCGGGCTGCGGCGGGATCGCCGTGAGGATCGCGTCGGACCACTCGCGGAACTGGTCGCGATCGGCCGCCGGGATGCCGAGCATCTCGGCGATGACGGTGATCGGCAGCGGGAAGGCGTACTCGTCGATCACGTCCATCTCGCCGCGGTCGGCGACCGCGTCCAGGAGGGCGTCGGCGATCGCTTGAACGCGCGGCCGCAACTGCTCGACCATCCGCGGGGTGAACGCCTTCGACACCAGCCGCCGGAGCCGGGTGTGGTCGGGCGGGTCGCGGGAGAGCATGTTGGTGCGGGCGTACCGCGTCGACTCGGGGCGGATCGGCATCCGGGCGAGTTGCTCCGGCGAGCAGGCGCTCCGCGGATCCTTAACCATCCGCGGGTCGGTAAACACTGCCTCCACGTCGGCGTACCGGGTGAGCAGCCACACTGCCTGCCCGTCGGGCAACACGGCCCGTTGGACGGGGGCCGTCTGCCGCAACCGGGCGTAGTAGGTGTGCGGGTCCGCCACGTACCGCGGGTCGAACGGGTTGAACAGTGGTAGGGACATACCGCCGCCTCCGCCCAACTGACAGCGTGCCGAACCGATGATTACGCGTACCAACCTAACACGCAGAATACCGGCCCCGGCCCGCACCCCGCAACTCCTTTCCCCCAATCGCCCCGCGACCCGGTCGTTTCACCTCGGCCGCACGTGTTAGACCGAGCAGCCTATCCCCACGTCTCTTGCGATACCTCTCTCTCCGCCGGCTCCCTCAGTTTCGTTGCCCAGTGTTTTCCCCTACTACGGGGCTTTCTTGAATTGGCACTAAGACGGATTCCATCACCGCCGCAGCCCGTTCTTGATCGCCCGGCATGACGTGCGTGTAGGTGCGGAGCGTGGTCATCACGTCCTCGTGGCCGAGCCGCTCGCTCACGACCTTGACGGGCACACCCGCTCGCAACAGCAGGGTCGCCATCGTGTGCCGGAACGTGTACGGTGTTACCCATTCCAAATTCGCTTCCTTGCGGATCGGGCCGAACACTTTCTTCATGAAATTCGACTGCCAGAAATAGCCACCGTCCGAATTGGGAACTACAAGTTTCGCCCCAGCCGGCCGCGTCTTTATCAGTTCCTGAACCGTACTTGCGGAGATCTTGATCGTCCGCCGGCTCTTGCGTGTCTTCGGCTCCTTCACGGTGTTGGTGATGAGCTCGAGCGATCGGCAGACGCGGATGGTCCCCGCGACCGGATCGAAGTCGCCCCACTCCAGGGCGAGCATTTCTGCTGACCGTAAGCCCGCGTCCACCCAGAGTTGGATGACGTGACCGAGGTTGTCGAAGTCCTCGGCCGCGGCGACGAACGCCCGCACCTGCTCGGCCGTCAAGCTCTGCTTTTCCTCGGGCTTCACGTTCGGCAGCTTGAACCCGGTGAGGGGGTAGGACGGTAACTGTTGGTAAATCACAGCGGACCGGGTCGCTCGCCGTAGCAGCGACCCCGCTTTGTGGCGTTCCGAATCGCTCCTACCGTCCTTGGCCATCGCCGCGAGCATCTGCGTCGCAATCAGGACCGTGAGATCACGGAGCTTAACGGTCCCGATCCGGGGCTTGAGGTGCTTGTCTACACGCCATTTGTCGCTGACGTAGGTCTTCGCGGCCTTGTCCGGCTTGATGAGTTCCAGCCACATGTCGAGCCACTCGCCCACGGTGCTAACACGCACCGCTGGCTGGTCGCCTTTGAGCCAATGAGCTGCTTCCCTCCGCGTGTCAAAGGTCTGGGACGAGCGGACCAGTTTGCCATCGATAACTTTTGACTTCCTCGCCCGGAACCTGCCGCTGGGCAGGTTCTCGATTTCACCCGCTCCATTGCGTCGCTTACGACCCGCCATCGTCGATCCTCGCTGGTGGTAGTGGTACCGTCGGAATCGGTGCCGCCAAAAACAGCGATTATTGTGCGCATGTCATCTAGTAAATGGCCACAATTATTCGCCCAGCCGATCTCCTTCATCTAAGCAAGTGGTCGCGCGACCACTTTTGGAACCATGTCTCCAACGGAATTTTACCGAGCAGGCCGTGCGAATTCGGACCGAGCTGGAATGGGTCGCTCCGAGGCCATTCGGAGTCCGCTATCCGACCCATCGCTTCGGCACTGCTTCAGAACCGGCCCGGCCTGCGTTCGACCTTCGGCCGCTCGTCTCGCCCGATCTGTTCCCGACGTTCCGATCGGAGGTGGGTAAGGAGTGGACCGGGAGGTTCGACGGGCGTGAACCCGTAGCGTCTCTCGAGCCACATGACCCACTCGGTGAGGGTGAGCAGGTGGCAGTGGATGTCGTCCGTCTCCCCGCCCTGGCAGCCGAACACGATGTCGCGTTTGATGGCGTTGGAGTGGAGCTTCTGGACCCGGCGGCGTTCCCGCTTCAGCACGGCGACGAGCCGAACCGCGGCGGCTACCCGCTCGGTTGGGGAGAGCGAGTAGAACGAGGCAAAGGCGTTGGGCGTGGTCGGGTTCATCAGAATCGTGACCATGATGAGCTCTTGGTTTGGTGTTGCGTGAGGGAGTCGGTTCAGTCCCAATTTCTCCCGGAACGGGTCGCCTGACGCGGATCGCGGAGCATCCAGATGACCCGGACCAGTTCGGCGACGGCCAGTAGGTCCGTGTGCAGGTTCTCGATTTCGGTCAGTTCCGCGTTCTCGTGGCCCATGTTCTCCAGTGAGTCACCGAGAGCGTTGACCCCGTTGTTGACGAGCCACCAGAGGCGGTCGGGTTTCAGCGTGCGTAGCGCTTCCTCGCACCCGACCGGCGTCAGCTTCAGCGGGTTCGTCCCCTTGCCTTTGGGTTTCATCTCCGGCCCCCGTTGCGGTTGAGCGGGTCGATGATCGCGTTCGCCTGCTCCGGTCCCAACTCCAGCATCCACGCGAAACGTAGCGTCTCGGCGATGCGGTCCACCTTGTACCAGAGGTCTTCCGGCCCCATTGAGCCACGATCGATGAGGCACTGGAGGCCCTCGATCATGTCCGTGGCGGCCTGCTTAATGTCGCCCGCGTCGAACGACTTCAGGGCCGCGATCAGGTTCGCGTAGTCCGGCGTTGTGGTAGGTACGGGCGTGGGTGCCCCCGCGACCGGTTCGGTCGTCATGGCAAAGTTCCTTGTGAGTGGGGGAAGTTGGATGGAGCCGGGGCCGTGCGATTCAGTCGCCCGTGGCGATCGTGAACCGGGTGCAGTCGAGACAGGTGAACTCGCGGTTCGGCCCCGTACCCGTGACGGTGGCGTCGCCGCCGCACATGGGGCAGATAAACACCACCCCAATCACGGGCCGCTTCGGGCTGGTCTTCGGGTTCGGTCGCTGGGTGGTCCCGCGACCACTTTGCACGGTCGCCTTGGTTGTTGTGGCGTTCTTCATGATCGGTCCTCGGAATAGGTTAAGGGTTCGGTCAGTTGGTCGGGACGGCGAGGAATTCACCGTCGTCAAAATGGATCGTGTACCGGCCGGGCGAGGATAGGATGAGCCGCTCGGCCTCGATCGGGCTCACCAGCATCCGGCCGCGTCCGTCTTGGACCCGAGCCACGAACGACTGCCGGAGCCAGCGACGCCAGCGGCTGACGTCGGTTCCGCGTGTGGTTCTGGATCGGGGAATTCGACCTGCCATGTTCGTGGTCCTCAGAGCCACCGGTTTTGGATGATGGTGTTGATCGCATCGACGTGCTTGCAAAAACCCCAGCGTGTGAACCCGCGGCACTCGCACCGATCCTGCCGCCCGTTGCTCGAGCAGAACACCGAGTACACCTCTTCCGTGGCGTCGGTGCCTACACCCGAAACTTTCTCCAGCCGGAACGCCCGGCCGTTCCAGTCGGTCGGCAGTTCCACCACGGCGTAGGTGGTCGCGTCCCGCCTGCCCTGGATCTCCACCACCCCGCACCCGGGGATGATGCCCGGGCTCCAGAGGAGCGTCATCTGCGGGCCTTCGTGCTTCGGCAGCAGGTCCGTGTAGGTCGCGGTCATCGGGCGATTCCTCGAAATGGACCGGGCGGTGAACCCGGTCCGGGTGTGGGATCAGAACGGGATGTCCGCGAGGGCAAGTTCGTCGGCCCGCACCCGCATGTCTTCCTTCCAGGCCGCCCGGTCGCGGCACCCGGCCCGCCACCCGTCGGCGAACAGTACCCGCTCCCGGGCGGTCAGGTCGCGGCCCAGGTTCAGGCGGATCAGGGTCACCGCGGCCACCCAGCCCGGCCCCTCCGAGCCGTAGCTGTGGCCGATCTCCCACTCGCTGCCGAGGAACTCGCGGTCCAGTTCGCTGCGGGTCATCTCAAGCCCTCCGTTCGATACCGCCGGAACAACCATCACCACTGGTGGCAATGTAATGTCGAATTGCTTGCATGTCAATATTGCTTGCAATGAAATCTCATCAGCGTAGATTGAATTTGCTAGACGAAGTGCGAATACTTGTGTGGCAAGACTTTAATGGAGCGTTAGCATGGTCAGCATGGCAAAAAAACCAAGCTCGAAAGCGTCCGCGACCGAGAAGAAGAAGCGGCACACGATCTTCATCACGCTCGACGACGAAACCGAAGAGCGGCTCCAGCGGTTCCTCAAATCGCAACGGGTTACCCCCGACCGTGCGGCCGTTGGGCTCACCGCCATCCTCGAGTTCCTTGATCGTGTTGAGGCAGAAAAGAAGTGACGTCCTGCACTGGGGCCAAAACGACGTGACGGCCCTTACTCTTCGCTGGCGTTGCTCGGCCTGAGCGAGTTCACTTTTCGGGTTATCCCCACCTCACCCGACCCACCCCTGTACCCATCACTTCAACGCGCCTTCCCTTTTCGCGGTCCTGCGCGTTACCTTCTTGCCCGCCCGGGTCACCGAGTGAGTGGCCCCGGGGGCGTTCGTTTCCTGTTACCACGTTGGAGGGTTCGACATGCCGACATTACCCCTGATCCCGCTACCCAAAGGCGACCGCTGGATGGACATTCGCAAAGTGGCCCGGCTGTTCGGCGTGCAGCGGAACACAATCCGCCGCTGGACGGTGGACGGCGAGATCACGGGCTACAAGCCCACGAAGAAGATGACGTACTACATGAAGTCAGACGTTAACAAGCTCCTCACGTCCCGCGGCCTACCGAACATCTGAACCACCAGTTCGACGCACATGAGTCCGTCACTTCTCTTTCCGAATACCCTCCCTCGACCTCCTCCTCTTTTTCGACCAAGTGGTCGCGCGACCACTTCCCGGCTCCCACATTTCCACTCGGCTCGCATTGAACGCCAGTCCACACGCCGTGTAAAATGGCTCCCACAGCCACCCCACCTCCCCGGCTCATCCCATGCGTGCTCCCCAAC
Organism: Gemmata palustris; assembly: GCF_017939745.1. Lineage (NCBI taxonomy): Bacteria > Pseudomonadati > Planctomycetota > Planctomycetia > Gemmatales > Gemmataceae > Gemmata > Gemmata palustris. The sequence goes on along the minus strand of NZ_JAGKQQ010000002.1, from coordinate 738,475 downwards.
CATCCGATGCGGAACTGGCTCTGCGTGCCCAGGCCGGCGACCGTGACGCGGCCGACCAACTGGTGACCAGATACAAGGTTCAAGTGTGGCGACAGGTCTGGAAGGTGAAGATGCCCGCGGGCGTCGAACCGGATGACGTGGCGAGTGTCGGGTTGTACACGCTGTGGCGGTGCGTACTGGCGTGGTCCCCGAACGGCGGCGCGATCTTCCGCACCTACGCTTGGACCGCGGTCCAGCGAGCGATCTTTCGGGAAGCGGGTCAGCAGAAACGCCAACTTGATCGGCAGCCGGTTCAAGTGGACGAGGACGGCGACGACACGCTCGTTCTCGTTCCGGCCCGCGAGCCCGTTGAGTTGCCCCCAGGCGTCAGCGAGTGGGTCGGCGAACTGTCCGTCGTGGAACGCATCGTCGTTGAGAGGTCGTTTGGTTTGGACGGTACACCCGACGAGCCGAGTAAAATTGGGAAACTGGTTGGGCTTTCCATTCATCAGGTCAAAACCGCCCGCGAGCGAGCAATGGCCACACTCGGCCTGTAGTCACGCGACCACGCTGGGGCAGGTGGTGCTCCACTGAAGCATTTGCGACAGTCCCTAGAAATTCCGTCCCGCTGCGACAGTGGGGATGGGGCCGATCCCGACTGTTTCTTGCGTTCAACGCAAGAAACAGTCGGGCGTGAGCGACGGGGGTGGGGTAAGGGGCGGTTCGGCGACGTTTTCGGGATAGACACGAAATAGCCGCGACGACGTGGCTTCGCTACGCTGCTACGACGGGGATGGGGCTGATCGGGCTCATTTTCTGGACTGTCCAGAAAATGAGCCGGCCGCGAAGCCGTGGGGGTTAAGGGGTGGGCTCGTGACGTTGTCGGGATGAACCTGAAAAATCCGGGAGGGGCGAGCACCACCCGGTTTCCAAATAATCTGGATTTTTGGACCGCGTGGATCAACGTTGCGAGCGGTCCTCACCGGGACCGGGGGCTACACGATTCCCGGTGGTTTAAGTGGATGCGTGCGGCTACTGAAGTGACGACTTCAGTGAGACAGGGAGTGGGGTAAGGGGCACACGGCTCGGTACTGACATCTACGTGACAGTGAAGCGGCTCTGGCGAGGAACGGGAAGCAGTTGCAGATCATCTACACCCCCGATTGCCGTAATTGCCGCCGCGCTACAACATTCTCGCTCAGCTGCTCAACGACGACCGCCGACACGAGGATCGGATGCAGCGTGCCGAGCGTGTGCGGCGGTTGCGTGAGAAGGGGCTGAGCACGCGGGCGATCGCGGACGTGGTGGGGGTGGACCACTCCACCGTTGTGCGAGACCTAAAGGCAGGTGGTGCAACTGCACCACCTGAGCCAGAGCCGGAGCCCGATCCCGATCCGCCGAAGGTGAAGGGGTTGGACGGGAAGCAGTACGCGGCTTCCTGTGCGGCCTGGAAGCCGGTCGAAAACAGACCGGAACGAGCCGACCCGGGTATCACGCCGCGGTCTCGCCATCCACACCGCTCGGGAGCTGCGGTCCGATGTCGAGGGAGGCCCACTCGACGTACCGGATTTGGCCCGGGCCGGCTTTCCACACGAACCACACCAAGTACAGAGGCACGAACAGGTACCCGACGGCCGACGCCACGAGGGAAGTGGGCGTCGTCAACTGATCCGCCATCACGTCGATGTTGCCCAAGCTGACCTGGAAGAACAGCAACCCGAGGACCGGGAACGCCAGCAGCGACAGCCCCGCGAGGCCCGCGACCCGCCGCCACGACCGCGGCGTGCCGAACGCGCCGAACATCGCGTCCCGGATGCGGATCGAGAGCATACTGAGCACGAACACGCAGAGCGGTGCGAACACCAGCACGCCGCCGAACAAGCGTAGGATCGCCGCGGTCGTCGGCACCGTCTCGTCGTGCGGCCGACGCAGTCCCGCCGTCACCAACGCGAACGGTAGCCACGGCAGGATAACGAGCGTGAGGAGGAGCGCCAGCCGCGCCGAGTACCGCGTCGCCGACTCGCCCGGACGCCACCCGTACATGCGGTTCAGCCGAGCGTCGATGCGGTCGTTCCACTTGACCGATTGCTGCAACTCGGCCGTCAGCGACTCCGGGTCGCCGAACCGCCGGATCGCCTCGGCCCGCGCCGCGGACTCGTCGCCGAGGCGGGCCAGTTCTTCCTCGTGGATCGCCATCAGGTGGGCGAGCAGTTCCTCACGCATCCGGGTCAACTTCTTCGGGCCGGCTTGCACCGGACGCACCGCCCGCTCGACCAGCACCATGAACTCGTTCATGCCGGTGCCCCCAGTATCGTTCCGACGACACGCACGAACTGTTGCCACTCCGCCCGCCCCGCTACCAGACGCTTCACGCCCTGCTTCGTAAGGCGGTACACACGCTTCCGCGGACCGCGCCGCGGGGCCGACTCGTCTTCCCACGCGCTCGTGATGAGCCCGGCCTTCTCGAGCCGGTAGAGCGCGGGGTACAGCGACCCTTCCTTGAGCCGCAACGCCCCGCTCCCGGCCTCGGTCAAGCGGCGCAGGATCTCGAACCCGTGCGCCTCGCCCTTCTCGAGCGACGCCAGTGCCATCGTCTCCAGGTGCCCCCGGAGTGCATCACCGCTGATGGGTTCCATCCCATCTATTTAGCCTGTCTTGGTAGATGCGTCAAGAGACGGTCGCCGTTCACGAGGCGGAAGGCATTGACGGCTTGTTATCGGCAATTTCGGGCCGTGGTGCCATTGGCCGAAGTGCAACCGAGACACGAACCATTGCCGCAATTGCCTCCGCTAAGGAAGCGGCCGTGACTCATTTTGGCACCTCATGGCGACCCTCCCACGGCAATTCAGCATCGCGGCGGGCGCGGCGTACTGTTGCGAATTGAATCCTCGTCTCGACTTTGTTAATAGTCGCACTAGTAATGACACGAGCAAATGATGTGGTCAGACGGCCTCCATCGCACTGCCTCTCTGTGTGAGCTCGGCGTCCAATGTCATCAAGCACTCCCTCGCGGTCGCCGACCGCCCTTCGCTATCAAAAACGCAGGCTATCCAGTAATTCCCTACCAGTCGTTGTTGAAACAGATGTTGGTGAGGGATTTTTGAAGGTGCTGTCCCAAAAAGGCTGTCCTCACGATTTAGCGTGCGAACTGGTGGGGATCGAGCTAGCCCGTATCGTCGGGCTCCGCACACCAGAATACGCAGTAATCGAAATACCGCTTCATGCCCCCATCGAACTCGCAGACGGAAATGAGTTTGTGCCCGGCCACGGCTTTATTACTCGAAAACTTGACGGGATGGACTGGTCCGGTAGCCGGTCAGTGCTTACCCGCGTACTCAACCCGATCGACTTGGCACGCCTTGTTGTCTTTGATACCTGGACACTGAACTGTGACCGCTTTCGACCGAGGACAGAAACCGCCCCCGAGTGGCGTGCCGCGAGAAACGTGTTTCTTGAACGTGCTGCCGATTTCGATGATCAATACTACCTAACGTCTCTCGACCACGGGTGCTGTTTCAAGTGCCTAGCGGATTTGACTCCCGCCTACCTCAGACGCGCGGCGACCGCAGACACACTGTACGGCTACTTCCCTGAATTTGCTGGGTTGGCCCGTCGCGAACACGCCCTTCAAGCGGTTCGTGCAGTACAATCATGTTCGAGGGCACAAATCGATGCGATCATCGAGCGAGTGCCCGAGGCGTGGTTGGCCAACGGGCATCGAAATGCTTTGGGCGACATGATATACGGTCGTATACATTTGCTTGAGCGAATTATTCGTGTCGATTTCCCGGCAGCGGATCTCTTTGATGACCAACAACGGTCGGGGGATAACCCGTGATTCCCGGCTACTACTCCGTGATCCAATACTGCCCCGATTTCGGGCGTCTTGAGGGCGCCAATGTCGGGGTGCTCCTGTATTGCCCTGCCACGGGTTATTTTGACGTCAAAACGAATCGTCGCGTTGGCCGAATTCACAGGTTTTTCGGCAAGAACCACATCTCGCTGAAACAGTACACTCGGCTCGTGTCCTCCTTTGAGACACGCATCCGACAAGCGTCGAAGAGCTTCCGCGATGTTGCGGATCTACGCAAATTCATTGGTCAAGAAGCTAACGATCTACTCATCACGGACCCGCGTAAGGTGTCGGTGAGCGTCCCGGGGGTCCAATTTTTTCAGTTGTTTGAGGAACTCGTGGAGCCGCAGCCCGCTCCAAACCGCAAACGTGGGCTGAAAGAGGTTCTCGAAGAGGAGTTCTCGAAGCCCGAATTCAAGCCGCTGGTGATGCACGATGTTGAGGTGCATTTGCCGAAGATCCGAAGCAGCCTGATGTTGCCTTACGGGTATCAGAATGGCAAGCTGACGCTCATTCAACCGGTTCAATTTCCCCGCGACACGGCAACTGAGCTGATCTCTCGTGCAGGCCGCTATCAACTGGAAAGCGAGTTGATCCACACGGTCGGTAATCAACTGGTCATCGTCGGGGAATTCCCTCCAGGTGAGACGGAAACCCCTCAAATCGTGGAGAAATTGCTTCGCGAGAAGCACGCCGAGTTCTACCGAGCTGAGGAACTCGATTCCTTACTCAACGTGATTCGACGAACAGCAAAGGTCGTCGTGTATTCCGAAAGCGATTAGCCTCGTGGTTCCCGCCTTTGCTGAGAACCACGAGGCTATTTCGGTCGTTCCCACACTTTGTGGCGTTTCACCGTGCCAATATCATCGAGCGGGACTTATGCCGCGGTCGTGTCCTCGGCCGCTGTCGGCTCCTCCCATTGGGTCTGCTTGATCGCTTCGACCTCCGACCCAGCGAACAGCTTTTCACACTCTCTACGATCGTTGCGGGAAATCTTCAGCCACTGCCCGCCGATCGACCCGTCGCCCAGGCAGCACAAGTAATTGATTTCCGCCGGAATGACCTGCTCGGTACTCAGTTCGATCGTGTGGCCGGTGCCGTTCAAGCCGAGCCACTGACGGCCCGTGAGGACGGCCCGCATGCCCGTGTGCAGGACACGGAGCGGGGCTTTGAGTTCCTCCGGGATCGTGCTCCGACACTTTAGAATCAACCCCTCCACACTCACCGCCACCTTTTGGGTGCGGAGCGTTTCGAGCAACTGGCGAGCGGTCATAGTCCGGCCCCCGTTCCCAACTTGTAGTCGTAATTCCCATCGTCTTCCTTCGCCTTCGCAGGTTCCTCTTGCTCACTGCGTTCGGTGGCCGTTACTTTCGTCGCGGGCTTGGTCGGTTCGGACGCCCACCGAGTGCAGCGATCCTTGACGTTATGCAGCTTGTCGTGGCGGTCGATCTGATCGCTCGTTAGCCACTTTCGGCTGTTGCACAGGTGGCACTGTTTGAGGTTGTTCAGCACGGTCTCGGCGTCGTGCTGCCCGCCCTGACCTACCGACGGGCACACGGACTCGGGCAGGCTGTTGATGACCAAGCTGCGTAAACTGTCGATTGTCTTTTCGATACTCTGGAGCGTCCCTTCATCCGGGATCAGGCCGAAGTGCTCTTTGCGAAGAGACTGCTGCAACTCACGTAGCTCGCGGATCTTCCTCGACCACTCGCGGCGGGCGTCAGAAGCGGCCGCGAACACCTTCGCCAGTGACTCAGGAACGATACGGCCGTACCGATCCTGAACGTCCCGGGAGGTACCGAGCTTCTCTGTCTCGGGTACCGGTTGAGGAGCGGGAACTTCTCCAGCAGATGGAGCGGCTTGGCTCGCGGTCACCGGATTCGAGTCCACATCGCTGGTTAAATTACCAGCGGACAATTCTGTCCTCTTTTGTTCCCGCTCCCGAACTTCGGTCGCGGCGGTTACGACGATTCGGCCGTTACTCTCGCGGTGGCACCCACCGCGGATGTTTGCTCCCTCCTTGTAACCGCGGCCCGGGTTTTCGGCCGACGCTTTGCCGATGAGCTCCCCGGCCGAAGTCATCTCATGGCGGACGCTCCCAACGATGACGTGGCTCACGCCGCACAGGTCCGCGATCCGCCGGTCGCTCATGCCCTCGTTCTCACGCATCAGAAGGGCGTTACGAATCGCAGCCCGCTTGTCTTCGTTGGAGCGGGGCACGCCGTGGACCCGGTTCGCACGCCCTGACAAGGCGAACAGCGTGGCCTGCCGTTCGGCTTCTGCGGCGGACTCACAGCGGGTAATGGTCGCCTTGATCGTTTGGCGTTTCAGCTTGAGCATGGCTTCTCCACGGTGCCAGCCGTCGCCCGCAAAGTAGTACCGCCCGCCGTCGGGAACGTGGCCGTAGAACAGGTCGATCGGCTTCGAGTTCGACCACTCCGATTCGGTCTCGGCATACCGCTCCACGGCCTCCGCGTTGAGAGCGGCCCGGCCCTTCTTCGCGGGGCCAAAATCGATATCCGCCAGCGGCACGTTGGCTACTTCGGGTGGGCTCGTGTTGTTCATGGGGTTCCTGATTAGTGGTAGGCGTGATCTCTTGATCTCGACTGCTCAACCCGATCCACACAAAGCGTGAAACACGCCCCGTGAGATTTGATCCGGTTTCCAGACGTTTGATAATGCCGAGCTTTTCCAGTGCGAGGCGGTCTCCACAGGCGGTCCGCTCGCACACGCCCAACGCTTCGGCGAGTTGCTTCAAGCCGATTGTGAACTCGGCCCCAGGGGTACTGTCTGCGAGATGGCGGCAGATCTCCGCGACCATCCGACGGCGTGCCGTAACTGCCGGCGTCGCCGCTCTAAGTTTCAGCAATTCGGCGGGCCACTCTTCTGATCCGGCAAGCCTCACGGCTCGCTCGAACCAGCAGGGCTTGCAGCTTTCTTTTTGCCCTTTTAAAGAGGGACTCGTCGCCTGAGCCGCGTGCGAGCCGCTCGCGTTAACACCACAGGATTCGGGCGGGGTACGAGTCGATGACCGAAAGTTACGCGCGGCCCAAAATGACCTGCGAGATGCGATCGCTGGCCGGACGACCCGTTCCAGCCCATAATGTCGCGATCGCCGACCCGAGAACCACTTTGCGGCCATCGAAGTGACGCCAGCCAGAGGCGACCTCATGACGAGCAGCTCCAGCAGCCGTTCGTCGCTGCCCGCCCAGAACGCCAGCCCTCGGGCCAGTGCCAGCATCGCGTGTTCTGGGTGACGGTATGAGTGGCGGCCGTTGTACAGTTCAATGAGCCTACGTCCGTGCCGCGACGCGAACGCCGCGGCGACGACCGCATCGGCACCGCCGGGGTACGAAGGAACACACCTTTTCGACGTGGTGTTCTCGGGCGGGCCGGCGAAGAGACCAAATCTTGCGAACGGATCTGGAAAATGCCTCCGACCACGGAGGTGCGAGCGTAACATGAAATTGACTTCCTTGGTGCTTTGGTCGGCTCCGGGAACATTGAGCCGGCCGGGTTTGGCGACCCGGCCGGCTCGCTTTTTCGATCACATCCCGAGCAACGAAGCGACTTCGGCCGCCTCGCGATCGGCATTCGTATCAGCGACCTGCACAACGGAGTCCGCCGTCTTTGCGGATTGGTTTTGGGCTGCGACGAACCGCTCTACGGCCTCACGCGACGTGATCCACGAGCAGCCACACCGGACCGCCTCGAGCTTCACCCGCCCGCCAGGAGTCGCTACGCCTTCCCTGACCCACCGCCAGATCGTGGAGGATTTGACGGCTGAGTTTTTCCGCAAGGGCGGAAACAGTCGAGCTGCCGCACTCAGCGACAACAGTGACTCCTGCAGCACGCGATTGGCGAGTGTCACGGTACCCATTGCAAGGCTCCGAGTTGGCGATTGTCTTGTACGCACGTATACTGAATGATACGCACCGCCAATTCGCTCCCGACTGTAGAAATCTGTAAATTCTTCAACACGTTTGACACACACGGCACGCAGTGCCACACACGGCACGTTGGCCGTCACGCCGAGAGACAGGTGTGATGCCAACAGAGTGGTCGCGCGACCACTTGCTCTAAGGAGCGAAATGACAATCGCCAGAGGTGTGAAAAGGCGTTCAGATTGCAGATCGGCGGGCGAATGGAGACACTGTGGGCATCTCAGGAGGGCTCAGAGTGGACGCGGACGAAGAGTACGAGGAGTTGATCGAGCGACGCCGCTTCGCGCGGCAACGGAAGGCCCGACGGACCGCCGTTCTGGGAATGGTGGCGTTACTGGTTCTTTCGGTCGCTACCGTAGTGGTCGTGATCGTCGCCACCTCGGGCCGCGATGCGACGCACAGCAAACGGGTGCCCACTACAGACAGGGAATGGGCCAGCCACAAGGATCTCGCCGCACATCTGCGTCAGCAAGGCGTGCCGGTCGAATTCGCGACAGCAAGTGTGGTCGATCGACCCGACCGCCCTGCCGCACACTTCTGGATCGGCGACGGACGGGCCGGAACGCGAGTTGTGGTGTATCTGTGCAAGGACGCGGCACGAGCTGAAGAGGCGGCGGGCACTATCGAGGACGGTTTCACCGTCGGCCGGTTCGCGATCGGCTCGTTTGACTCCACTGCCGAAGCGAGGGCCACAACCAAAAAGATCCGCGGCGTGTTGAAGGGTTAGAGGAGTCGCCCGCCTGGACGCGATGTTCCGCCCGCGGCTCTGGCCCGATCCATCAGCCGCCGCCCTTCCGCAGCAATTCGGGCCGCTTCTGCTTCAGCGGCTTGCATGGAGCCAGCCAAGCCGAGTTCCTCTTTCTTCTTCTCTTCCTCTTTGACCGACCACGGCCAATTCCGCTGGATGAACTTGGCGATGTCGGCACACACTTCGATCGCGGGAATGATCGCGTCGTTCAGCTTCGCGAGCACATCGTTCTTGATGTTCGTGACGGCATTTTCCAACGGCTCCATTGCGTCCTTGCGACGCTGGTCCGCGTTCGACAGTGCCTCCGTGCTGGCCGCCTGTGCTCGGCCCTGCCGCATGCCCCGCATCGCGTCCTTGATGTCCGCCTGGGCAAAAATCACATCCATCTGGCCGCTCACGTCGCGGAGCTTCCGTGCCGCGGAGAGCTGCTCGTCGGTGGCCTGCACGATCGCCTTCCTAAACTCATTCAACCCCTGAACAACGCCGGCCACAACCGCGACCGGGCCTGCGAGTCGGGCCGCGGCACCGGACACCCCGCCGAGCCCGCCCATACCGGACGGCCCCTTGCCCCCGAGGAACGAACCGACGCCCTTCTGCCCGCCCTTGTACGCTCGCCCCAGCCGCCCGCCCTTGATCTTGTTGCCGATCCCGCCCCTCACGCGGCTCCAGAAGCTCTGAGAGGACTTCTTGCCCCGCCGCTTTCGGGTGGTGTTCTGCTGCTGCCCTTGACCGCCCTGTTGCTGCTGGTTCTGCTGTTGGGGGTTGTGGTGCGGGGCCGGGGCGGTTCCGGGTTGCGGTTGACGTAAAGGAGTACCGGCGGGCGGTTGTGCCGGTGCCGCTTGGGGCGTGGCCACGAGACCGGCGGGCATCGCCTGCGTCATGAGTTGCTGCGTGCCGGCCGCGATCGTGTTGGCGACGGTCGCCAACTTGACCTGCTTCTTCAGCTCGTCCAGCACGTCGTCGAGAGTCGCGGCCATTTCGTTACCTCACAGTGCCCGGGCAATTTCGGTCGCGATCCGGCCGGCGATCTTGTTCGCCCGCTTCTCGTACTGCCGCTCTACGTCTTCTCGATAGAACCAGAGCCCGCAGAGGAGCCGGTAGGGGAGTCGGGCGGCATCGAAGGTGAGGCCCGCGACGGCCAGTTCGAGAAAGGGCGGGCGTCTTCCGCGGCGGTGCTCATCCACACGAGCCAGTCCCCGAGCAACTTGAAGCTCGCCGCTTCGGTGAGCACGAACCCCATGAGTGGGTCGGGCGACTTCTGAACCCCGAATACCTCACGGGCCACCTTCACGAGTTTGGCCAGCGTGTCCTTCTGTTGCTGTCGCAGGTCGTCCACCACCGGGCCGGAGTCGCCCGCGAAACTGTGATCTTCCGCCAGGAACCCGAGCAGCGTCGTGTACTCGGGGCACAGCCGCTCGACTTCCCGGGCGATGACGAGCGGATCGGCGTACCGCGTCTTGGTACCGTCGTGGAAGCAGTAGACCGTCCTATGGCCCCGGGGCCACAGGCGGCGAATCCAGTTGAGCATGGGGATTAAACTCAGGAAAGGGATCGGGTCCAGAGCGGCGTGTCCTTGTTGGTAACGGCGGTGGCAGCCGCCCACGGGATCGCCTGGAACTCGATGCGGAACGGGTTGGCGGCACTCGCGAGCGTCGTGCCGTACCCGGGGCGGATGAAGCACTTGTTGAACGACCACGGTTCGTCGAACGGCGACTCGATCCCGACGCGGAACAGGTACCCGCCGGCACCGAGCACCAGACCGGCCGTGTTCGCCAACCCGGGCGTGGTCCGGTCGCCACGCCCTTGCAGCTTCTTGAACACGGCACGGTCCATCGCGATCAGGTTGACCACGATTCGGGCCGTCATGCTCATATCCTGCACGTCCTGCGGGGCTTCACCCGAGATGTCCGTGACGATGTCCTTCTTCAACTCGGTGATGTCGATCTGCACACCGCGGTCGGTGTACCCCAGCAACTCCAACGCCCCAGCGCTCCCGGTCCCGACCTGGACCCGGGCCGCACCGTTCACGCAGTACCCGTCAACGGCCATGATCGCCCCTCAAAAGTGGTCGCGCGACCACTCGGTCGCCATGAGATATAGTACGCAGACGGTCGCGTACTATATCTCATGAGCGTACTCACCGTTAACGGCATCCGGTTCCATCTCCTCAAAAGCGCTTCGGTACAGTTCGACACCAAGCGTGACTCGGTCGGCGGCACCGACGTGGTCTGCAATACGAGCACGATCCGGGCTCGGGGCATCGCGTCACTTCAGAGCACCATCCCGACGAACTCGGCCCTGTTGCTGGCCGACATCCGCCACATGCTGAACATGCCCCGGCGGTCGATCTACTACGAAGTGAACGGCGTCCCGATCATCCAGTGGCAACCGATCGACGGGCGGCCCGACGCAGATCTGGGGCCGAACCCGATCCAGCCGGCCACGATCACCGAAATCAACCCCGGCACGTTCTTCATCGACGTGGGGTACAAAATCTCGACTTACGACTGCGGAAACAACGCCCTGACTGATCCGGTAGTGAGTCTGCGATGGGAGCAGAGCGAATCGTTCGACGAGCTCAACTACTCGCACATCAGCACGCACGGGAAGCTGGTCGTCCGGGGCGATTTGCTCCAGTCCGCGGACAACTTCCGTGACCAAGTGACGCCGCCCATTCTCCCGGACTACAAGCGCAAATCCGCGAAGTACACGTTGCACCCGAACGGGACCGAGCTGGCGTTCTCGTTCGACGACATGGAGCAGGCTTACATGCCCCCGTTCCCGGCCCTCGACTGGAACGGGCGGTTTACGATCGAGTGCCCGAAGCCCGGGTTCCGGCGGACCGGGCGGGTCGAACTGACGCTCACCGGCCAGAAGGGGACGAGCCGCAAGGATCTGCTCAACGTCGCGATGTCGATGTGTTACAGCAAGCTTCGGAGCGAACGGTTCGAGAGCGTGCCAATGGCGTGGGGCTCGTTCAGCGAAGACCTCAAGTCGCCGTCCGTGCAGGTCGCGATGCAAGCACAACTCTCGCCCGTCGGCGGGTTCACGGCCGGGCTCATAGGTGCGGCGGCGGGGGCCGCAATTGCGGCGTTGGGCAAGCCACCCGGTCCGGCCGTCATGCCGTCGGTCGGGCAGATGCCCGGCATCCAGGAGGGGCGCCCCGGGCTCGCCCCGCCGATCCGCAAGCGGCTCACGGCACTGGTCGCCGCGGTGTTTAAAGACCCGTGTGCCGCGGCCGAAGTGATCGTGACCGAGTTGCGGTCCGCGAAGGGTGGCGACCAACCCAACCGGGAGATGCTGGCGGACGCCGAAACCCGGGCCGCCGGGTTCGAGTTGACCATTGGTGACACCACGTTATCGACCCGCGGGGCCACCGCGTACACCGACACGGCCCCCTACGAAACCTACGAGCTCACCTCGTCCTACGCCTTCGATACGGGCGTGGTGATGATGCCCGCGACTGGCGTCGGGCCGAACGGGAAGAAGGCCAAAGCCGTGACGGTACACGGCGGGGCCATGACGCTCGAAGTCGATTGGGTGGCGATGCGAACCGGTGCCCCGCCGGTGCTCCCCACGTTCGAGTCAAAAGACCCGAACTTCGTGCCCCTTCGCGGCGGGGTGACGGTGTCCAACGTCGAACTGTCCCCGGACGGGGTGATGCCGGTCCACAAAGTCGCCGGACACTACAGTTATGGCGTTATCGACCCGACAATCGTCTCGCTCGCGGCCCCGATCCCGCCGTTCCTGTCCCCGCAACTGCAGGACGTGTCGCTGAGCACGACCCGGAACTTCTCAGACGAGATCCTGTGGGCCGGGGCGCCCGTCAACCGGGGGCAGACGCCGTTCACGGGCGACGGGATACTCACCGGCGGGGGCCAGCCACAAGACCCGCTCAGTGGCGGAGCGAGACCGGCCGTGCCGGGTTCTGGTCTACAACAAGATCCGGGCAGCGGTGGCCTCCCCGGTCTCGGTTCCGGCTCCGGCGGCATCCTGGGCGGGAACCCGGTCGTGTACCCGTAAGTGGTCGCGTGACCACTCCCCCATACGAGGTGTCCCGTGCCGACCGAGCGTACAACCCGACCGGTACCGCCGAAGCTCGTGGAGATCTGGGAGCGGCTCGATGTTGAGCCGCTCCCAGAGTTCACGCAATCGATTCCGGGATTGGGGCTGCTCAACAAGAAGCGGCGGCTGGCCGCGTTGTGCTACGAACTTTCGGGGCGTGCCTGGGGCGGGCAGTTCCTGCTCAGCGGGACACAAGCCGGCGTGCTCGCGGGCGTACATCAGGGAACGATTTCCAATTGGCTCCGCGAGTTCGAGTCACTCCGACTGATCGTGTGCATTCGGAAGGGGGACGAGCGGCGGCGGGCGGCGAGTGTTTACGTGTGGGTGCATCACGGGACGATCGCCACACAGGTTTTGAAGTGCCGGAAGCCGTTGGCAGTCGCAGCGAGCACCAACCCAGCGTTACCATCCCCGTGATAAAAGTGGTCGCGTGACCACTTTGGCGAACAAAACATGCTGACGAGTCAGAAGGCCGCGGCTCTTCGTCTTCCACAAATATGCGATGAATTACATGCGAGAACACCGCGGCGTGACGACCTGTGCCGCGGTACCCACCTCTTAAAGCAAGGGAGCGGACACGCGGCCACTTTAGTGATCGGAATAACCCAATCTGCTCCCCGCGACTTCATCACAACCACCACGCCCGGTCCGGTGAGCCGAGGCTCACCGGACCGGGCGTACTTACACGGTAAAGCCGTGCGTTATAGCAGGCTTACCACCGAATTCGGTCACGGCAGTGTAGGCACCAGCCCCCAGTGTGGTGTCGAACGATACCGTTCGATTGCCGCTGGCATCGAGAGCGCCTGATTTGGTTTCAACAACCACCCCGGCCGAGTTCTTAATATCAACCTTATACGATTCACCGTTCGGACCATGCAACGTGACCGTTACTTTACTCCCGGTAACTGTTGGAACGGCAATTTTCCCAGCGGGCGTGGTTGCGGCCGTCGCTGAGGCCGCTGTAGGCGCAGTGTGCTGCGAATCTTCGTTTGTCATCGGTTATCCCCTTGGCGTGTTTGAGGAGGGATGATGCGGACCGACCGCACCTTGATTGCCCCTCCCGAAACGATCAGTCCGATCCGGTGGCTGTACCGGGCCTCGATCTGGTCGATCAATTCATTTGGGTAATCATTAGCAAATCCTGGCATACCTCGAGCGCGCGCGTCGCGAACGGGTATCAACGAGAGCGGCGGAGGACCGGACCAAGAAATCGGGTCGTTGATTGGAGGGAGCGTGAGTTCCACAACGCGAAACGGGGTCGGAGTGGGGACAGGTACTTGAGAGTTCTGCGAAGCATTATTTGGGTAATATTGCTTCGGTTCCATGACCCCACGCCTTCCGACCGGCCATATCGCTCCGACCTGTACCCATCCCAATCCACCCACATCATCAAACGACACATGGGAAACAAACTGTACCGTTTCCCCGTTGTGCAGAACGCTCGAGATTCCGAACACGATCCCTACGCGCAAGAACAGGTTCGCTCCGAAATTGCTGTGTTGGTGCCGAAGCTCGACCTGAATCCGGCACCCTGGAGGTAGACGCGGAACGAGTTCGAGGAGCGAGAAGGCCGTCGAGCGGACGACCCAATTTTCTTCCCGGTACTCGGTATCTGTTGCACCGTGCCCAACGAGAAGAAAATAATCCGGCTCACGCTTGGCGTCCGGGTCGATCAACTCGACCGTCTCTCCACGTTCCAGTCGCCGGTTCACCCCCCGTGTGCGCCAACAGAACCGGCGATATGGGTCGGCCGCGAAGAATCCCACCGGAACTCCACCAGCCAGGGCAACAACCCCGGCCGCGAGTCCCGCTCGGAGAACCTTCCGGCGGGACGGTTGACCCAAGGCGCGGAGAGCGTCGGCCAGTTCGCCCGCAGTTACGTACCGCTCACTCGGCGACCGTTGCAGGCAGCGTCGAATGATTGCCGCCAACTGTCGGCCGAGGTGACCTGGGACGGCCGTTACGACCGCGCCTGGGTCGGGCGGATGCACGGGGGTGGGTGGCTCCCCGGTGAGTAACTCGTGCAGAATTACACCGAGTGCCCACACGTCGGTCGCAGCGGTGATCGGCTCGCCGACCTGTTCGGGGGCCATGTAGCCGGGGGTGCCGGACTGCCGCCCTCCGACTGTCGTTAGGGCGTGGGCTCGGGGGGTATCGAACGTACCCGTCAGGGTGTTTGCTGTGGGCTCGGGCGGCGGGTCAGGCTCGAACAGTTTCGCCAATCCGAAGTCCGCAACCTTGGGCTCGCCATCCTCCGTGAGCAGAATGTTCGACGGCTTCAGATCGCGGTGGTAGATTGGCGACTTTTGCGCATGCGCGTAATGCACCGCACGTGCGACCTTCGTCATGAGAGAAGCAATCTCCAGCGGACTGCTGTTCGTAATGCGTTCCCGCGCGGCGGCCACGCTCCCACCGGATATGTGCTCCATTGCTAGATATGAGCATCCTTCATCCGACCCGCCCTCGTACACCGTCACGATGTTCGGGTGGGTGAGCCGGGCGAGCACTTGGCCCTCAAGAGCGAACCGCTGTTCAGCAACGGCATCGGTTATCAAAAGGTGCCCGGAAGAAATTGTTTTTACCGCGGCGAGCCGCTTCAGTGTCGGATCGAAGCCGAGATAGACAACGCCCATCCCACCCTCGCCGAGCACTCCCCGGATCTCATATTTCCCTATCTTCTCTGGAATCGGCTCATCGACACAAAAGGTCTGATCGAACTGTTCGAGTAGCAGGATACGCTTTGCCAGTTCCGCACGTGTCGCGGGATCATGTGGGCACAACTGTTCGGGCGTCACAATCTCGCCACGTTTCCGTCTCTCTTCCCACTCGAAGAGTAACTCGTTCAAGAGCGCCATCACAGCTCTACCTCCGTTACCTTCTCGGGTTACAGCAAGCCGAACGTGCTGACCCGATGTCACGAAAACGGAGTCAGGTTCTCGAACTGGAGCATGAGCTCGAGTCGCGCGTTCTGCCAACGCTTTTTGAGCGTCGAGAGCGGGACGTCGAGGAGTTCCGCGGCGGCCGGTTGGCTAAGTCCCTGGTAATAAAGCAGATCGAAGAGCGTGCGGTCCTCGACCTGCATCGCCCCGATCCGGGCATGAACTTCTTGCCAGATCGCCAGCGTCACCGGGTCGTTCGAGTCATCGGTCACGAGATCCGCCGGGCCGAGTTCGTCCCCGCGATCGCCCCCGACGGCCGGTACATGGCCGAGCTTCTTCCGCTTGGCCATGTCGAGAAGTGTCCGCCGGATCTGGCAGGCCGCGAATAAAAGGAAATCGGTCGGGCTATCGATTGGCACCGTTTTGAGCGCCTTAACGAGCCGCATCGCGGCCTCCTGAAAGACGTCGTTGGTGGAACCGTGCACACGCACCGCACGGAACCCGCGGAGCATGCGACGGATGTGGGTTTTCAGTCGCTCCTGACAGTGGGCAAAAATGTCATTAAGCGCTTCGGAATCACCGACCTTCAGTCTCTCAAATAGCAGATGAAGCGATGGTGACGAATCTCGGATCCACATATTGGCAACAGCCGGTGGGCGAACACGGACGATGGACGTGGGCACGAGTCTACCCTCTGTTCACACTGTCAACAAGCCCCCGTAATTCGCCGCCGGTCCGACAAGCCGGCGGGTCGACGGTCGACCTCCCGCCCGAAGCGACGAAAAGTACCCGTCAATCTGTTCGCACAACTGCCAAGTCCAAGAGAAACTCTCGTAACCCTGGTCGGGTTCGATGATCGGTCCGAGGGCCTAACTCAGTTGGATCCGCGACACCCCCTCGAAGACGCGCCAATCTCCGTTTTCTGTGTACCGACGGTAGTGCATGGTCACCGTGACCTGAGCTCTTGCCCGGATCGCCGCCCACGCTGCACAGGCCGCGGCCCACGTCCGCGCCTTCTGATCGTTGTCGCCTTCCAATTCGGCCCACGCCACCCGGCCTCCCTCAGTAATTACCATGAAGTAGTACGTATCCGGCCTATGGCCGATGGCTGCGAGGTCGGTGATCCTTACCCCCGCCAAAGTCGCCTCAAGCACCTCGAACGGATTTCCCTCGTTCTTTTTGACTTCCGCCATCCCACATCTCCGAACCGCTGAATTTAATTTGTCAAGCCGGGGGCAGCGTATCCACCCGCCTGACAACCCGAAACTCGGATGCGTTTGCTACGGAAGGGATAAGCGAAGCGTGTCGTCGAGCAGGTTGAACTTTTCGCAGATTTGTTGCAATCGCCCAGAAAGCACAACAGGCGGGTGGGATCCACCGGCCCCGGATGCAACTGCGTGCGAATGAGCTGCTCTGAAAATGGTACCGGACCGGAAGATTCCGGCGCCGCCGCCCAAAAAATCGACTATTGCTCCGAGCAGGTTCGGGGTTAGACTCGCGGCGTTTCTTCTCCTCCCCTTCGTCCGGGGATCGCACATGCGTCGGTACGCCCCACTCATACTCACGTTCGCAATCGGAACCGCGGTCGGCTGGGTGGTCAACGCCGCCCCATCGCGACAGCAGTCATCGCCGAAGCCGGCCCTGCCCCGGGCGCCGGACCGCATCATGATCGGCTGCCCCGAACCCAATTCTCCCAGCGGGCGGGCGTGGCACACGCTCCGCGTGGTCCCGTCGGTCGGCCTGTCGCCCGATCAGAAACTGACCGACGAATGGGTCGTCACGGTCCTGACCGACGACATCGCATCGGGGACGGCGTGACGGCCGTTTCCTACACCGCCAAGTGACGGCCGCTCACCCGATCCGCTCGAACGCTCCCATGACCTTGTCGCGGTCCCGCTCGGCGTACACGAGCGTCGTCGTCAAGGTCGTGTGACCCAACGCCAATTGAGCCAGCTCGATCCCGAACTCTTTCCGCATCGCGGTCGCCGCGTTGTGCCGGAGCCGATTCGGTGCCCACTTCGGAACGAACACTTTTTCCGCGAGCCCTGACACGTCCGCCCCCGGGTTCTGCTCTCGGGCTCGCTCAACGGCCCGCTCCCGTGCGGCCGCGTCCGCCTGCTCGCACGCATAAGCAATGGCCCGGCGGTAGCTGCTCGGGGTGTACCGGTCCCCGGCCTTCTTACGGCGAGTCGCCTTCTTCTTGGTGGCGTTCCTCTTCATGTGCGATGCCCACCGGGGCGTGGCACGGTTCTGTGATCGCTCCTCGTGCCGCTGGGCTTCCGCTTCCGCCGGCGAGAACAGGTAGGCGTTCGGATCATCCTTGAGCCACGGTAGCAGCACGGCCTGAGCCCGCGGCCCGATGTACACTTCCCGTGAGTGCCCCCGGTGCTCCGTCTTGTGGTGTTCCGGTTTGAACACCCATACTTTCCCCGAACGGTCGATGTCGCAACCGCGAATGGTAACAATCTCCCCGGGCCGGGCACCGGTGAACATCTGGAGCTTCACCAGTGCCGCGACCTGGGCCGACATGAAGAGTAGGGCGGCTTCGATCCATTCTTCCGGGACCGGTTTCACGGGCTCCGTTTCTCGAACTCCGGGCTCGCCTTTGCGGATCGCCGCGACCGCGGACAACCCCCAGTTGACGGACGGCGGGACCAGCTCCTCCGCGACCGCGAACCGGAACATCCGCTTGACCCGGTTCACCTGCCGGTTCGTGTAAGCCCGGGACCAGTCCAGCGAGAGCATCTTTTGCCGGACCTGCTTCAACGCCTTCGGCCCGAACTCGGCCGCGGGAATCCGGCCGAACAGACCCGCGACCACCCGGCACGCGGCCTTGATCGCCTCGACCTCGGAGTTCGATCCCTTCTCACGCTGGACGTGGTGCCCGGTCGCGTGCTCCACGAACGCCAGGATCACCGCGTTCACGGTGACGACGGGCCGAGCCGGAGTGGATTCGTCGGGGAGTTTGCGGCCGTTGGCGAGCCAGCGAGAAATGAGGACGTCGTACTCGGCGCGGACGGACGGTGGGGCCTTCCTCTGGTCGCGCGACCAGTGGCCGAGGTAGTGCTCTTTGCCGTTGAGGGTAACGTAGCCTTGCTGGGCTGCCTTGTGGTGGCAGAGTTTCGGAGTGTGGTTCATAGGTGCGGTGGAGCGAGGAGCTTCCGTAGTCTACGGAAGTGACCCTTGTCTCTGGCCGCACCATCGAACGCCGATGGGTAAGCTTTAAGTGCTTCGCCGAGCAGGACTTACTGAGAGTACACCCGAGAGGATTTGAACCTCTAACCCTCGGTTCCGAAGACCGATGCTCTATCCAGTTGAGCTACGGGTGCGTGTACTGCAAATCTTGGTGTTTTCTGTGCCTTCGTTCGCTTCTTTCGTTAATTCCCGATGTGGTTGCGCTCACAACAATTGCCCCCCCTTGAAGGGCCGCCATGTCTAATGGCAATTCTATCGCGCCGGCGCCCGCGAACAAGTCAAACAACCCTCATCCCGATTTCCTGCTATTTTTGCACGCAGTGTAAACTGTGCGACCACCGCACCACCGGGAGTAGCTACCCGGGTGAATGCGGCAGCCGAGGAACGGCGGACTCGTACCCGCCCGCCCGAGGCCACCGGCGCGGCCACTCTGAAGTATGAGGAACCAATGCCAGAGGCTCTTGAGCATCTTGAGCGGTTACGTAACTGGGTCTCTTATCGCTTGGTGGTGCTCGATGCTTCTGTATCTCCCTAAGTCGATCGTCCTGAAGTTCAAGAATTCCAGGAAGATGCGCGACGGAGGCTCGAAAAGTTAGTCCACCTAGCAGAACGATTCTGTGACTCCACAGGATGGGTTGAACGCTCTTAAAGGCGGGCTCAGCAAAGCGGTGAATCGCATTAGCCTGAACTGCAAGATCATCAGACTGGGCTTCAACCCGCCAGGAGATCCGTATTCGCGCGCCGTACTCGTTTTCAACACCACAACACCCCGCGCGAACGCGAACTACATTTCGCTGTCCGACTGCTCCCCAACGAGGATACCACGATGACGACTGGTGCGCCCGCCGAGACGAAGCCGAGCGCGTGGCCGAAGTTGTGGCAGTTCACGCTCCTCGGGCTCCCGCTCCTGGCGCTCGCCGCACTGGTCCTGAGCCTCTGGTTCCGGAAGCCCGATTACATGGCCGTGCTCTGGCGCGACCCGATGGGCGTGAGGATGCTCACCGGGTCGGTAGGGCTGCTACTCGTAGGTGCCGGGCTGTACCTCGGCGGGTGCGCGTTGCTAAATCGATTCACGGCTCGATCGCGGTGGGGGAAGGGGGCGACCGTGGCGCAAATCGGACTTGTCGCCGCGTGGGTCGTGGTGTTCTGTGCCCCGGTCGCGTTCGTGTGTTTGATCGGGCCGGCGGCCATTCAGATTCAGAATAGCTTATTGAGCAAGGGCTGAACTTCGCGCGATTGCACAACGTGGGATGCACGGGCGCTCGATGGTGGGTAAAGTATGCCCAACACCCCCCCAACGAGGCCGACACATGGGCAAGAAGAAGAAAGACGCCGAATCCGCGTCCCTGTTCGATGAAGAGAAGCCGGCTGCCCCACCGACCGAAGGCTCACCGTCCGTTGCGAAGGATGAACCACTCGCGGAACCGAAGGTCGAAGAGCTCCCACCGCTCCCGCCCGGCGTCCCCGGATTGCCGGCCGACCTCGACCCGTCCTGGCGCGCGGCCCTCGACCCGGAAACGCGGAAACCGTACTGGGCCGCGCTCGCGAAGTTCATCGTCGAGGAGCGCAAGGCCCACACGGTTTTCCCGCCCGCCGCCGACGTGTTCAACGCCTTCCGCTACACCCCACTCGACAAAGTGAAGGTGCTCATCCTCGGCCAAGACCCGTACCACGGGCCGGGCCAGGCACACGGGCTGTGCTTCTCCGTTCGGCCCGGTGTAACGCCCCCGCCCTCCCTGCGCAACATCTACAAGGAACTCGATAGCGACCTCGGCATCCCGCCGGTGAAACACGGCTACCTGGTCACCTGGGCGCAGCGCGGCGTGCTGATGCTGAACGCCTGCATGACCGTGCGGAAGGGGGAAGCCAACTCGCACGCCGGCAAGGGGTGGGAGCAGTTCACCGACGCGGCCATTCGCGCGGTCAACGACCAGAAGCGGACCGTCGTGTTCCTGCTGTGGGGCGCGTATGCGGGGAAGAAGCTCCCGCTCATCGACCCGAAGCGGCACGTGGTCGTGAAGTCGGCGCACCCGTCGCCGTTCTCCGAACTGAAGTTCTTCGGCACCAAACCGTTCTCAAAGGTCAACACCGCCCTCGAAGCCGCCGGCGAAGAACCGGTCGACTGGCGCCTGCCGGAGAAGGTGGAAGAAGCGTCGTGAGAAATAGTCGTAAGGTCACAAGTTGTAAAGTCAAAGGCTGTCACCATTGAAGCCTTTGACTTTACGACTTGTGACCTTACGACGTTACGACTCGACACAAGGGAACCGCACGTGGAAGGTCGTTCCGCGGAGCGGCGCGGATTCGATCTCCAGTGAACCGCCGTGGTGCTCGAGCACCATCGCCACGAACGACAGCCCGAGCCCCATGCCGGCGCTGTACCCCTCATAGAGCGCGTTGTCGCGCTTCGTGGTGAAGTGCGTTTTCAAGCAGTTCCGCCGCACTTCGTCCGTCATCCCGATGCCGTTATCGCGAACCTCCAGAACGACGTACTCGCCGTCGCGGTGCGCGGCTAGGTGGATCTCGCCCTTCCAACTCGCGGCGGCGAGGAGCTTGTGCCGGCGCGCGGTCGGGTCGGTCTCGCGCTTGGCCTCGTCGCGCAGGTAGTTCCGCATCTCGAAGGTCGCGTCGCGCGCGTTGAACACGAGGTTCTCCACGGCCTGCTGCATGTGCGACAAGTCGCCCGTCACCAGCGCGGCCCCGGGCGGCACGACGGCCGTCACCGCGAGTTTCCACTTGTCGCGGCCCATCTCGGTCCAGGTGCGCTGGGTCTCGCGGAACAGCGCGTACACGTCCACCTGGGTGACCTCGGCGTTCGCCGGGTCGCGCCGCACCGTGCGCAGGATCTGTTGCAGGCGCTCCGTGACCGTGCCGAGCGTGGACTTCACCTCTTCCAACATGCCGTGCTGTTCGGTGTTGCCGGCCGCCTCCATGCAGCGCGTGATGAGGTCGTTGGGCCGCACGAGCAGGTTCTTGATGTTGTGCGCGTAGCTCCCGGCCATGATGCCGATGCTCGCGTAGAGCTGCGACTTCATCTCCAGCGCCTCGCGCTCGGCCTCGGCCGCGCGGTTGGTGAGCTTCGCGGCCGCGAGTTCCTGTTCGAGTAACTTGCGTCCGAGTTCCTCGCTCGAGCGCTCCAGCTCTTGCTGTTTCACGCGGGCCTCGAGCAGGCTGCGCTCGATGAGTTCGCGCTCCACCTGGGCGGCGAGCAGATCCCGCTCACGGTGCTCGGCCTCGGCCGCCGCGCGCCACTTCTCCAGTTCGCGCGCCTGCTCGCGCCGCACGAAGCGCCCCACGACGAACACCGCGAGCAGCGTCGTGGGGACGAGCACGCCGGTCGCGATCGTCTGCCAGAAGCGGAACTCGTCCTGCTGCTTCTGCATCCGGTTGAACGAGTGGAGCTGGTACACGCAGCGGACGCGCGCGCGGGCACTCGGGCGGTCCAGGGGAGGGGCGAATTCGAGCGTGCGGAGCTGCGCCTTCGCGGACCCGCCGGGGCGCGGCTTGGGCGACGTCCACACGACCGGCTCAACGGGCCGCGCGTCACCCCCCGTGACCCCGGCGAACTCGATTTCGAGCGAGTACACGTTCGGGAACAGCGGGAGCTGCCCCGCGTACATGCGCGTCGGCTCGACCATCGCGCGCATGTGCTCTTCGATCTCGGCGCGCTTGTTCTTCACCCGGTCGCCGTGGTCCGGTCCGCGGTTCTCGACGTGGAGCAGGTCGACGTACTCCTTCACCAGTTCGGCGAGCGTCTTGCGGAACACGCGGGTGTTGTCGATCCACTCGCGCACGTCCGCGCGGTCGGACTCTTCGCCCCAATTCGCGCGCGTCGCGAGGAGCCACGCGAGCAGCCCGACCAGCACGGCCCACAGCACCGCGAGCGGCACGAGCCGCCCCGCGTACCGCCAGACCGGGAACCGCGGCGCATCAAGCGCGGATGAACTCATACCGAATTCCGTGGATGGATTCCTTGGTGCCTATCGCGTGTCGAACGGTGCCCGGCGTCACTCGCCCGGTCCCCCGGCGTTCGGCCGCACGGTTTGCACGACCGGGCGCACGCGGATGCGGTCCCAGCCCGCCCCCGGCTTCCGCGTCCACACTTCGAGTTCCGCGTCCGGGTACGTGACCACGCCCTCGACCCGCGCCGTCGGGCGGAGCACAACCACGTGCTCCCCGGACCCGCTGAGTCGATTGCCGGACGGGTCGAAGAACGTCGGGGCCAGCGCCCGGAACCCTTTGGCGAGTGCGTCGGGGCCATCGATCAGGTGATCGGCCCCGTCGGGGTACGCGCTGCGGGCGACCGTGCGGACGAGCGTCGAAAATAATTGGATGTCTTCGGTGCTGTTCTTCACTTCGCCGGGCTTCGTGGGCGGGGCGAGTTCGTACCCCGGTGGCGCCGGCGGGTCGCCCGGTTCGTCCCAATCGAACGGGTTGGTGTGCGTGAACAGGACCAGCGGGATCGGCACCGTTCGCACGGGCCACGCGAATTCGCCGTCGCGGAACAGCGCGTTCACCGGGATACCGTCGCCGGTCACCGCGACGAGGCGCCGGGCGGCCCCGGGGTTCCCCTGTGCCAGTGCCCCGAGCACGCGGCGCGCGGGCGCCGTTACGGTGGGGATCACCAGAACCGTGCGCTCGCCGCGCTTCGGGAAGTGCGGGTGCGCGAGGATGTGATCGACGATCTGCGCTTCGTAGGGGTTCGGGCGCGCGAACCGGCCGGCACTGAACGGCACCAGGTTCGATTCGACCCCGAGCCGCGGGCGCCCGGCGATCGCGCCCTGCTCCGCGATCGCTTCGCGGAACTGGAGCGACAGGTCGAGCGAGTACGGGTCGTCCTTCCACGAGACCGCGAACGCCTGACTTCGCGGGGGTTCGCTCGCGAGTTCCGCCAGCCAGGGGAGCATCCCCCACCCGCCCCCCGATGCGCCGGGAACCGCACGCAGACCGGGCCACACCGCGGGGCCGGGCCGGAGCGTCGCGTCGCTGAACACAAAGTCCGTGACCGCCTCGGCCATCTGCTTGTTCGTGAAGCAGAACCGGTACGAACGGTCGTAGAGTTCGACGAGTTTCGGCGGCTGGTAATCGGCCTGGTAGTTCTCGTGCTCCTTATCGGGGTACACGAAATCGGCGGTCGCGGTGGCGAGTAGTAGAAGCGGTTTCTGGCCGGGCCACTCGACCCCGGCCATCGCCTCGGCGAGTTCGCGCGCGCGGTCGCTGGACCACCCGCCGACGACCGCGAGCGGGATCGGGGTGCGGGCCGCCAGTGCCTTCACCCACGCCGCGGTCGAAGCGTCGTTGGTGACCTTGTACCAGCGCACGCGGATCTTCCCCGCGAACCCGTCGCGCGACAGAACCACTTCCGGCACCGCGGTGGTGCGCGTGGGGAAGGCGTGGGAGTCGTCCACGTGCAGCCCGGACGGGGCCGTGCTCATCTCCGCGCGCTTCATCCCCCACACGAAGTTCTCCCACGTATCGGTGGACGTGGGGATGTGCAGCCACGCGATCTCCTGGTCGCCGCTCGGCACCGGGCGCGGGTCCGCGGCCGTCGTGTCGAACCACCCGGACCGGGCGAGTACCCACGCGGCGATCAGGGCGACCATCAGGGCGCCCACGATTACCGGCCAGCGCCGTTGCATGTCGAGCGCCTCCTGGGACGAGATGCGAACCACGTTCACTGTACCAAATGACGGGAGCGGGCCTGCGCAGCGCTTCGCGCCCCCGTGTTGCGGGGCGCAGTGACGTGGGCGGGTACCACGGCCGACCGTGGTCTGCGGAGGTCGAAAGGCAAAAGTGTGACACAATCCCGGGGGCCGTGGAAGGCGAGTTCGCGGCCCGCGCGCGAGCGGTCCACGATCGGCAACACCGTTTTCCCCAACGCTCTTGCTTCCCCCGACGGTGCGGGTAGAACAACCGGAACGTCAACCCGTTGTCCCGGCCGTGCCGGGGATTCCGGCCCGTAGGAGATCCATCCGTGCTTCGCACCCGCTTCGCCGTTGCCGCGCTCCTGGGCGTCGCCGTTGCCGCCCTCGCCGGCGCGCAAGACCGCAAGTTCGATCTGAACTTCGGCACCAAGGACAAGGACGGTAAATACACCCCGTACTACCAGGAAGTGACGACCGAAGTCACCCAGGTCATCAAGGTGCAGGGCCAGGATCTCACCCAGAAGCAGAAGAGCGTCTTCTGGTACCAGTGGACCCCGATCAAGGAAGACAAGGTCAAGGAAGGGGCCGAGGACGTCACCAAGTGGACGGTGAAGCAGAAGATCGAAGGGCTGGAGATGAACATCGACATCTCCGGTAACCCGATCAATTACTCCTCGAAGACCGAGACCCCGGGCAGCGCGGGCAACCCCGGCCTGGTCGAGTTCTTCAAGGGGCTGAAGGACAGCGAGTTCACCGTGACCCTGGGCAAGAACTACAAGGTCGAGAAGGTCGAGGGCAAGGAAGACTTCATCAAGAAGCTCGGCGCCGGCAGCGCCCAGATGGACGCCCTCCTCAAGAAGGTGATGACCGACGACGCCCTTAAGGAGATGGTGGACCCGACCTCCAAGCTGTTCCCGGACGGCCCGAAGAAGGTCGGCGAATCGTGGGAAAAGAAGACCAGCCTGAACCTCGGGCCGATCGGCAGCTACGAGCTCCTTTACAAGCTGAAGTACGCGGCCGTGGAGAAGGAAAAGGACAAGATCGAGGTCGAGACCGCGATCACCTACACCGCGCCGAAGGAGAACCCGGAAGGCCTGCTGTTCCGCATTAAGGAGGGCAGCAAGCTGACCAGCGACCCGGCCAAGAGCAAGGGCACGGTGATCTACGACCCGAAGACCAAGCGCATCGAGTCCGCCGAGATCAACATCACCCTGAAGGGCGACCTGATCGTGGTGATCGGTGGTACCGACACGCGGGTCGAACTGACCCAAGAGCAGAAGACGATCATCAAGACGCAGGACAAGAGCTACCTCGAAAAGGCCCCGGCGCCCGTCACGCCGCCGGTACCGGGCAAGTAACATTCGCTCGAACGCGACCGCAAACCGCCCGGCCACCGCGCCGGGCGGTTTCGTTTCATCCTTGAGAGAGCGCACCAGTCAACAGCAAGCACAGGGCTTCCGCCCGGTGCTACGGAAGACGGCCCCTCCGGGGCGAAGACGCCGAACCATCTTCCGCCACAGAGCCGGTGCGCAACGCCAAGCCGCCCTCATCGGGGCGAAGGTCAATGCTCTCAATGCCTTTCCGCCCCGGAGGGGCCGGCGTTCGTAGCACAGGGCGGAAGCCCTGTGCGCTCTTTGTACTCTTGTTTTCATGGGAGTTTCCTCAATGAAAATTGCCGTTCTGGGTGCGGCCGGACAACTCGGGCGCGACCTGTGCCCGCGCCTTTCGGCACTCGGTGAAGTCGTTCCGCTGTCGCGCGTCGAGATCGACCTCGCGCGTCCCGACGCGATCGCCGCCGTTGTCGCCGATCTGCGGCCGGATGTGTTCGTGAACTGCGCGGCTTACAATTTGGTGGATAAGGCCGAGACCGAGCCGGAATCGGCGTTCGCGGTCAATGTGTGGGGCGTCCGGGAGTTAGCCACCGCGTGCCGCACGGTCGGCGCGAAACTGGTTCATTTCAGCACCGACTACGTGTTCGGCCTCGATGCGGCTCGAACCGTACCGTTCAGCGAAGACGATGCCCCGGGGCCGGTCAGCGCCTACGGGCTGAGCAAACTCACGGGCGAGTTCGTTGCGCGGGCTGCGGCGCCGGGCAATCTCGTGATCCGCACCTGTGGGCTGTACGGCGTGTGGGGCAGTGGCGGAAAGGGCGGCAACTTTGTTGAGACGATGTTGCGAATCGCGAAGCAGGGAAAGCCTCTGCGGGTGGTGAACGACCAGCACTGCACGCCGAGTTACACCGCGGACGTGGCGGCCGCAACCGTCCAGCTCCTCGAACACAACGCGACGGGTCTCTTCCACGTCACTAACAGCGGCACGTCCACCTGGTACCAGCTCGCGGCGGAGATCTTCCGCCAGGCGGGATTGCGAGCCGATCTCACGCCGATCACGAGCGCCGAGTTCAACGCCCCCGCGAAGCGCCCGCCGTACAGCGTGCTCTCCACGGCAAAGCTCACAGCGCACGGCGTGCCGGCTCTGCGCCCGTGGACCGAAGCACTCGCGGCCTATCTTGGCGAACGACCGGCGTGAGCCGAATGGTGAAAGTGTCACGGGCAAAATGACTTACGTCTACACCTGTGGCCGGTGCGAGCCGCCGTGAGAATGACCCCATTCTCCATATCAATCAAAACAGCCGCCCTCCGTTTCACCAGCCGGCTCACGCCGGCCGTTCGCCCAAATCTCGTAACGACCACGCATTCCCGCCTCCGCGCCGATCGGTTCACGCCAACCGTTCGGTTAAATCCCGCGTCGCGCCCTTGACTCGTGCACGGTAAAGAGCGAAACTGTAATGAGACGAAATCTCAACAAGTGAGCCGTCATGCTGATGCCCCTCGATATGGTGCGCGCCGGCGAATGGGCCGATGTCGAAGAGGTGACCGGCCAGGCCGATTGGGTCGGGCGCCTCGCCGAACTCGGAATCCGTCAGGGCTGCCGCGTCCAAGTGGTTCAGCCCGGGTCGACCTGCCTCCTGAAGGTGGCCGGGGGAAAGCTCGGCCTGCGCGGGTGCGAGTGCGCCCAGATCCTCGTTCGACCCGTCACCGTGGGGCACGCCGGCTGATGCCCACTCTCGCCGATCTCGCACCGGGCCAACGGGCCGAAGTGCTGTCCGTAACCGGCCCCCCCGCTCTGGTCCAGCGCCTCTACGAATTCGGGCTGCTCGAGGGCGAGCCCGTGGAGGTTCTCGCGCGCGCGCCGCTCGGCGACCCGCTCGAAATCGGCATCGGCAACTCCCGCCTGAGTCTTCGCAAGTCCGAAGCCGCCGGTATCGGCGTGCGCCCACTTTAGAATCGCGGAGTTCGGAACGCGGAGCGCGGAACTGAGTCCAGGACCAGCGCCCGTTTCGTGCCCGCTCCGGTTGGTTTTCGTTCCAAATTCCGCGTTCCGAACTCCGCACGACTTATGCTCACCCCCACGCTCACCGTCGCTCTCGTCGGGAACCCGAACGCGGGGAAATCGACGCTGTTCAACGCGCTCTCCGGGCTGCGCCAGCGCATCGGTAACTACCCCGGCGTCACCGTCGAGATGAAGAAGGGGCAGTTCACCGCCGACGGTACAACGGTGGACCTCATCGACCTCCCGGGCACGTACAGCCTCGCCGCACGCAGCCCGGACGAGATGGTCGCGGTGGACCTGCTTTTGGGTCGCAGGCCGGAAGAGCCCAAGCCGTCGGTGGTGCTCTCGATCGTTGATGCGACGAACCTCGACCGGCACCTCTACCTCACGAGCCAGTTGCTCGACTTGGGGGTTCCGGTCGTCGTCGCGGTCAACATGATCGACGCGGCCGCGGCGCAGGGGCTGAAGTTCGATTACGCGAAACTGTCCGAAGCGATCGGTGCCCCCGTCGTACCGATCCAGGCGAACAACGGCACCGGGCTCACCGAACTCGCCGCGACCATTCGCGCCGCGGGGGAACGCGCAATCGCGCCGAGCGGCCCCGCGTTCCCGCCCGCGTTCGATGAGGTTGTGGAACAGTTGCGGAAGGAACTCAGCGACGAGGTTCCGCCGGTCCTCCTTCGGCGCGCGGTCATCGACATCGGCGGGTACACGGAACAGTGGCTCGTCGAGCGGTACGGCGACCGGTTCAAGTCCGCGCTCGTCGGCGCCCGGGACAAACTCACCGCCCTCGGGCACGCGGTCCCGGGCGTGGAAGCCCGCACGCGGTTCGCGTGGGTGCGTGCGGCCGTGACCGCGGCCGTGAGCAAGCCCGCTACGCGCCCGGTCACGTGGACCGACCGCATCGACTCGGTCCTCACGCACCGGCTCTGGGGCACGCTCGTGTTCCTGGTCGTCATGTTCCTGATGTTCCAGTCGATCTTCCTGTGGGCGAAACCGCTCATGGACCTGATTAGCAGCGGGCAGGACGCGGTCGCGAAGGCCGCGGACTCGGCGCTGCCCTCCGGCCCGCTCCGGGCGCTGTTGGTCGATGGGATCATCAAGGGCGTCGGCAGCGTACTGGTGTTCCTGCCGCAAATCATGATCCTGTTCGGCTTCATCGCGGTCCTCGAAGACTGCGGGTACATGGCCCGCGCCGCGTTCCTCATGGACCGCATCATGAGCCGGTGCGGATTGAGCGGGAAGTCATTCATCCCGATGCTGTCGAGCGTGGCGTGTGCGGTGCCCGGGATCATGGCCACGCGGGTGATCGAGAACCGGCGCGACCGGCTCGCCACGATCCTGGTGTCACCCCTCATGAGCTGTTCCGCCCGGCTCCCGGTGTACATCCTGCTCATCGGGGCGTTTGTCGCGCGCCCGGGTTCGCCGGGGTGGTTACCGGGACTGGTGCTGTTCGCGATGTACATGGTCGGCTTCACGATCGCGCCGCTGGTCGCGCTCGCGCTCAAGCGGACGCTCCTCCGCGGCGCGCCGCCGGTTTTTGTGATGGAACTGCCGAGCTACCGGCGCCCCAAATTCACCTCGATACTGCGGCGCATGGGGGGCGCGGGCTGGGCGTTCACCCTGCGCGCCGGCACGATCATCCTGGCCGCGATGGTGCTCGTGTGGGCCTTGCTCTATTTCCCGTACATCGACGCACAGGGCGAATCGTACCCGGACCGTATCGAGAAAGCCGAAGACGCCGTCAAGGAGAGCGCGGACCGGCTCAAGGAACTCAAGGAGAAGGACGAGGCGAGCAAGAAGGAACCCGAAGCAAACGAACCCGCGCCCGCTCAACTGACCGAGGGCGAAAAGGCGGAACTGGAGAAGCTCGAAAGCGCGACGGGGGCTCCCGACAAACTCAACGGCGAGTGGAAGCGGAGCAGTTACCTCGGTCGGGCCGGGTTGTGGATGGAACCCGTATTCGAGCCGCTGGGGTGGGACTGGAAGATCGGCGTCGCGGCGATGGCGAGCTTCCCGGCGCGCGAGGTGATCGTCGGCACGTTCGGGCTGCTCTACGACGTGGGCGAAGTGGACACGAAGGCGATCGGCGACGCGGGCGCCGACGACGAAGCGAAGGAAAAGGTCGCCGGGCTGACGAAGGCCGTGCAAGACGACTGGTCGAAAGACCCGGTCCGCGGCAAGTACGGCGTACCGGTCGCGCTGTCGCTGATGGTGTTCTTCGCACTGTGCTGCCAGTGCGCAGCGACCCTCGCCGTCATCCAGCGCGAAACGAAGAGCTGGCTCTGGCCCGCGTTCACCTTCGTCTACATGACGGTCCTGGCGTACTGCGGGGCGTTCGTCACGTTCCAGGTGGGTCGGCTGATCGTGGGGTGAGAGCCTCCTCCGATTGACGAGGAGGCGCATCCGAAGTGAACTCGCCCGAATTCATTCCGTGATCGTCGCGGAGCGCGAACGAGCCGCGACTGCAAGGGAGCGGGGTTAGGCTCCCCGTGTACTGAACTGGAATCATCAAGCCGCCGCCTCCCGCTCCTTGCGGTCGCGGCTCGCCGTGCAGAGCGCGAAACCAACTAACCGGCGAGCGGCGGGGCGAGGAGCCAGCGGAGCAACTTCGCGTTATCGGCGCCCTCCCCGCGTTCCCCGGCGGCCCACCACCACCACAGCGGCACACCAACGGCGGTGATCTCTCCCTTTCCGACTTTCGCTGTTGCCACGAACCCCAAGCCCGCTTTCTCGAAACCGACCGCGTTCACGAGAACCCGACCGGCGTTCTCCACACGGATCGGTGAAGCCCGAAAGAACGTCGTCGATTTGATGCCGGCCTTAACCACTTCGGCGGAGAAATCGTCGGCCTTCGGGGTCGCATTCTTCAGTCCGCGCGGTGCTTCTTGATCGAGGAGTTCCAAGCCGGTCCCGTCTAGCACCTCGTTCGCCGCGGGAACCGATCCCGCAAAGAACGCGCTCGTCGTGACGACCACGCGGCCGCCCGCTTTAGCAAAAGCCCGAACCTGTTGCACATCGTCCGCGGTCTTCACCAAGAGGGCACGAGCGTCCAACAGGACGCAGTTGTACTTGCTCAAATCAAGACCGCGGAGAACCGGCTGCTTGGCGCGAACGAGCAGGTAACTCGCGTCCAGATCCGCGCCCCGAACGAGGTCGGTCCAGGCCTTATACATTTTCCCGTTGTCCGCCGAGTCCCGCTCGAACGGCGTTCCGGCAACCAGGAGCCGCGTCTGCCCGACCTTCCGTGCCTTCACAGCGGCCGAGACCGGCACCTTGGTTGTGACCTCCCCAACGGTAACCTTGATCTCGCCTTCAAATTCGCCCGCGCGGGCCGTCTCGATCGCGACCTCGACCGCAACACACGTAAAGTTGTTCCCCAGACCCGCTTGTCGGGCGTAGGTCTCGGTACCGAGTACCTTCACGAACTTCGGGGCCTCGACCTTTACTACCGGTTTCGGGTCGTCGGCCGAAGCGTACACCAGGAAACTCCCTTCAGCGATCCCGCCCACGCACACGGTTCCGAAGGGGAGGTGGTCGGGTTGGGCCTGCCCCACGACCGGCGCGCCCCACGCAGTGGGTACGATCGCCAGCAAACAGCCAACAGTCAGCGCGAATCGAAACGGTGTCACGAGCGCCTCCGCACGAGCCATTGATGGATTGGCAGTAACGCGATTGGCGCCCACGATACCCATAGCAAGAGGAAGGGCTAATGAGGGCGGAAGGATTTGCAGGGATTGGCGTTGAACGCAGAGCTTGGTCGTTTCCGGTTTCTCGCGGTGGCGCCTCCCGCTCCCTCGCGGTCGCGGCTCGTTCGACTCGCGGGCACGAGCCCGAACCGAACGAATTTGTCCAGCACCGCTCGCGACGCGAGCGGCACGCACTGGAGCGCGGAATGATTTTGGTGCGCGAAAAATAGAAAATTGATACGGCCCCGCCGCCCTCACGGGCCTACGGTTCACCGAGTGCCGAGAGTTCGGACGTGGGCGGTTCAGGTGCGGGGCGTGCTCGCGGCCTTGCGGATCGCGTTCATGCGGCGGGCTTCCTTGCGGCGCCGGGCCTCGCACGGCTTCTCGTAATACTCGTGGGAGCGGAGTTCACCCTTCATCCCGCTGCGCTCGATCAGTTTTTTGAACCGCCGGAGAGCGGCGCCGATCGGCTCCCGCTCGTGAACACGCATCCGCAAGCCCATTCGATGTCCCCGTGAATCGGACCCATTGTGGTGGGTTCTGAGTGAAAAAACGCCTTCCCTAATATAAACGACCCGATATCGGTTCGGAAGTTCCTGCTTTGGAAACTATTTTCGGCACATCTAGGCTATGGAACGCGCGCGTCAACGGTCACGGGGCTTTTTTCGCTTCGGTCCCTTTTGTCGGTCGCTCACCTTCCGCCGGAGCCGGAAGTCGGCGCTGCCGTGGTACGTCGCCAGCACCGCCCCGACGCCCGCGTAGGAGTCGAACAGGTCGTACACCACCGCCTCCTCGTCCGGCCACGGGTACGCGAAAATCACGTCCAGGTCGCTGATTTCCAGGTCCAGGTCTTCATACGCCTGGTCGCCCTCGGTCGTGAGCCACGAGTACGTGCCGCCCTTGTACACGCGGTCCTCCGCGCCGGGCGGGACGAAGCTCCCGTGGATCAGCTCCACCGGCAAATCGTAGTCCTCGGCGAGCTGGCGCCCCTCGTCGACCAGCGTGCCCTCGATCTCGATCCCGCACGCATCGAAGTCGAGCATCGCGGCCAGCCCCACGACCACGCCGAACCCGCACCCCCACTCGCAGAAGCGCGACCCGCGCGTGAACTCCCCGCCGGCCAGCGCCCGGAGCACCTTGTACGCGGTGGTGTAATCGCACGGGACGAACGCGGGCACCCGGCACGCGGTCTGGAACCGGTCGATCCGGCGCTCGGCGTCGCGGAGGAACCGGCGCACGTCGGCCGGTGGGTCGGTGTCGGTGATCGGTACGAGTAGTTCTCGAAGTGACATTTGGAGCGGCACTATTGGGAACGGTTCCGGTAACTGTGCGCGAATTTCGTGCCCGAACCGAAACGGGTCGTAGGATATATGGGTGTTGTATTGCACCCGTGCCGCGAGGTTCGACATGTCCGAAGAACAATCAGGCCAAATCACCGTCGAACAGCGCCGCGCGATTTTCAAGGCGCTGGTCGAGGCCCAGGACGGCGGAGCGGGCGTGGCCGCGTCGCGCACCGCGGTGGCGCGCCAGTTCGCGGTGAGCGAGGACCAGGTGCGCGACGTCGAGCGCGAGGGCATGGCTAACCAGTGGCCCCCGCTCGACTAACGGCCCGCTCGACGCGGCTCGTCGAGCGCTCCTCTCCACAACGTCACGCGGGCACACGCTGACCCGCTCGACAAAACACTCCGCCCGAATACCGGCCGCGCGCCTCGCACTCGTCGGATCGTCCGCGGTCCCGGCGCCGAGACCGGTCGCGCGATCGGACGTGTTCTGGTTTGGCGATAGAACCGCGGATCACTTTCGCGGTTTGTCCTCCCCGCCCAGCGCCTCAAGTCGGCGCTCCGCGTCGCGCCGGAGCTTGCCACACACCAGTTCGCACAGCTCGAAAATCATCGATTCGGCAATCGAATACCGCACCAAATTCCCGTCCCTCTCTCGCGCGAGCAGCCCGGCCGCGTAGAGGATACCGAGCTGCTTGGAAACATTGGCCTGTTTCGCTTCGAGTTCGTTCACCAGCTCCGAAACCGCCCTCGGCCCGCCCTTTAAGCACTGAAGAATCGCCAGTCGCGTCGGCTCCGCGAGCACCGCGAACAGCCGAGCCACTGCTTCAAGGGCGTTCCGGTCGAGAGGACTTGACTCCACGTCACACTCCACACTATATTGCCAAATAGCAATATCGCCCAATCGCAAATTCCATCGCGGTAATTCTACCGTCATTGAAGGCGCAGGTGAAGGCCCGCGGAGAAGATCATGAGCAAGCGCGTGCTAATTGTGGGGGGTGTGGCCGGCGGGATGAGCGCGGCCGCCCGCGCCCGGCGGCTGTCCGAGAGCGCGGAAATCATCGTGTTCGAGCGCGGACCGGACGTGTCGTATGCGAACTGCGGGCTGCCGTACTTCTTGGGCGGGGAAATTGCCGACCGCAAGAAGTTGCTAGTGCAGACCCCCGAGCGCCTGAAAGCGGTCTTCAACATCGAGGTGCGCACGCGGTCCGAGGTCACCGCGATTCACCGCGGGCGCCGGGAAATCGACGTGCGCGACCTCGTTTCGGGGCACGCGACCACCGAACGGTACGACGCCCTCATCCTGTCCACGGGGGCGGCGCCGATCGTCCCGCGCGTACCGGGCGCGGCGCGCGCCGGGCACTTCGCGCTGCGCACGCTCGAAGACATGGACCGGATCGACGCCTGGGTCCGGGACCGGGGCGCGAAAACGGCCGTCGTCGTGGGCGGCGGGTTCATCGGCTTGGAGGTCGCAGAACAGTTCCACGCGCGCGGGCTGCGGGTGGCCGTCGTCGAGCGGAACCCGCAGGTTTTGAAGCCGTTCGACCCGGAGATGGCCGCGCACCTGCACCTCGAACTCCGCGGGCGCGGCGTCGCCCTGCACCTCAATAACGGGCTGAAAGAGTTCGATGACCCGCGAGCCGACGAGTCGGCGAGCGCCTCGGTCGTGGTGCTCGCCGACGGCACGCGCCTCCCGGCCGACGTGGTCGTGACGGGTTTGGGCGTGCGCCCGGAATCGACGCTCGCGGTCGCGGCGGGCCTGGATCTCGGTCGAACCGGCGGCATCAAAGTCGACGAGCACCTGCGCACGAGCGACCCGAACATCTACGCGGTCGGCGACGCGATCGAAGTGACGCACGCGGTCACGGGCGCGCCCGCCCTCATACCGCTGGGCGGCCCCGCGAACCGCCAGGGGCGCACCGCGGCCGACAACATCTTCGGTACCGCGAGCGCGTGCCCCGGCGCGCTCGGCACCGCGATCGTGCGCGTCTTCGGCCTCACGGCCGCGGTCACGGGGGCGAACGAAGCTCAACTGAGGGCCGCCGGGATCGCGTTCGAGGCGGTCCACCTGCACCCGAATTCGCACGCGGGCTACTACCCCGGTGCCAGGGCGCTCGCGCTGAAAATCCTCTTCGCCCCGGATTCGGGGAAATTACTCGGCGCACAAGCGGTTGGCCCCGACGGTGTGGACAAGCGCGTTGATGTGCTCGCTACCGCGCTCCGCGCGGGCCTGACGGTCGATGACGTGGCGGACCTGGAGCTCTGCTACGCCCCGCCGTTCGGCTCCGCGAAAGACCCGGTGAACCTGGCCGGGATGGTCGCGCAGAACGTCCGCGCCGGGCGCGTGCGAACGATCCAGTGGGACGAGGTCGCGGCACTGGACCGTTCGCACGTACTCGTTCTCGACGTGCGCGACGCCCCGGAGCGGGCGGGCGGAGCGATCCCCGACTCCGTCCACATCCCGCTCGGGGAACTCCGCGCCCGACTGAGCGAGTTGCCCCGCGATCGGGAGATCGTCGCGCACTGCGCGAGCGGGCAGCGCTCGTACACCGCCTGCCGCGTACTGATGCAGCACGGGTTCCGGTGCCGGAACCTCGCCGGCTCGTTCAAGACGTGGAAGGCCGCACGAGACGGCCTTACGCCCCAATAAACGCTTCTCCGCCAAATCCAGGAGGTTCACAATGTCCGCTCCCACCATCACCCCGACGCAACTCGCGGAATTGGCGAAAGCCGGCCCGGTCGCGCTGATCGACGTGCGCACGCCGGCGGAGTTCGAGGACGTTCACGTCGCGTTCGCGCACAACGTGCCGCTCGACCGGCTCGACCCGAGCACGGTGGGTACTGATCCCGCCGCGCCGCTGTTCGTGGTGTGCCAGCGCGGGAGCCGCGGCGAGAAAGTGTGCGCGCAATTACTCGCGGCCGGGTTCACGAACGTGACGAACGTGGCCGGCGGCACGCTCGCGTGTGTCGAGGCGGGGGTGCCCGTGGTCCGCGGGCGGAAAACGATCGCGCTGGAGCGCCAGGTGCGCATCGCGGCCGGGGCGCTGGTGCTCCTCGGTGTCGCCCTCGGGTTCGTTCACCCCGGGTTCTTCGGCATCTCGGCGTTCGTCGGTGCGGGCCTGGTGTTCGCGGGCGTGACCGACACCTGCGGAATGGGGCTGCTCTTGGCCCGAATGCCGTGGAACCGGCGGAAAGCGAAGCCCGCCGGCCCAACTTGCGCTTCGTGACGCTAACGAGGGCGCGGCGCTCTCAAGTGGGAGCGCCGCGCGGAACCGTGGTCATTTCTTCTTGGGAAACTGCCAGTTCTCATCGAACAGCCCGGCGGCAACGACCTCATACGCGGCCGGGTCTTTCTCGGTCGGCGCCGGCTTGATTACGGCCCAATCACCGAGGCGCGGGTACAAGAGCGCGTTGGTGCCCTTCAGGTCGGCTTCCTTGAACGTGTGCCCGCTGTTGATGACGACGTAAGAGAATTTGTCGGTCAGTGGGTTCGGGTAGATGAGTACGGGAACGTGTATTTTCGGATCGTACTCGGTGCCGTTCACCACGAGCTTGTCTTTCGTCCAGGTGATGGGCAGTTTCGGGAGCACCTTTGCGATGAGCGGGTTGCTTTGTGGATCGCCGAAGAGGACGAGGTTTTGCCCGCGATCGGGATCGTATTTTCCCTCAGTGGTTACGAACAGAGTACCACGAAAATAGCGGTCCCAGAGCGCGGCAAACTGCTCCAGGGCCGCAGCCGGGTAGCCACCAGCAGCCGGGCCGACGACAACAAAATGCGACCGGAAGGCGTCGTCGATCGGGCCTTCCAGACCGGACTCCTTGATCGCCGGGACGCACCGCGTGCTGAAAGGCGCATCGGCACTCACGTCCGCCCACTTTTGCCCCACCTTCTCGACTGCAAACATTCCTAACGTGTCCTTGCCCGCCACGGTTTCCACCCGCTGCCCGTCCACGTTAACAACGGCCTTCTGTCGGAGGTCGGGGTTGTTGACACAGATGGTGCGAACGTTCGTCGTCGCAATCGTAAACACCCCGCCCTTATAGCTCGCGTCCACGACCGCTTTCTCGTAGGGAACGGCGAGCGCGCGGACATCGATCCAGTCGCACAGACCGGCGGTGTACGTCACGAACCTGATACGCTCCGGATCGCGGTTGCGGCCCTTGTCCGCGAACTTGCGGTACTCGACCTCGGCCTTCCCCTGCCACTCCTTCGGCATCTGGTGTTCCAACCCCGGCGCAACGAGGTGCTTGAACTCGTGCGGCTCTTTGAAGCCCTTCAGCGCGTTCTCGATGTTGTCCGCGGCCTTCTTCTGCGCGTCTTTCTCTCCGCTGTACGCGACCACCGGAATGTTGAAGGCATTCTCGGCGTACCCGATCGCGTCGTAGATACGCAGGCACTTCTCCTGATGTTCGGGCAGGTGCTTCGGCAAGTTCGCGATGTAGCCGTGTGTGGTCGTAAAGCCGGCGCCGGGACCGATAACGCAGAACGAGGAGGGGTGTCGCAGCCCGATGTGCCAGGCGCCCGCACCGCCCATCGAGAACCCGCGAAGCACAACGCGGTTCTGGTTAACCGATCCAGCCCCGGAAGAACCTTCAAATGCGCGCATGGCCTCGAACACATCCGTCTCGCCGGCCCAGCGGTATGCGTTGTTTCCCCGCCCGTACACTTCGAGTTGGATGTACGCCAAATCCTTCGGTGCCGCGCCGCCGTGGGTCGCGATGAACTTCGCTTCGGTCAGCGACGAGTCGCGCCCATGCAGGACAACGTCGAGCCGCCATTTCTTGTTCGGGTCTTTGCCGTAGTCGTGGGGTAACAGCACCGCGTAGGGCTGAATCGAGTCGTCGACGTGCGACCGGTACGCGCGCAACACCCATCTGCCCGGGGCGTCGCGCCAGACGGCCTTGCCGCCTTCGGCCTGCTTCGCCCGGGCGAGGCCCTGGTCGAGCGTGGTCAGCGCCCACTTCCCACTGTTCGCGTGGTACCACTCTTCAAACCGGACAATGTTCTCTGCCGCCTTCAGGTAGATTTCGACCTCGACCAGCACGTCACCGGGGATCTTCTTCTCTTTCAGTGCCGCCACCGCTCTGCGGAGTTGTTCCGTTTTCTCCGTGATTTGCTTGAGCGTTGCTTCGTCGGGCTTGGTGGGCTTCGGCGGATCGAACTTCGGCTGCGCCACCTTCTTGTCGTCCTTCTTCTCTTGGGCCGCGGCCGTGTCGGGTTGCGACACCCCGACCGTAGCCCCGATGCCGGTGAACAGACCGATGGCGAGAAACAAGCGCATGTGTGAGCCTCCGGGCGGGACCAGCACACTACCAGTTCCCGGTTGCGCGTTCCAGGGTTCCGAATCCAAAAGAGAGGGGGGGCCGGTGCGCCGTCGTTCGGGTGTCGGTTTTCAGTTTGGAACTTGGACCTCGGGAACCTGAAACTTGCTAGAATCGAAATGCGAGACGGGCCGGTTCGGGGCGCGCGGCAGGGGTCGCGCCCGCACCCGACGGACGCACGCGGAGGTCAACCATGATTTCGGTCAAAGTGATGGTGATGTGCTTCGTGGTTCTCGGCGTGGTGGCCGGTTCCGCGCGGGCGGCCAACCCGGTCGTCCTCGTCGAAACGAGTGCGGGGAGCGTCAAGATCGAGTTGTTCGAGGACAAGGCGCCGGTCACGGTGAAGAACTTCCTGCAGTACGTCGAGGACAAGCACTACGACGGCACCATTTTCCACCGGGTCATCAGCGATTTCATGATCCAGGGCGGCGGGTTCGAGTCGGGGATGAAGGAGAAGAAGACCCGCGACCCGATCAAGAACGAATCGGGCAACGGGCTGTCGAACCTCAAGGGCACGCTCGCGATGGCCCGCACCAGCGAGCCGAACAGCGCCAGCGCCCAGTGGTACATCAACCTCAAGGACAACACGTTCCTCGACAAGGCCAAGGCTGGCGACGGCGTCGGCTACTGCGTGTTCGGCCGCGTGATCGATGGCATGGACGTGGTCGACAAGATCAAGGGCGTGGAGACCGAAACCGTGAAGGGCCACGAGAACGTGCCCTCCAAGGACGTCGTCATCAAGTCGGTGAAGGTCGTGAAGGAAGAGAAGAAATAAGTAGCGAGAAGGCAAAAGTAAAAAGAGAACAGGTAAGAACGAAGCCCTCGTTTGGCTTCGTTCTTACCTGTTCTCTTTGGTGGTGAGCAAAATTCTAGGGCTGGGTTGGTGCGCCGGTCCGGATCAGGCGGTCATCCGGTGCTCCTTACTGCAGATCGGCACGGCCATCGTGTACACCCGCCCGGCGCTCCGGGGATGTCGAACACGGATACCTTCCCGCCCGCCCCGCTTGCCTCCGAAGTAGGCCTCGTCCAACTCCACAGCCCTCGATCAGAGGCCGCTCCTCGGCATCGGTCGTAGCCCGTAGGGTAAGGTGGTGGGCCTGTACTGAGCCTGGACCCACCCACAAATACACACTCAGCGCTTCGTCGCGCGGAAGAGGAACGCCTGGTTCGCGAAACTGAGCCGGTGCTCGACGTCGGTGAACCCGGCGGCCGTGAGCTTGGCGGTGATGGTTTCGGCCGGGAGGTAGTGGAACCGCCCCTTGCGGGCCTCGCGCTTCAGCCACCCGCCGTAGCTCCACATGCCGTAGAGCTTGCCCAGGAACCGGAGCTTGCGCTTCGCCGACCAGAACGCGCGCATCGCGTTCCACCCCACGCGCCCCCATGAGGGCTCGGGCACGTTCATCGAGAACACGAACCGCGCGCCCGGCTTCAGCACGCGGTGGACGTCGCGCAGCAACTGGTCATAAGCGTCCGTGGTCCAGCGCTGCTCGGCCTCCGAGTACGATTCGGCGTACTGGATCGCCAGCCCGCTCACCGCGCCGTCGAACAGGTTCTCGCCGTCCCACGGGAGCCCGGCGCTGAAGTCCACCGCCTCGAACCGCAGCTTGTCGCCCGGGGGCGGTGTGAGGGATTCTCGCAGCTTGGCAAATGACTTCGCGTTGAAGGCCGCGACGTCGAGGCCGACCAGCTCCGCGAGCTGCCCGCCGCTCTTGGTCCACAGCGCGCGGCACAGGCGCCCGGACCCGCACCCGAGATCGAGCCAGTGCCCGCCGGGGGCGGGGTTCATCCACTCGGTGGTGTCGGCCAGGAGCTGCTGGTACGCCGGCATCTCGTACTGGCTCCAGAACGCCTTCGCGCAGCGGTCGTCGCGCCAGTAGTTCCGGGGTTGCGTCTTCGTCACGGGTGTTGCTCCTCCGATGGGTCAGGCCGCGCGCGCGTGAGCCTCGCGCACCTCTTCGGCCAGCGTGGTGTTCAGGACGTGTTCGAGATCGACGAGCACGCGCGCGACGTGGCGCCCGTCCATGACGCGGTGGTCGTATACGACCTTGATCGTCACGCGCCCGTCGGGTTGCACCGGGCCGAAGGTCAGGTACGTGGTGAGCGGCGTGAGCGGGTGCATCTGCTCCACGCCCTGCGCGCCCAGGCTCGACATCATGAACGTGCCGAACCGCTTGGCGCGCTTGTAGCCGGAAAAATAGAGCGACGACCAGAACACGAACCGGCGCAGGAGCCACGGTTGCCGCCCGAGCCGGAGCACCTGGCGGAACGGCGACACCGAGAGAACATCGTCCTCGCGGAACCGGCGCAGGTGCTCATCAATGAGAGTAAGTGGCGTCGTTTCGGGCGAAATGACCTTCGCGCCCAGCACGACCGGTTCGCCCTGCCACTCGCGCTCGATCAGCACGGCACAATCGCTG
Organism: Gemmata palustris; assembly: GCF_017939745.1. Taxonomy (NCBI): domain Bacteria; kingdom Pseudomonadati; phylum Planctomycetota; class Planctomycetia; order Gemmatales; family Gemmataceae; genus Gemmata; species Gemmata palustris. The sequence goes on along the minus strand of NZ_JAGKQQ010000002.1, from coordinate 698,129 downwards.
CGCGGGTGCTCGTAGAGTTTGGCCGTGGGGTAGGGGATGTACGCGCGGCGCAGCACCGGGTGGCGCAGGGCCACGAGGCCGTAGGCCTTCATAAACATGCTGGTCCACGACACGCCCGTGCCGGCCCGCTTGCGGGCGTCGGCGAGCACGTCAATGCGACAGTCGCGCGCCAGTGGGAGTGATGGAACCTGTTTGGCGTGGTGCAGTAGTTCGTCCACCATCCGCCGGGCGGGTGAAAGCGGAATCACTTTCCCGCGCGGACTGCTCGCCATCACCGCCCCTCATGTGCAAATGCGTAGGCGTGAGCTTATAAGGCGGACCGCGTAGGTTGGTCAAGGCCGGATCGCGCGCGCCACAGGGCCGTTTAGTTCTCGCGTAAGTCGTTCTTCTTCAGCCAGGCAGTCCCGATATTCGGGCCTTCCGCATTGAATTTGCGTGAGAACTGAACGGCCCTGGGCTTTGCACAGCGTGTGTTGACACGGCGCCCAAAGACGGTATAGCGTGGGCCTACTTTCAAATTTGAATTGCGTCAGTGCTTGCAGGAGGCGGGGCATGGACGAGGGACGAGCCGGGGCCGGCAGCCCGGTCGTGCGCGCCACTCGCGTGCGGGTCTCCGAGGAAGCGGTTCGGATCGGCGCCCCGGTCCCACCCGGGGCCTCGGGGGAACCGACGGTTCGGATCATCCGCGAAGGCGATGTGATTCAGGCGCTCGAAGTGACCTGTTCCTGTGGGGAGCGGGTCCGGATTCGGTGCGAATACTAGGGGACCGGCCGCGCGGCCGGTTGACGATCATGCCTCTGGCTCCAGGGAGGGAGCGGTGAACCGACGGTACGTCATCCTGTCGGGCTTGTTTGCGCTCGCCGTGGGGGCGGCGGGCTGCACCCCGCTTAGCGGTTCCCGACCCGATGTGTCGGTCCCGCAGCCCTACGGCAAGCCCAACCCCGTGAACACCGATCGGTCGCCGGGCGGTCCCGGCGGCGTGGTCCCGGCCGGCGGGCTCGAGCCCGCCGGCGAGCCGATCGGCGCGAACAAATTTGAACTGACCGGCCAGCCGGTGGGGTACCAGTCGGGGCCTTCGGGCCAGCCGCTCGCCCAACCGCGCCCGACCCAGTTGCCCCCGGTCGGAACCGCCCCCCCAGTTCCGGGGAGCGGCGCGCCGGGGGCGCCCGGTGCCGGAGCCCCGCTCCCCGGTACTCCGGGCGCGCCGAACCCGAACGTGCTGCCCGTCCCGACCGTGTACGGCAAGAACTGGAACCTCGGACCCAACGAGGTGCCCACGGACCGCGTCGTCGAGTTGACGCGCCAGTTGGAACTGGTCTTCGCGCAGAACCGCGAACTCGTGACCCGCATCAGGGAGCTCGAGAACCAGGGCATCAAGCGCGAGCAGGCCCTTATCGAAGCGATGCGCGAGGTCGAAGCGGCCCAGGCCGAGGTCGACAAGACGCGCGGCATCATCTCGACGCAGCGGTCCGACATCTCCGCCCTCCAGGAGAAGATCCGCCAACTGGAGCGCGAGGACATCGAGATGCTGAAGCTCATGATCGGGGCGCTCGAAAAATTGCTCCCGGCCCGGAGGGAGCCATGACAACGCGCTTGATGGGACCGGCCGCGGTGCTCGCGACCGTGGCCCTCGCGGGGTGCGGGCTGCTCGACCGGGTGCGGGACAAGGACCGCCCCCCGCCCGCCCCGCCGACGTTCAGCCAGTACCACCTTGAGGGGTGGCAGTGGGAAAACGTGCGCCGGGTGGTCGTGCTCCCGTTCCGCAACGAATCGGGGTACACGCGGGCCGGCGAAGAGGCCCGGGACGCATTTACCGCGGAGCTGCAGCGGGCCGGGCGCTTTGAAGTGATCTCGACCCCGGTTGATGATCGTGCTCTACTCGCGGCCCAGGTGCGGTGCGGCGGGCGCTTCGACGAGGTGCTGCTGTACGAGATCGCCCTGGCCACCAACGCGGACGTCGTGGTCCACGCCACCGTGTCGAACTACTCGCCGTACCCGCGCCCGCGCCTGGGGCTCGTGATTCAGGCCGTCGGGTCGCAGGAGGGGAAGGTCGTCGCGTCGGTGGACGGGCTGTGGGACTCGACCGATCTGGCGATCGCGGAACGGGTCCGCATTCACTACCGCGAGCGCGCCCGCGAGCGCCCGCCGTGGGTCCGCAACCACGTGATCGCGGCCGACGACAGCTTCGCGTCCGAACTCGCGCTGGATTCGCCGATACTGTTCCGCCGGTTCGTGGGGCGCGAGGCCGTGCTGACGCTGCTGGGGCTCCCGGTGCCCGGCGTCGTGATGGGCGCGGCGGGTGCGGACGCGGGTCCGGCGGGGAACTGTCGGGTCGGGTGCGCCCCGGTACTCGCGCCCGGCGCGCCAGTTGTGCCCGCCGCAGGAACTGTGAGATAAACGGGCTCGTAAAGGGCGGTTTTAATGCCGCCGGTTCGGAGATCGGTGTCCTAAGAGATATTTGGAGCTACGCGAAGTATGGAAGCTTCGGGGGCGTTTCAAGCCCCGCAATATTTTTACTCGCACGGACGCGACCCTATGAGCCAACACTCACCGAGGAGTTCGTACCGTGTCAACGCCCGCCGCCGGAGCCCCGCGCAAGAAAAGCCGTAAACTGGTCCTGATCGTCGTGTGCCTCGCCGCCATTGTCGGCGGCGCCGTGGTGCCGATGGCGATGGGCGGGGCGCTCCCGTTCGGGAAGCCCGCGGCGGAGAAGGAAAAGGGTAAGAGCAGCAAGAGCAAGGAGAGCAAGACCGCGATCGTGCCGTTCGGCGAGGTGACCGTGAACCTGGTCGAGGAGCGCCAGCAGCGCTACCTGCGGTTGAAGATCGCGATCCTGGTCGAGGCCGAGGCCGAGAAAGAGGCGACCGACCTGGTGACCAAGAAGAAGGCCGCCGTGAAGAGCGCCATGATCGGGCACCTGGCCGGCAAGAACACGAAGGACGTGAGCGGATCGGTTGGTGTTCAGCGGATGCAGCGGGAACTGCTCGAACGGATCGAGGAAGTTCTCTACCCCGACGGCAACAGCCGCATCCGGGCCGTCTTGTTCGAAGAGTACGTAGTCCAATGACCCCGCCGGCCGAGTTCGACTTCCGAAAGCCCCCCCCGGGGCAGATCGAGCGCAACGTTTCGGCGTGGCTCGCGAGCGCCTGCCGGTGGGCCACCGAAGCCGCCGCGGGCGCGCTCCCGTACCCCGTGACGTTCCAGTTCGCGGGCCTCGACACCCCGACCGCGACGGCCAGCATCCTGGCCCTCCCGGAGGGGGCCGTGGGCATCCAGCTCGCCGCCCCCGACGTCATCGGCACCGGCGCCGCACTTCTCGTGTTCCCCAATCCGCTCTTTCTCGCGCTGCTCTCCGGCCTCGTCGGTGAGGCGCCGGCCGAGCTCCCGGTCGGGCGCGAACCGACCCCGCTGGAGCTCTCGCTCGTCCCCCACCTGGTCCGCGAATTGTTCATTAGCCCGCTGACGAAGAGCTGGCCCACCAGCGCGCCGCCCAAGTTCAGTGTGGGCGCCCCGTCGCTCCCGTCGGCCGTTTGGCGCGCCGGGAACGAGCGCGTGATGGTCGGGACGCTCACCGCGTCCGCGCCGTTCGGCGACCACCCGGTCTACCTGTTCCTCGCGCGCACCGGCCCGTGGGAAGAACTCGGGGCCGCACCGGTCGAACAGGTTGCGCCGGTGCCGCGCGAGGTGATCGAGTCTTTAGTGCGCGAAATGAATGTGGAAATGACGGTCGTGCTCGGAAAAGCCGATCTCACAATGCACGACGTCACGAGCCTGACGCCCGGTGATTTAGTCGTATTCGATCAGAAAGTGACCCAGCCGCTCGACGGCCTGGTGTCCGGGGCGCGGAAGTTCCGCGTCTGGCCGGGGGTCGTCGGCGACCGGACCGCGGTCGTAGTCGATACCATAACCGGAGACTGACCGACCGACCCGCGAGCGAGCGAGACGCGATCTATGGCCGACCCGACGACCCCGACCGACCCCGCCGAGGCTGGCCCCGCGGTGGTCGCCAAACACGCCGAGTTCCCGCAACTGGACCCGCGCGCCGCTACCGGCGCCGGCGCCACCCTGGACTCGCTGCGCGACGTACCCATCACCGTCACCGCCCGGCTCGGACACACGATCATGCCGATCGCGGAGATCCTCACGCTCGGCCCCGGGTCCGTGGTGGAACTGGAAGAAATCATTAGCGCGCCGGTCGAGTTGACCGTCCGCGGCGTGCCGTTCGCCGTCGGCGAGGTGGTGGTGGTCAACGACCACTTCGCCGTGCGCATCAAGAACCTGCTCCCGCCCCGCACCGGAAGGACCGACTTGTGACACGGACGTTCGTCGCACTCGCGGTGTCGCTCGGTACCGCCGCACCGCTGTTCGCGGGTCCGACGAGCGGGTTCGAGTACACTGCGCCTACTACGCCCGCGGCGCCGGACTTCGGCGCGCTGGTACTCCGTCTGGTTCTGATGACGGTGGTACTCGTCGGACTGTGCGTGCTCGTGTTGGGGCTCGCGCGGCGGGCCAACCGGCCGGCCGGCGGGACGGGCGACGGGGGCGGGCGGGTGAAGCACGAGGGGACGCTCGCGCTCGATCGCGTGTGCGCCGTCCACATGCTCACGGTGGACGGCCAGACGGTCGCGGTTACTACCGACGCGACCGGGCTCCGCTCGATGGTTGTTCTGGCGGAACCCTTTGACGCCGCACTAAATGCGGCGACCGAGCCGGACGTGGAAACGGAACCGGCACCACCCGCGCCCGTTGCGCCGGCGGTGCCGAAGTGGTCACCGAACGATGTTCACCAGCTCCTCCAGCGCCTCGTGAGTCGGACCGACGGCCCGGTTCAAGGAGCCGGCCTCCGTTAGCGGATGATCTGCACCAGCGACTGGAGCGTGTCGCTCGTCGTGGAGATCGTCTTGGCGTTCACCTCGAACCCGCGCTGGGCGATGATGAGTTTCGCGAACTCGCTCGCGATGTCCACGTTGGACCGTTCGAGCGACCCGCCCACCATCGTCCCGCGGCCGCCCTGTCCGGACACGCCGACCAGCGCCTCGCCCGACGAGACCGAGGACTGGAAGTAGTTGTTACCGGTCCGGATCAGGCCGCCCTCGTTGTTGAACCCGGCGATCGCGAGTTGGGCCAGGCTGAGGGTGCGCCCGTTCGAGAACTTGCCCGAGAGCACGCCCGTCGAATCGACCGACACGTCCGTCAGGGTGCCGAAGCCCGCACCGTCCTGGTTGATCGCACTCGCGGTCGTGGCCCCACCGAACTGTGACAGCCCGTCCGCCGTCCCCGCCGTCCCGAGGTTCAGCGTGACGGTCTGCGACGCCGCGGCCCCGGGGATACCGGTGACGGCGACGCTCAGGGTCGTCGGGCTCACGAGCAGACCGGCCGTGTCGAACGTGATCGGCCCACCGGTGACCGTCGCGGTCCCGCCGCTGACGGTCGCGGTGGCGGTGAACGTGTTGGACGCGGTCTTGGTGAACGTCACCGTCAGTGCGCGGGGCGTGCTCTGCGAGTCGTACATCTGGATCGCGGTCGTGGCGACCTCGCCGACCTGGAGCGAACTGCTCAGGTTCCCCTGGTACTGGACGGCCGTCGTCGCGACGCCCTCGACGCCGGTGCCGAACGGGATCTTGATGTCGAGGTTGCCCGGAACCTGGAACGCCGGGGTGGTCGCGTTACCTTCGCCGGCCGCTCCGAAGCGCTGAACGCGGAACCCGGTGCTCGGGTCGACCAAGTAACCGGACGAGTCCACGTCGAACCCGCCGGCCCGCGAGTACGCGACGCTGTTGGCGTTCTTCAGCACGAAGAACCCGTTCCCCTGGATGCCGACGTCGAGGTTCCGCCCGGTCGGGTTCAGGTCGCCTTGGGCGAACATCGTACCGATCGAGCCCGTTCCCACACCGAACCCGAGCTGGGTCGGGTTCGTCCCGCCGACCGACGCGGACGAGCTCGAACCGCTGCTGAGCGTCTGGTACACAACGTCCTTGAACAGCATCCGCTGGTTCTTGAAACCGGTCGTGTTGATGTTCGCCAGGTTGTTACCGATCACGTCGAGAGCGGCCGAGTTCGCGCCCAAACCGCTGGAACCGATGAAGAGTGCGTTCAAGGACATTGCGAGAAACTCCTGGTGTGTGCGAGTGTTGCGAAACTAGTACGAGTTAGGATTAAAGTTGTGAAAAATCGTTCGATTTAGGGCCTAGCGGACGGACTGAATCTGGTCGAGGGTCACCGCGTCGCTCCCGACCTGGAGCACGAACGAGCCGCTCTGCGCTTCAACCGAGCTGACCTTGCCGGTCCTCGTTTCGGACGCACCGGCCGGGAGGTACTCGATCGTTTTTCCGATCAGGTCCGCGCCCTGGGTGAGCTGTTGCAGCTTGAGTTGCTGCGCGAAGCTGGCGTTCAGGTCCTGGAGCCCCTGAACCGTATTGAGGGACGCGAGCTGGGTGATGAACTGGCTATTGTCAACGGGCGACAGCGGGTCCTGGTTCTTGAGCTGGGCGATGAGCAGTTGGAGGAACTGGTCCTGCCCGATGCTGGCTACGCTGCTGGTTGTGGCCATTGCAATGCTCTCCTAAAAGTCTTCGATTGAGGGGGTTCGAGTTCAGGCCATCACGTCGAGCACACCGGGGCGGCGGACCGTCGGCGGGCGGGGCGGCGGGCCGGTCGCGACGGGGGCTTGCCGGGCGAAGTCCGCCGGGCCGTCCGAGCGGAACCCGCGGGAGCCGGTGTCCGCACCAGTCCCGGAGTCCGTTGCGACGCTCAAGTTCTGGACCGTCACGCCGGTCGCTTCGAGGCGCTGGCGCAGCTCGGGCAACTGACTTTCAATCATTCGGCGAACGGAGTCGCTCGCCACCACCACTTGTCCGTTAATTCCGTCACCATCGGACGTGAGCCGGATGCGGACCGTGCCGAGTTCGGGCGGGTCGAGCCGGATCTGGAACTCGGTCTTTCCGCCGCGTGCGATCACGTGAGCGTGGGTAATGATCCCGTCCGCGACTTGCGCGACCGGGGCCGGGGTCTGGACGGTCGCGGTCGGTTGGGGAGCGGTGGGGGCTTGGGGTGTCAGCACGTGTGCGAACCCACCCGCGGCCGCCGCGGAGGGGGCCGCGTCGCCGAAACTACTTTCTTTCTTCGTGAGTTCCCCGAGTTCCGCGAGTTGCGTGGGTACGCGGGTCGCGGACGCGGCCGTCGTTGCAGTGGTACTCGTGAGTGCGTTGGCCGTGAGCGCGTTAGCCGCCGCAGTTGCGACCGCATTGGTCGCGACCGGGATCACCGTTTTGGCCGCGGCCGTGTCGGTGAGTGTGTCGGTCGTGACCGGGGTCGCCGCAAGCGTCGTCGCGAACGGCGACGGCGTCGTCGCGGTGGTCGGTGCCGGAGCGTTTGTGGTCAGCGTGGACGCGGCCGACGCGATCGCGGCAAACTGCTCGCCCGCGGTGCTCGGGCGGCTGCCCACCTGCACGCCGGGGAGGGCCGTAGTTTCGATCGGGGCTTGCGGGGCCACCACGGGCGTCGGCACGAGGGTCGCGCCAACTTCGGTTTGGTTCGGCAGTAAGCCGGCGACGATGGGCGTTTGTGCGACGACGATCTGTTTCTGTGTGGGTTGCACCGCGGCGACCGCACTGGTCAGGTTGGTCGTATCGAGAACCTGCGGAGCGGTCGTGGTCGCGGTCGTTTGCGGAACCACGGGCGGCGTCGGAACCGCGTTCGCGTTCGTTGTGTTGGTGTCCCGAGTCACCGGGGTCGCGATGCGAGTATTGTTTTGGGCCGCGGCTTCGGACACGAACTGACGGAACAGCGGGTTCGTTTGTGTGGGAACGTTCGGGGGTGCGAGTTCCCCCGTCGTCCCGTTCAGTGCGGCTGTCGCTTGGCCGGCCCCGAGCGCTCCCGTGACCGCGAGATCGGTCGTCGAGTCGGTCGGTGTGGTGAGCTGAGTGGTCGCGGCGAGCACCCCGGCGAGTTCCGCGGCGCGGGCATCGGCCGCGTCTTTGTCGGCCGCGTCTTGATCGGCGAGTTCTTGTGCGGCCGCGGCATCGGCGGCTTGCGCGGTCGCGGCGGATTTGTTCGCGTCGCTCGCGGCCTGCGCCGAGCGCGTGTCGTTTGTGGCTTCCGCGAGAACAGTTTGGAACGGGTCTGAAGAGGCCGTGCGCGACGTTTGACGGGTCGTAGTCGAGGTGGTACTCGTTTGAACGAGCGGGAAGGCGGTGGTCACATTTGCGACGGTCGACGCCATGTGTTGTGCTCGTCTTAGGGGGATGAATCGTCCCGCACAGGAATGCCGTACAGCTTCTGTACGCGCATCCTCATGTGGAGGTTTGCAAGTTCCGGGCCGTCGGCGACCGCTTCCAACCAGCGGCCACCAACTATTGTCGTCTCTTGGACTTGCGCGAGCAATCCTGTAATTTCCGCCCGCAGATCGTGGGGCAGGGTTCCGGCTCGCGCTACGTCCAACTCGATCGTGGCGACCAGGGCCACGAGTCGGCTGGTTTGTTCGAGTGCCGCGTCGCCGAGTTTGAACCGGTCGCGAATTTCCGCCACCAGTTCAGTCGCGGTCGTCACAGTTACTCGCAGTTCCTGTAGCACGAGAGCCGGTGGGAAATGGGGGGTGGAAACGAAAAAATGGGCCGCACCGCGCCAAGAATCAGCGCGATTTCGGCCGGGCGCGAAGTTGTGCGAGTTGGGCCTGAAGTTCTTCACCCGTGCGAATGAGGGATACCTGTGAAACTGCAGACGACGCAATAAATGAGTCTTCTCCGCCGTCGCCCACCTCGCGGTAAATGGGCAGCGCTTCGGCCGTTCGGCCCTGGCGCCGCAGGCAGGAGGCCGTCATGAACCGCGCGAACGCCCGGTCTTCGGGTGCCAGCGACTGGAGATCGATCTGGCGGAAGCCGTTCAGGGCCGCTTCGATCTCGTTATTCAGCACCAGGTTCATTGCGTACCGCAACTTATCAACTGCGGCCCCGCCGGCGCCGGGTTCTTTGTCTTTCGTCTTCGGGGGGCTGATCGGCCCCGGGGGCACCACCGGCCCCGGTCCGGGAGGGTTCTTTTCGAGCCGGTCGATCAACCGCCGCAAATCGGCCTGCAGCTTGGCCCGCTCCGTACTGGTCGATTCGGCGGCGGCCCGTTCGCCGGCGAGTGCGGCCGTATCGGTTTTCAGTTTGTCGGCCACGGACGGTGGTTGCGCCGTCACTCCGGCGGCCACGCACGGGATCAGGAACGCGCCGAGCACGAGCACGCGGTACATCGCGAATCGCATGAGCCTGCCCTCATCGGGGAACGTTGTCTGGGCGGCTATACCGCAAACCTTTTTCGGGAACAAGTTCGTTCGCCGGTCACTCGAACCAGTTACTCCGAGAGGAGAACCTCTGCGGCCTGCTTCCAGTTTATCTCTTTGAACGAACCGAACAACAAATCCTTGTAAACGTCCGGCGTGTCCTTCGGAATGCTCCCGGCGACTTCGGTCGAGAGCAAACTGGTCAGTTGGTTGCTCGCCACTTCTTCGGGCGACTGTGTCTGGTTAACGGCCTTCTGCGAGTTCGCGGCCACGCGGCACCGCTGGGCCTCGGACTTCCAGTGCTGGTACCGCTTGGGATCGCCTTTGATCCAGTTGATGACCGCGGCCGTACTCGGGCTGGGAACGTCGCCGCCCGGCGAGCGCGACCCGCGCCCGCCCTCGACCTTCACGTTTTCCGGTACCGGGCCGGAAACCGGGGAGTCGAGAACGGCCCCCGCGTTCGCGGGCTTCTTGCTCACCCCGGACGGGTCGACGAAGTAGTTCGCGACCGACTGGCGCACCTTGACGTCCTGCGCCCCGATCCACATCACGAGGAAGAACGCCATCATCGCGGTCACGAAGTCCGCGTAGGCCACTTTCCACGAACCGCCGCCGCCCTTTGCCACGATCCACTCCACCCGGTGGGACCGGAAAAGAAGTACGAGATCCGAAACTCGAAACTCGAGACCCGGTTAGTTGAACATGTCCTTGAGTTCCGCCTGGTTGGGCCGGCAGTCCGTCGACATCACGCGGCGCGCGCGGGTCACCACGTCCTTCGGGCTGGCCCCGTCGTTCATCGCGATCACGCCCACGGCCATCGCCCGGAAGAACAGGATCTCTTGGTCGCCGAGCGACTGCATGCGCGCCGCGAGCGGGGCCACGAAGCCGTAGGCCGCCAGAATCCCGAGGAACGTCCCGACGAGGGCCGCACCGACCTTGTAGCCGATCTCGTCCACCGGGCCGCCGATCGACTGCATCGTCACCACGATCCCGAGCACGGCGGCCACGATCCCGAACCCGGGCAGCGCGTCGGCGCTCTTCGCCAGGGCGTCCGAGGCCGCGTGGTGCTCGCGCTCGACCACCGAAATTTCTTCCTCGAGCCACTCGCCCAACTGGGCGCTCTCCACGGTGCCGTCGAGGATCATGGCGAGCGAGTCGCACAGGAACGCGCGGGCGTGGTGGTTGCCGTTCAACTTGGGGTGCTCCCGCAGGAGCGCGCTCGATTCCGGGTTCGTCACGTGCGTGTCGAGCGCGAGCAACCCCTCCTGGCGCACGAGGCGCGCGAGGGCGTACTGGAGTTTGAGCAGGTCGACGCACGCGGCCTTGCCGAACGCCGAGCCCTTGATCGTTTGGATCACGCCCTTGACCAGGTCCTTGATGACCTTTACCGGGGACATCAGGATCAGCGCGCCGAACGAGGCGCCGCCGATCGTGACGAACTCGGACAGGTGAATGAGGGACATGACCTTGCCCCCCGCCATCGAGAACCCGACGAGGACGGAAACGAGGACGATCATTGCGCCAACGATTACGACCACCGGTCACCGTTAGTTAGGGGGAAGTTGCGAACCGAGTATTGGGATGATCGAAGCCGCGTGCCGATTTTTGCCATCGCGCGAGAAAAACAGGTTGTTCCGGGCGGATCGTGTCGGATTTCGCCCCGGGCGCGCGGGACAATGTACGGGCCGAAGTCGCGCCAGGGCCGGGGCCGATGGACAGAGTGTTCCGCACCTGCCGGGGGGTTGTCATGCGCTGTGGACTGGTTCTCGTGGCGCTCTTCGCGCTCCCGCTCGTGGCGCGCGCGGACGAGGCCGACGACGCGCTCGCGAAGAAGCTCGGGGGGATTGTCCGCGACCCGCGCCAGTCCCTACAGGGGCGCGTGGAGGCGGCGGTCATGATCGGCAGGATCGGCCCCCGCGCGGGGGCCGCGGCCGGCGACTTGATCGCGGTCCTCGATCGCCTACGGGGAACCGAGCAGGAGCCGCTCCAGGAAGCCGTCGTCGAGGCCCTGGGGCAACTCGGGGCGCCCGCGAAGGCGGCGCTGCCCGTGTTCACCCGGCTCGCCGGCCGGACCATCGACCTCGACCTCGCGCTGAAACAGTCCCGGGAAGCGATCCTGAACACCTCGGATTCCCTGGAAGTCGATGTGCTCATCCGGCAGTTGTTGAGCCGCGACGCGAGCACGCGCGTGCGGGCGACCAAGGCCCTCGCGGACCTCGGCCCGACCGCCCGCGCTGCGGTCACCGTACTCGAGGTGGTCCTCGGGGATGCCGACGGGGACGTGCGCCGCGGGGCCATTAACGCGCTGAACCGCGTCCAACCGAACGCGAAGCCGACCGAGGGGTACGTGCGTGCGCTTGCGGTGGATCTGCGCGACCCGGACGCGAACTACCGGCTGCTCGCGGTCCGCGCGCTCGGTCGGCTCGGGGCGCCCGCGGCGCCCGCCGTTCCGGAAATTGATGCGCTCCGCGGCGACCCCGATCCCGACGTGCGCCGGGCCGCGGTCGATGCGCTGAACCGCATCCCCATCCCGCCGCTGCCCGGGGGGATGACGGTAACGAACCCGTAGAAAGACGCACAGAACACAAACGCACAGGGTTCCTGCCCTGTGCGTTTGTGTTCTGTGCGTCCGTTGTGCGTGGAGTCACCCGGCCGCGAGCGCGCCGCCGGCCTTGAGTGCCTTCAGGCGCTCGCCCAGCTCGAACGTCGCCTTGCTCAGCAGGCGCGAGACGCGCGACACGGAGAGCTTCATCACCTCGGCGATTTCCTTCAGCCGTAGGTCCTCGCGGTAGTACAGCGTGACCGCGATCCGCTCCTTCGAGTCCAGGCCCTCGATCGCGTCGGTGAGCTGCTGGATCGTTTCCCAGCGCTCCATCTCGGCCGACGGCTCCTCGGACGCGATCGCCGGTTCCAGGCCGTTCGCATCGGCGGTCTGTTCCCAGGACGTCGTTTTAGCGACCCGTTCGGCCGCGAGTGTATCGGTAACTTCGTCTTCGGTCAGGCCGGTCGCGGTGGCGATGGCTTCGACGGTGATCGGGTGGGGCAGGGTGCGGCACGCGCGCCGGACCGCCGTGAGGCGCGTGTGAACGTGCTGCGGGAGCGGGCTGTTCCGGCGCATCTCGTCCACGATCGCGCCGCGGATGCGCAGGTACGCGAACGTCTTGAACTGGGCGTTGCGGGTCGGGTCGAACTTCGAGGCCGCTTCGACGAGCCCCAGGACGCCCGCCGATTCGAGGTTCTCGACGTCCACGCCGGGCGGCGTATCGCCGATGAGTCTTCCAATAACGTGTTTGACCAGGGGGAGGTGCGACACGATGAGTTCGTCGCGGCGCTGCTGGTCGGCCTGTCGTTGGTACGCTTGAATGTTGCCACTCATGGTGTGTATGACTCGGGCGAACTACGGGACGATTAAGTTCGGGACGACTCGAACAAGTTGCTCACGGCGGCGGAGGCCTCGCCGGTCAGCTCCTCGGGGCGGATCACCGCCACCGGTTCCATCAACAGGTCGGTCGGAATTTCCTGGTACGAGATCACGCTCAGGTCGTGCAGGGCGCGGGCCAGGGAGTGCCGGACGGCCCGGCGGAGGCTCCCGTCGCACAGCAGCGCGACCTCGTAGCCGCGGGCGCTCGCTTTCCGCAACTCGCCCGCCACCCGCATCGTGAGCTGCTCCAGCCGGCTCGGGTCGAGGACCAACTGGTGCCCCTGGACCGAGCGGCGCAGCTCGAGTTCGAGGCGCGGGTCGAGAACGATAGCACGAATTCGGCCGGACGGGTCGCGGAACCGGTCCACGACCGAGCGCCCGATGTCGGCCCGCACCCGTTCGGTCAGTTCGTTCGGGTCCTTCACGGTCGGCGCGTGGGCCGCGAGGCTCTCGAGGATGCGCGGCAAGTTCGAGATCGGCACCCGGTCCTCGAGCAGCAGAATCAGGACGCGGTGCAGCGTGCCCATGCTCATGACGTTCGGGATCAGGTCGTCCACCACGGCCGGGGTCGTTTCGCGCACCCGGTCCACCATCGACTTCAGGTCGTCGCGGCCCAGCAGTTCGCCCGCGTGCCGGCGGACCACTTCGCCCAGGTGCGTAATAATCACGTTCGGCGGGTCCACCACGGTGAACCCGGCGGCCTCGGCGCGGTTGCGGTCCGCGTCGGTGATCCACTTGGCCGGGAGGCCGAAGGCCGGTTCGCGGGCCTCTTCGCCCGCGAGCGAGATCCGGCTCGCGCCGCCCGGGTCGATCGCCAGCCAGAAGTCCGGGCGCACCTCGCCGCGGGCCACTTCGCGCCCCCCTAAGAGGACACGGTACGAGGGCGGATCGAGCTGAATGTTGTCGCGGACGCGGACGGCCGGTACCCACAACCCGCTCTGTTTCGCGAGGTCGCGCCGCAACCCGCCGATCCGGTCCAGGAGCCCCGGTCCGCGCCGGGCCGACACCAGCGGAATGAGCGCCGCGCCGATTTCGAGGCTGATGCGGTCCGTTTGGAGGAAGTCGTCGAGGTACCCTTCGACCGGGGACTTCGGGGCCGCACCCGCGGCGCCCGCCTGGGCCGCGGCCCCTTCGCCGCCCGCGGTCGCGGGGACCGGTACGGCCGGCTTCGCCCCGCGGCGCGACAGGTAGAACAGCGCCCCGCCCAGTGCGAGGAACGGGACCGTCGGCATTCCGGGGACCAGCGAGAGCGCGATCAGGATGTACGAGCCCAACCGGAACGGGGCCGACGCGGTCTGGAACTGGTCGTTCAGTTCCTCACCCAAACTGGTACCGGACGTCGCCTTCGTCACCAGCATGGCGGACGCGGTGGCGGTGATGAGCGCCGGGATCTGGGTCACCAGCCCGTCGCCGACCGTCAGAATCGAGTACGTCCGGATCGCCTGGGTCAACGGCATGCCCTTCGTCAGACCGATAATGAAGCCGCCCACGAGGTTCACGGCCGTGATGATGATCGCGGCCACCGCGTCCCCGCGGACGAACCGACTGGCCCCGTCCATCGTGCCGTAGAACTCGCTCTCCCGCATCAGGGCCGTTCGGCGCTTCTTGGCCTCGACCTCGTCGATCATCCCCGCGTTCATCTCGGCGTCGATCGCCATCTGCTTGCCGGGCATCGAGTCCAGGGTGAACCGCGCCGCGACCTCCGACACCCGCCCGGCCCCCTTGGTAATCACCACGAACTGGATCACGATCAGGATCAGGAAGATCACCAACCCGACGATCAGGCTGCCGCCGACGACGAACTTTCCGAACGCCGCCACGATCTCCCCGGCGTCGGCGTTCAGCAGGATGAGCCGGGTCGTCGCCACGTTCAGTGCGAGCCGAAAAAGCGTAAAGAGCAAAAGTAGCGACGGGAACGTCGAGAATTCCAGTGGCTGCTTCACGGTCAGCGTGACCAACAACAGCAGGATGGTCGCGCTGATGTTGAACGCGAGCAGCAGGTCCAGCACCAGCGTGGGGAGCGGGACCAGGAAGATCACGAGTAACCCGAGCAGGGCCACCGAGAGGAGCAGTTCGCTCCGCAGCAGGGGCGAGCCGGACACGGGTTTGATTTCGTTCGCCATCGGGAGTCCATTCGGCCACCGTTTCCGGCGACACCATGATTTAGAACGCAGCCGATTTCCGGCGCGCGGAAGTCACTGAAGACGCAGCGTTTCTGAAGTTTTCTTCCTGTCACACTCTCAGGATTCGGCCCCGGCGAAAATCCCGTTCGGGTTATACCGCGCCCGGTTTTGCGCCGATCCTGAAAACTACGCTCCCGCGCCACTCCGTAAGGGCGCGAACACTCAATCCGTCGTCGTTTGACGCAACTCTCGGCGCTGCCGATGAGCCGCCCGATTTACACGCGCGTGCCCGTTAGTTGCTGTGTCGCACAGACTGTTCCGGTCCGTGCGCCAACCCTCCAGCGAGAGCCGCGAACCGATTTCCGGCTCCGCTCGGGCCGCCAAATACCACACACAGACAAGAACGTCCGCGCCACCCGCGGGAAAACGGGCATGCACACCCGCGACCCCGCTCCGCTCGCGCCCTACACTGCTCCGCTGCGCAACTTCATCACGAACGCGAGCACCTCGGCCACCGCCCGGAACAGCACGTTGGGGATCGGTTGCCCCTCGCGGATGGACTGGAGCGCCCGCGCGAGTGGCGGGCGCTCGAGTACCGGCACACCTGAATCGCGGGCGAGTTTCGTGATCCGTTTCGCGAACGCGCCCTTGCCCTTGGCGATGACCACGGGGGCACTGTCGCGGTTCGCATCGTACCGGAGTGCGACCGCGTAGTGGGTCGGGTTCGTGACGACGACGGTCGCCTTCGGCACTTCCTTCAGCATCTTTTGCTTGGTGCGCTCGCGCGCGATTTGCCGGATGCGGGCCTTCACCATCGGGTCGCCGTCTTCTTGCTTCAGTTCCTGTTTTAATTCTTCCTTCGTCATCCGAAGGGAGATCTCGAACTTCCGGCGCTGGTGCGCGTAGTCGAAGATCGCAACGAAGGCGACCGCGGCCGAGAGGTACAGGGCCAGTTTCATCACGACGGCCCACGCTGCCGGCGCCGCGCCCGCCACCCGCCCCTGACCCAAACTGGCGACGAGCCCCCCGCGCCCGTTGAGCACCACATACGCGACTACCCCCAGCGCGATCACTTTCAGGATGGTAAGCAGCCCGCGGATCAGCGCCGTGGTGGAGAACAGCCGACCTAACCCGGTGGCCGGGTTCAATTTGTCGAAGTTGAGTTCGAGCTTTTCTGTGTTGATCTGGAGCCCCACCTGTGCGACGCTCGCCACCACCCCTACCGCGAGCAGGAGCCCGAAGAACGGCAGGAGCGCTGCGAGCGCCCGGAGCCCGGTACGGGCCATGAGGTCCACAGCCACATCAATGTTGAAATCGGGCCGGAACGCGCGGGGGAGGTCGTGGCGGAAGATGTTGATGAGGGCGTTCCAGACGTCCGGTCCGAGGTTCGTCAGCCCGACCACACCCACAACGAGTACGAGGCTCCCAACCAATTCGGCACTAAACGGCACCTGACCCTGTCGGCGCGCTTCCTCGCGCCGACGCGGTGTCGGGTCTTCTGTTTTTGATTCCTCATCGACTTCGTCAGCCACTCGTCACCCTTTCGGGAATGACCGTGCCCGATGAGCCACCAGTCACCGGGGAATTACAAACGACGCCGGGTTCTTCGTGAGCCGGTTCCGAGTTCGTTGAGCGAGCCGCGACCGCAAGGGAATGGGAGGCACGGCCAGTATCAAGGTTCCCGAACCAACACGATCGCCATCTACTGCTGCTGAGAGAGCCGCTGCAACCGCTCCTTGCGGTCGCGGCTCGTTGACTACTTCTCGCCCGCAAGTCGTTACTTGGGGCCGCTCAACATCTTGGGGAGCATTTCGCCGGTGCGCCCGACGATCGCGGTCAGGATGTTCACGAACTCGGGGACCAGGACCAGTCCCGCGACGAGCGCGACGAACACCTGGAGCGTGAAGCCGACCGAGTAGATGTTCAATTGCGGTGCGGCCCGGGCCATCACCGCGAGCGTGATCGCGAGCAAGAACAGGCACAGGGCGAGCGGCGCGGCGAGGAGCAGGCCCATTTCGTAGGCGCTCGCCAGGCCGGTCACCATCGGGCCGGCTTCCGGGATCTCGGACCCGCCGAGCGGGAGCGCGGCGAACGAGGAGTGGAACACCGCGAGGACGATGTGGTGCCCGTCCACGAGGAGGAAGATCAGGGCCCCGGCCGTTTCGAGGATGTTCGTGAGCGGGCCGGCGGAATCGGTCCCGGTCGGACCGACTTGCGGCGAGATGTTCAACCCGATCTGCTGCGTCACGAACTCGCCCGCGATCCGCCCCGGCAGGAGGAACAGCCCGAACGCGAGGCCCATCGCGGCGCCGATCAGCGCTTCGCGCGTGACCACGAGCCCGTAGCGGAGGGTGTCGACGTCGCGGACGCTCCCGGCCGGGAGCGCGCCCAGATCGGCGCTCGCCGGCCCGACGTAGAACGCCGCGAACACGAGCACCATCCCGGCGCGCACCGAGCGCGGCGCGCGGCCCGAGAACAGCGGCATCACGGAGACGAACGCCCCGATCCGCGCCAGCAAAAGTCCCAGAGCGATGCCGGAGATTGTCACGTGCCTTTCCCCGCGGCATAGGCGATCATGCGCTGCGTGAACGCGACCGCCTGTTGGAACGAGAACCCGAGCGTGACCACGAGTACCAAACCCACCAGGATGATGCGCGGGACGTAGCTGAGCGTTTGGTCCTGGATGCTCGTGACCGTCTGGAAGATGCTCACGATCAACCCGACGGCGAGGCTCACCACCAGCGCGGGCATGGCCACCACCAGCGCCACCAGGAACAGCTCCTGGGTCATCCGTATCACGTGGTCGGTTGTCATTCGGCGCTCCGTGCGAGTGTTCAGTTCTCAGTGTTCAGTTTTCAGCCAGAAACTAAGGGGCGAACTCGACTCTCAGCAGGCGACCCGTGCCTATCCGAACACTGAAAACTGTGAGCTGAACACCGCGTCATCCGTAACTCAGTGCAATCGCGTAAGTAACGAGGTGCCACCCGTCCGCGAGGACGAACAGCAGGATCTTGAATGGGGCCGAGATCGTGATCGGCGGCATCATCACCATGCCCATCGACGTCAGGATGCTCGACACCACCAGGTCCACCATCAGGAACGGCAGGTAGATGCAGAACCCCATGATGAACGCGGTCTTCAGCTCGCTGATGAGGAACGCGGGGATCACGGTGAGGAACGGCGTGTCCTCCGCGCGCTCCACGGTCGTGTTCTTCGACAGGTGCAGGAAGAGCGCGAGGTCTTGTTTGCGCGTCTGCTGGAGCATGAACTTCTTGTAGATGTCCATGCCGACCTTGAGCGCCTGCGGGCCGGCCATTTGCTTGTTCACATACGGCTGGTACGCCTTCTGATCGATCTCCGCGAAGGTCGGCTGCATGATGAACAGCGTGATGAATATCGCGAGGCCGGTCAGGACCAGGTTGGGCGGGACGTTTTGGGTGCCCAGCCCCTGGCGCACGAACGAGAGCACGATGATGACGCGCGTGAAGCACGTCATGGTCATCAGCGCCGCGGGCAGCAGCGTGGACAGCCCGAGCATCAGGGCCATCTGGACCGGCGGCGACAGGTTCTGGAAGTTCAGCCCGTTGGGGCTGTTGATGAAGTCGGCGATGTCGCCCATGAACTGCGCCTCCGTGCGTTCGGGGGCGGTGTCTATCGCGGGTGGCGAGATGAGTCAAGGCGGACAAGATGTGAGGGGGCGCGTCGGGTGGGGTACCTCCGGGACCGCGGGCATCTTGCCCGCTCTTCGGTTGTGGCAGGAGGGCGGGCAAGATGTCCGCGGTCCCAGGAGGCCGTTTGCTATTTCGCCGGGACGATTTTCTTGATCCGGTACGTCTTCGCGTTGTCTTTCAGCCAGGCTTTGGCCTTATCGGGGGTGAAATTGGGTCCGAAGCCGTCCTCGCGCGACAGGTTCAGTGAGGACGCGGCCGTGTAAAACGCATCAGAGTTCTTTTCGGCCAGGGCGAGCAACCCCTCCACGATCGCCTGACTCTCGTCCGCCCCGACCGGTTCCTCGGACGTTTTGCCAATGACGGCATCGGCCGGGTACGCGCGGTAGCGCGTGGTGAGGAGCCACGCGGCGGTCATCCGTTCGGTTTGGTCCTTCGACTTCAGCGCCTTGTCCGCGTCGACCAGGATTTTGCCGGCAGCTTTGGCTTCTTTGATGGCCTCGTCGAGCTTGTTGGACTTCTTGACCGCACCGAAGTGGCCGCCGAGTCGGTAGAAGCCCTCGTCCGAGCGCTTACGTAGGAAGAGGAGCACTTCTTCGTCCTTCTCGAGTACCGGGGTTCCAATCTTCAGTTTGCCGCTGGGTTGGTCCTCTTTGGGAACGAACGCGACGCGCAGGTGCGTCACGTCCCCGCCCCCAAACACTTGGTCGGACACCTTCACGACCGCGATCCGGAACTGGGTCTTGTTGCCCCCTTTGTACTGCTCGGCCTCGATCGTCTTTTCTTCGATGTTGGTCACCGTTCCAACGGCCACGACGTCCGCACAGGCGACCCGTTCCGGGATCGGGATGAAACGGATCTCCGTAGCGGGGGCCAAGTTCGCAGACAAAGTGACAAGTACGGCTGCTGCGAGTACGCGGGCGGTCATGGTGACTCCGGTGCGGTGTTTAGGCGGGCAAAATGAGACGACGTGCGACGCTGATCCGATTGCCCGCGTGACCGAACCGTTACACCGCCTTCTGGCCTGTCAGTGAAGACGGCCTTTCCGGTGCGAAATCAACAACTCAGGGAGTGATTTAATGGATTTCCGTTCACTGAATGCGTAGAATTGCAGTGGCGGATATTCAGCAGTTGAACAACACCTGAGAAGCGAACGCTAAAGTCGGGAGAATGTTGGTGATTGTTAGCCTTTTAACGCCATCGCGAGATGCCGCCATGTTGCTGTAAAACATTTTCCGAGAACAGATTGCGGCAAGAAAGAGGGTTTAGTGAAGCCCCGCGGGGCGAAAATGTTAGCGAATGTTAGCCCCGGAGTGGATACGGTCCGGCGACTCACGCTGCCGGTGCGATCGAAGTTGTTTCGGTGGTGGGAGTTGCGGCCGGGAGTTCTGGCTCGGGGCCTGAGAGTTCGACGAGCGCCTTCACGCCGGTGACGTCCGTCCCGATCAGCATGCGCCGGTCCCCCGCACGCACGAGGTGGACCGCACACCGACCGACGCGGAGCGAGGTTATCACGCGCATCGACTGGTCCGCGGGGGCCGAGGGCTTCCGGCCCATCCACCGCGTGGTGATGACGCACAGTCCGCACACCACCACGAGCGCGACCACGAGTTGCAAGAGGCCGAGGCCGACACTCGCCGGGGACTTGGACGTTCCGGCTTGAGACTCCGGGCGCGGCGCGAACGCCGCGGCCCCTTCGGTCGCGGCCCGCGGCGGGGCGTCCGGGAGCGGGGTCGGGGACGAGATGAACCCGGGAAGGCCGAAGCCGAGAGCGATGATGAGCACCCCCGCGCCAATCAGCACGGGGGGGATGCGAACGGGATTCGGTTTCTTCGCGTCGGGCATCGTGCCCTCTCAATTCGGGTGGTTCGTCACGGCGTGGGGCGACCGGGCGTTGCCCCACCAGCCGTTGGTGCGGGAGCCAGACCCGGGGTCGCGTTCGCGGCATTGAGCGCCTTCAACTGGCGCACCTTGTCCATGAGCTGAGCGGCGAGGGGCGCGTCGTTCAGGGCTTCCATCAGCCGCGCCGTGTTGCGCTCCTTCATCCGAACCAGGATCTGGGCGGCTTGCTCCATCTTCCCGGTCCCGGATTCGGCCATCTGCTTCAGGATCGGGGCCGCGCCCTCGGGCGTCATCGCGTCGTACACGGCGGCGAGTTTCTCGTAGTTCTTGATCTCGTTCGCGCGGTCCTCGGCCTGCCGCTTCTTCAAGTCGTCCGTGAGCTTCGGATCGGGCTCGGGGCTCTTCGCGGCGGTCTTCAGTTCCGTCGTGACCTGACGGAGCAGCGCGTCGGTGGCCTCGCGCTGGGCCTGCACGTCTTGCAGGATGAGCGAGATCTGCAGCGCCTTCCGCTCCAGCTTCGCCTGCTGGTCGAGCGAGGTCACGTCGGGGCCGGTGGCCGACGGCGGGAGCTTGGAAATCGGCTTCGGCTCGGCGGGCGGGTCTTTCGGGTTGTCCCCGGTGGGGCCGGGCTTCAGGGCCGGCTTCTCCGGCTTGTCCTTGTCCGCGGTCTCCTGTTGCTGGCGCGACTGGTTCAGCCACAGCGACAGCGCGGCCGAGAGCGAGAACAGGAGGAGGGCGATCACGCCCAGGAACAGCAAGTTTTTCATGTCGGGCTCCGCTCGCGGGTCGGGTCGTTACGCGGCGGGTTCGGCCTGGTACAGCGCCACCGCCGGCGCGTTCTGGGCGGACTGCCACCGCTGCTGGATGAGTTCGTCGAGTTGGTTCTGGTCGGACTTCTGGGCTTCCTGCTGCCACTTCTCGACCTGCTGCCGGCGGAGCGTGGAGAGCGCTTCGACCTCGGTGGCAAGTTGCGCCCGCTCCTGGGCCGCGGCGTGGAGCCGCTGTTCGGCCTCCGCGACTTCCGTTTCGGACGCGCGGATCGAGACCCCGACGCGCTCCGCCATGTCGGACGCGGACGCCCACTGCTGCGGGGCCATCACGCGGCCGACCGAAGCGGAGATCTTGTCCGAAATGCGGTCCAGTTGGTCGCGGAGCGCGAGGAGCGTGGCGCGGGCGCGCTCGGTCGCCTCTTGCGCGCGCTTCTGTTCGAGTTCGGCGATGTGTTCGAGCTGCTTCTTGACGCGAAGCAGTCGGTCCAGTGAGAACTCGAATCGTTTCACGGCGAGGCACCTCCGTTGGTGCCGGGGTTATGGCGAACCGGCGGGAGCTTGTCAAGTGCGAGCGTTCGGCCCGAGCCGGTGCTTCATGTAGCGTAGCACGCGCCCGGGCCGAACGCTCGCGGGCACGCGCGGTTCTCACATGTTTGGAGAACCGCGCGTGCCCGCGAGAGCGTGTGAAAATTCGGGCCGGTTAGAAGGGCCAGGCGCCGGCGATCTGGAGCAGGCCGGTCCGGGTCTCCTCGAACGTGGCCCGTTCGCCCACGTCCTGCTTCAGGAACTTCTCGACCCGCGGCATGAGTTCGATGGCCTTGTCGACCTGCTGGCTCGACCCGCGGACGTAGGCCCCGATGCGGATCAGGTCCAGCACTTCCGCGTGCGTCGCGAGGATCGCACGGACCTTGCGGGCCGCTTTCGCGAAGTCGCGGTCCACGACGTCGGTCGCGACCCGGCTGATGCTCCGCGAGACGTCGATGGCCGGGTAGAACCCGCGCTCCGCGATCTTGCGGTCCAGCACGATGTGGCCGTCCACCAGCCCGCGCACGTAGTCCGCGATCGGCTCGTCCATGTCGCCGCCGTCCACGAGGACGGTGAGCAGGGCGGTGATCCCGCCGACGGCCGCGTTGCCAAGCCGCTCGACGGTGTTCGCGAGGGTCTGGAACACGCTCGGGGTGTACCCGCGGCTGCTGGGGGGCTCGCCCAACAGGAGCCCGAGTTCGCGCTGGGCCATCGCGAGCCGCGTCAGGCTGTCGATGACGAAGAGGACGTTCTGGCCCTCGCCCCGGAAGTAGTCGGCGATGGCGATGGCCGCTTGCGAGGCCCGCACCCGCATGAGCGGGGTCTGCTCGCACGTCGCGACGATCACGACGGACCGGGCCATGCCCTCCGGTCCGAGCACGTCTTCGAGGAACGGGGCCACTTCGCGCCCGCGCTCGCCGATGAGGGCGATCACGTTCACGTCGGCCTGCGACCCGTTGGCGACTTCGCCCAAGAGCGTGCTCTTGCCGACGCCCGACCCGGCGAAGATCCCGATGCGCTGGCCGCCGCCGCAGGTGAGCATGCTGTCGATCGCGCGGATCCCGGTGACGAACGGGTCCCGGATCCGCTGGCGCTCCATCGCGGGCGGGGCCGGGCGGTTCACCGGGCGCAGCGGGCAGTCCGTGATCGGCCCCTTGCCGTCGAGCGGGCGCCCCAGGCCGTCGATCACGCGCCCGAGCAGGTTGCGCCCGGTCGGGACCATCAGGCCCTTGCCCTTCCGCAGCACCGGCATGCCGGGCTGGAGGTTCTCGGCCGCGTCGAACGGCACGAGGTAGGCGAGGTCGTTCTCGAACCCGATCACTTCGGCCAGGACGGGGTCGCCGTCGCGGGGAATGATCGCGCAGTGGTCGCCGACCGCGGCGGGGATGTTGCAGGTCATCAGCCCCGTGACACTCTTCAGCCGGCCGCCCATGCGGTAGAGGGGCGTCTGGACGATGCTTCGGTTCATCGCGGGCATATCAAGACCGAGCATTCTTCAGGCTCCGTAAAAGTTCGTCGCGAATTTCTTCGAGCTCGCGGGTCACGTCCGAAAGGAGCATGGACTCGCGGCCTTCTACTTGGCAGTCCCCGCGGCCGAGGTTGGCGTCCGGCACGAGCCGCGGGTTGATTTGGTCGGGGAGCAGCGAGTCGCCGCCCAGTCGCTTGTTGAGCAGTGCGAGGTCGTCGGGATTCAACCGGATCGTGACCGCGGCGTCTTCACCGAGCTGCGCGATCATGTCGCGCACCTTGGCCTCGATCGGGAACGCCCCGGACTCGACCTGTTCATGTAGCACGCGGGTCGCGATGGTGAGGGCCAGTTCGATCGCGGCCCGCTGCCACTCGCGGAGGCGCTCGCCGCGCTCGGTGCGAATGTTCTCGACGGCGGACTTCACGTTCGTGAGGGCCGCTTCGATGCGCTCGCGATCGGCCTGGATCTCCCGGCCGGCGTTCGTGGTCCAAAAATCGATTGGTTGTGCTGCGGCAACGGGTGCGGGTTGGGGTGCGGGCGTCGTAGCGGGTGCGACAACGGGCGCCGGGGCGACCGGGGGCGGGGAAACGATTTCTTCCTTGGCCTCAACGATCCGGGCGTCTCGCAAGCGCCGGGAGAACCGGACGCGGAACTCGTGCGAGCCGGGATTACTCCCCCGGTGGGCGACCGGTGTGGACCGCATATTATCCCCTTGGCTCACTTTTGACCCCCGCGCGAGTGCGGTTAGACCCCGGCGAGCGGATACCCTCGTGGGGCGATTTCCGCAAGGGATTCCGTGGGTGAAAGTGAACAATTCCACAATGGCTCAGGTTCCGCAATAGCGGGCGAGCGGATCGGGATTTTCGGCAAAATTGGAAGCGTAGGAAGGCCGGATTGGAGCCGAACCGAGAAAGTTATTGCAGCAGTGAAATAGACGGTTCAGCGGGTTCTGGAATATGTGCGGTTTGGGATAACAAAACGGCTCCACAGCCCGTTTACCCATTGTCGAAGGTAAACGCGCTGTGGAGCCGTGAAAAATGCGGAATCCGTGAACTTTGAGGTCAGTCCATCGTAATTTGGCCGTCCTCTTCGCCCTTGCGGATCGCGCCGAGGACGCTGCTTTGTGCTTCGCGAACAACGGAATCGGCAATGGACCCGAGGAGTTCGCTTTCCTCTTCCAGAACCGACTTCGACCGGCTCGACATGTTCGAGGTGACCTTCTGGCGGATCGTCGGGGCCGCGCCCTTCAGTGCCACCGCGACGGTCTTCACGTCCAGCTTCCCGAGCAGCATCTGAACCTGCCGATCGGGGATGCGCAGGATGTCTTCGATCCGGTACAGCTTTTCGATAACTCGAGCGGCCAGTTCGGGATCGGTCTCTTCGAGTTTGAGAACCACCGGCGTCCGGTCCGTTCGCGGGAACGTGCGGAGCATGTCGGCCAGGTTCTGAATCAACTCGTCCTGCGACGGCTCCGCCGGTACGTCCTTGAGTCGGCGAATCTTCTCCAGGACCGCCTTCGCGAGCGGGTGCAGGAGGGCCAGGTTCCGCGGGCCGGGTTTCGTGAGACGCAGAGCGATTTCGGGCCGGATCTCGGCCGGCAACCGGCGGATGACGTTCCCGGTCGTTTTCGCGTCCAGGGCCGAGAGGAGCATCGCGATCGCGCCGGACTGCTCGCCGTCAAGGGCACGGGCGAGCTGATCCGCGGGGATCGTGCGGAGCTCGTCGATCGGGTTAACAGGGGGGCCGGGCTCTTCGGCCGGCTCGTTCCCCTTTGTCGCCCTTGAAATACTGGAGACGATACGGTCGACATCAAAAAATTGAGCGAGCGCCGCGTCGAGCTCGGTCGGCGGCGGCGGTTCGGCCGGGGCCGCGCGCAGTTTGGTCCTGAGCCGCGCTTCCTCGTCCGCACCCATCTGACCGAGAACATTCTCGGCGAGGTCTGCGGGCAGGACGCGCAGTAACAGGACCGCGACATCTTCTCCAGGAACGTTGGCCATCCATAGCACCAGTAGGAGCCACGTCTACAGCAGTCAAGGCAGGATCGTCGTCACACGGCGGGTTCGCCGATCAACAGACGGAACACGTTGGCCACATCGCCGGGCTTGCTTCGGGCCAGTTCTTGGAACCGCCCGAGTTCCGCGTTTCGGCGTTCTTCTTTCACCCGAGCTTCTTCGGCGGCCGCGGCAGCCGCGGTTTCGGGGTTCGTTGCGGCATCGGTTGCGACCGGCACCCTGCGCCGGCGGAGGACGAGCAACCCGGCCACAAGGACCGCCAAAACGGTCGCCACGGCGACGCTGAGGTTCCGGGCCAGACTGATATACGTCTGGAACCGCTGGAGCTTGACCAGCGTGTCGTCCGGCTCGGCCACACCCGGTCCGCTGAGCGGCGCCCGCGCCAGTGTAACATTATCGCGACCGACGCGGAACCCGACAGCCTGTTTAATGATTTCTTCGGCATCCGTCGCGCTGATGACCGTCTGACCCTCGCCCTGGGGGGCCAGATCCACGATCGCGGCGACACTCAGTCGCGTCACGGCCCCGGCGCCGTCCTCAATGTCACGAATCGTTTCGGACACGAGGTAATCGGTCTGAATCACCTCTTCTTTAGCCGTACCACTACCGCCGCCCGAGCTGGAAGGCACGCCGCCGGCACGGGCCACGTTGCTGACGGCCCCTGCGGGTCCGCGGGCCGTTCCACCAGAGCTCGTCGAGTTCGCCGTCCGTTCAGCTAACGCTACTCTCCCATCTGGCGAATAAGTTTTCAACCGCTCTTTGATTTTCTGGAAGTTGACGTCCGCACTGACCCGGATGACGGCCCGCCCCGGCCCTAGGGTTTTTGCCAGCATTTCCTCGGCTTTTGTCGACAGATACGTCTCGAGCCGCTCCAGGTACTCGAGTTGCGGGGTGGGCAGGTTCCCGCGCTCGGCCGCGTGTGGGTCCGAGAGGAGCCGGCCGCCCGTTTCCATGACCGTAACGTTTTCCGGGCGCAACCCTTCGATACTGTGCGCCACAAGGGACACGATGCCGGACGCGGTCGCCGGGGCCATGCGCGCCCGCGGTTTCAGCTTGATGACCACGCTGGCGGTCGGTTGCTTCTGGTCGCGGACGAACGGCGACGGGTCCGGCTTCGCGATGATGACCCGGGCCGACTGCACCGCTTCCATCTGCATGATCGAGCGCGCGAGTTCGGCCTGGAGCGCCCGCTGGTAGTTCACGCTCTGGACGAACGGCGTCGTCATGAGTGACGTTTCGTCGAACAGCTCGTAGCCCTTCCCGCCGCGCGCCGGGATGCCGCCCGCGGCGAGCGAGACGACGGCCTCGGGGTACCGTTCTTCCGGGACCTCGAGGCTCGTGCCGCCGTTCGCGAGGCGGTTGGTGATGTTGTCCGCGGTGAGCTTGGCGCGCATCGCCGCGACTTCTTCCGCCGGGAGCGGGGCCTGCGAGAGCGGCACGTAGTGCGCGCCCGGCGAGAGGTACGCAACGGCCGCGAGCGCGATCACGATACCGAGCGCGCCGATTACCGCGCCCGTTCGGCGCCCGGCGCTCAGCCCCGCCCAGTACGCGCGGGTCTGGGCCAGAAGGCGGTTCAAAGGTTCCATGCGTCACCCGATCGAGTCTGGTCTTGAGGTCCGGCCCGGCCACCGTTCGCGCCGGGCGGGCTCCGCCCGCCCGACGAACCACCCGCACTACACCTGCATACGGGTCACTTCTTGGAGCGCGTCCGCGAGCCGGTTCCGCAGCTCCAGGATCAGCCGGAACGAGATGTCGGCCTGCGCGACCGCGAGGCTGACCGTGTGGAGGTCTTGCGCGTTGCCGTTCGCGAGGTCGCGCACGGCGTTATCGGCGGTGACCTGGGCCTGGGCGTTGCCCGCGAGGACGCCGTTCAGCACGCCCGCGAACGGGACCGAGGACGGCGCCTCGGCCGGCATTTGCGGGGCGACGAGCGGTTGGAGCCGCGTGAGCGGGCCGACGGTCGCGATGGAATCGACTGGCATGGCTTACCCCCGGAGCAGCGCGAGGGCCTGCTCGTTCATTTGGCGGAACGTTTGGGCCGTGCGCAGGTTCGCTTCATACGCCCGCGACGCGGTTAACAGGTTGACCATTTCGATCGGGAGCTGAACGTTGGGCATCCGCACGAAGCCCTCGGCGTCCGCGTCCGGGTGCCCGGGCTGGTACACGCGGGGCAGTTCGCTCTGGTCCTCGATCAGCTCGACCGCTTCCACCCCGCGCATGTCCGGCCCGGTGCCGCGGTGGGCGGCGCCGAGCACCTCGGCGAACACCACGTCCTGCCGGCGGTACGGGCCGCCGTTCGCGGACCGGGTGGCGTTCGCGTTCGCGATGTTGTTCGCGACCACTTCCATCCGCAGCCGCTCGGCCGACATGCCGGAGCTGCTGATGACCGAGGCCGAAAATAGGTCGTTGAAGGGCATCTGGGTTCCTCGTTTCCGCGTTAGCGGCCGGCGATCGCGGCCCGCAGCGACGCGACGCGGCTCGCCATGATCTGGGTCGCGGCCTGGTACAGTAGGGCGTTCTTGGTCATGTCGTTCATCTCGCGGTCGATGTCCACCGTGTTGCCGTCGGCCCGCTCCGGGCCGTCGGCCGTCACGATGCGCGACCGCACCGGCGCGTCGCTCGTGGGCGAGGCCAGGGCTCGTGCGAGGTCCGATTCGAACGCGACCGTTTGCCGGCGGTAGCCGGGCGTGTTCACGTTCGCCACGTTTTGTGCGATGACGCGGTGCCGCAGAGCGCTCGTATCGAGCACCTGCGCCAGCGTGCTCAGGCCGGGTAAGTTTGTTTCCATGTGGTTGATAAGTCGGAAGATTTGCGCGGAAACTTGAACCAATCGCGCCGGTAGTGCGGGCTGTACCGGCGATTTGAACGAATTCGGCAAAATCGCGCAAGATGGGCTAAAGTAGAGTTTATGCAGATCAACGCGACCGAGATCGTGCTCCCCCCTCCACCACCGGCGCAAGCGGCGTCCGCTGCGAATCTGCGCATTTTGGCCGGGAGTCTTACGGCGGTCCCGCTCGGCTCGCTCTTGCAAGCGACCGTTACTCAGGTGAACCCGCGCGACGCGGTTTTGAACGTCAACGGGCAGTCCCTCACGGTCAGCCCGTCGGTCGGACTTCAGGCCGGATCGGTACTATTCGTGCGGGTGCCGAAAGCCGGCAACGGAACACTGGAAATTGCAGCGGCGCCAACGCGCGAACCGAAACCGCTGGCGCCGCTCAACATTCCAACGGGATCGACGCAACTCAAAGTCGTGGACGTGACCGCGGCGCTTCCCGATGGTCGCGTGCTCGTGCAGATCGAGGGGCAGGAGCAGACTGCGACGACGCGCGACCCCCTCGTACCGGGCCGGTTCGTTTTGGAAGTGAGTACGACGACGAAGGGAATCGTGCTCAAAGCTCCGGCCGAAACCCCCGCGCTGCCCACGGAAATCGCGACGGCGATCATTCGCGCGACACCCGCGCCCGACCTCGCCTCGAACCTGAAACCGCTCCAGGCCGAGCTAAAGACACTGATCGAGTCGCAGCCGCAGTCGGGGAAGGGCGAACCCGCGGCGGTCGTTCCCGCCCGCGTGCGCGAGGCCGCGATCGCGGTGAGCGACACAATAAAAACTATCGTCCCGAGTTCGCCGCGTGTGTTGAACGCGACCGAGCTCCAAAGCCTCGTTGAGAACGGCGGGATTCAGTTTGAAGCGAAGCTCGCGCGGCTGGTCGCCCCGGACCCCGCGAGTTCGGACCCGGCGGGTGCCGCCAGTGCCGCAAAACACTCCGCTCTCAAGAACGAGCAATCGCCTACAAAAGATCCCGCGCCGGCGAACGGACCGGCGCCGAAACCCGACGTCGCACACGAACTGAAGGCGGACCTCAAGGGCGATCTGCTGCGGTTGCTCCAGACGGCGCGCGAGTTGGGCGTCGCGTCGCAGATTCCGGCCGCAAAAGCCACACTCGACGGGATCGAGTCACAACAGGCGACCCAAACACTCGCGCAGGCGACCGGGACGCCGTATGTGCTTCAGGTTCCGTTCCCGGATCGCGACCAGTGGCGCACGCTCCACCTGTCCGTCGAGCCGGAGGAGCAACCGGACCGCGGCAACGATCCCGAGCGCCCCGGCCGCTTCCGGATGCTCATGCACGTCCCGCTGAGCGAGTTGGGCGAGACGTGGATCGACGCGGGATTGGCCGGCGACAGTTTCCGCGCCGCGATCTTCATCGACCGCGCCGCGGTGCGCGAGCGCGTGAGCGCCGCGCTACCCGAACTGCATTCGGAACTGCGGACCGAGGGGTTCGGTGAAGTGTTCCTCGACGTGCGCTCGACCGCCGACCTGCCCGCCCGCACCCGTCAGCAGTCCTCCGCCATGACCGCCGGGCGCCCGGCGGCCTTCGCTTCCCTACTGGACGTGAAAGTGTGATATGGCCGAGAAACCGAAACAGAAGCGCGCGGTCGCGCTCCGCTACGACCCGGCGCGAGACAAGGCCCCCACCGTCGTCGCGAAGGGGAAGGGGCGCACCGCGGAGCAGATCCTCGCGCTGGCGCGCAAGAACGCGGTCCCGGTGCGCGCGGACCCGACGCTCGTGCAGGTCTTGAGTCGGCTGAATCTCGATCAGGAGATCCCGCCCGAAGTGTACCGCGCGGTGGCCGCGATCCTGGCCTTTCTGCACCGCGTGAACCGCCCCACGTGAGCGGAGCCGTGCGCGTTGCTGTTGCGCGCACTGCGCCCGCTTCCACTTCGTAACCGGGCAGGTACCTGCGTCCCCAAAGAGAATCGGGCACACGACCGCGTGCGATCCTCTTTCAAACCTCCCGCTCGTCGCGCTTACTGCGATCCTGCCACATCTTCCGCCACGTCGCGTACCGTTCTGTGAGACCGAGCCGCGCGAGGTAGGCCCAATCAGGGGCAGCTTTTACGCCTTCCGTGAGGATCGTGTCGGCGGCGTGAACGGCGGTGAGTGGGGTGAACACGCTGCCCGGGCACCCGGCCGGGTTGTGGTGCCACGCGACCGCTTCGACCAGGCCGTCGGGCATCCCCCAGAGCCCGAGGAGGTACGCCCCGACCTCGGCGTGCGAGGTACCCAGCACCCGGCGCTCGGCCTCGGCCGCTTCCAGGTTCTCTTTGCGCATCAGCGCCAGAATTTCCTTGTACGGCCCGGTGAGCTGGCTCGCGAGCGTGAGGCGGCCGATGTCGAGGAACAGCCCCGCCAGAGCGGACTCGCGCACCACGTGCTCCTCGGCGCGCTCGGTCGCGGCGATGGTCGCCGCAAGCTCCCCGACCGCCTGGCTGCGGTCCCACAGCGCCTCGATCGAGAACGGCTTGAGCGCGTGCGGGTTGTAGCGCGAGAACAGGTCCACCGCCAGGACCAGCGTGCGCGTCAGGTCCGCGCCCAGAATGCGCACCGCCTGGGACGGCGTCGAAGCCGGTTTGCGCAGCCCGACGAGCGCGGAATTGGCCATCTGGAGCAACTTGGCTGCGATCCCGACGTCTTGCGACACCAACCCGCCCACGGCCGCGAGCGAGAAGTCCGGGAACGCGAGTTCTTCCGCGATCCGGGTGTACACCGCGGACAGCGCCGGGACGCTCGCGAGCCGGCCGACGAGGGCCGCAAGGGACGGGCTGCCGAGCAGTTCGCGCAGGGAGTGCGCCCGCTGGATCGCGCCGATCAGCTCGGCCGGCGGGCACATTTTGGGCAGCATCCGGTGCGCGAGCGTGACGAGCCCGATCACCTCCATCCGGCCCGGGGCCGCGAGCACGATGCGCACCATCGGCGGGTGCCGGCGCCGGGCCTCGGTGAGCAGTTCCGCGCACCCGTTGGCGGGGAGGTGGGCGTCGGCGACGAGCGCGTCGTAGGCCGGGCGGTTCAAGTGGTTCAGGGCTTCGGGGCCGCCGCGGGAGAACTCCGCGTCCCACTCCGCCGCGAGCGGGGCGAACGTGTCCCGCAGCGCGAGGTGCGCGCCGGGGTCTTCGGTCACGAGCAGCACGCGGCGCGTCATAGGTCCTGCGCTCCGACGGGGGAGCCGGGAGCCGGCACGGGGGGCACACTCGGGGGGCGCGCGCCGTCCGCTTTCCGCTGGCGCAGGGCCCGCTCCGCGCACCGGAGCAGGTCGAACGGGGTGAACGGTTTGGGCAGGAACACGCCGTCGGAGAACCCGTCGAGGCGTTTGATGTCCGGGACGTACCCGGAGATAAAGACGATAGCGGTATTGGGGCGCTCCGCGCGCACGCGGGCCGCCAGCTCGCGCCCGTCCATCCCCGGCATCACGAGGTCCGTAACGAGGAGCTCGAACTCGCGGTCGACCGCGAGCAGCGCCAGGGCCTCTTCTGCCCGGTCCGCCTCGGTGACCGCGTAGCCCCAACCCTCCAGCGTTCCGCGCACCAGTTTGCGGACCCGCTCTTCGTCCTCGACGAGCAGCACCGAGCGCCCGGCGCGGGCGGCGAACGGGGCTAGCGGGGTGAGCGAACCGGACGGCGGGGGCGTCGGTGCCGCGCACCAGGGGAACCGGATCGAGAACGTCGTCCCGGTACCCAGTACGGACGTGACCTCGATCCCGCCCCCGGCCTGCTGGACGATGCCGTGAACCGTGGCCAACCCCAGTCCGGTTCCCTTACCGATTTCCTTTGTGGTGAAGAACGGCTCGAAGATTTTGGCCTTCACCTCGTCCGTCATGCCCGTCCCGGTATCGGTGACGGTGAGCCGGGCGAGCTGGCTCGCGAGGTCGGGTGCGGTCGCGATGGTCAGCGCGCCCCCATTGGGCATCGCGTCGCGCGCGTTCACCGCGAGGTTCATGAGGATCTGTTCCAGGTGCCCGCGGTCGGCCCGGACGCGGACCGACTCGGCGTCGAGTTCGGTTCGCACCGTGACGCGGTTCCCGAGGAGCCGGCGCAGGAGGCTCGCCAGGCCCGTGACGACCTCGTTCAAGTCGAGCACTTCCGGGCGCGAGGGCTGCTTGCGGCTGAACGCGAGGAGCTGGCGCGTGAGCGCCGTGGCGCGATCGACCGCGGCCTGGATCTCGTCGACGTAGGTGCCGACCGAGGTGTCGCCGGGCGGCAGCGACCGGATGAGGTGAACGCTCCCGGTCACGATCGTGAGCAGGTTGTTGAAGTCGTGCGCGACGCCCCCGGCGAGCCGGCCCACCGCCTCCATCTTTTGCGAGTGCCGCAGCTCGTCCTCCAGGCGCTTGCGCTCGGTCACGTTCTGCGCCACGCCGACGACGCCTACCACGCGCCCGCCCGAGTCGCGGAGCGGGACGCGGTTCGTCAGGAACGTCGCCTTCGCCCCGGTCGCGAGCGTGCGGGTCTCTTCCACGTCGAGCAGCGGGGCGCCGGACTCGATGACCCGCAGGTCGCTGGCGCGGACGCTCTCGGCCTCCTCGGAAACGCGCGCGAGGTCGTAGTCCGTTTGGCCGATCACCTCGCCCGGCACGCTCAGCCCGTGGTCGCGCGCGGCCTGGTCGTTGCACCCGATGTAAATGGACGCGCGGTCCTTCCAGGACACCGCACACGGCACGTTGGTGAGCACGTCCTGTAGCAGTTCGTCGCGCTCTTTCAGGGCGCCTTCCGCTTTCCGGCGGTCCGTGGCGTCGCTGGCCACGATCAATCGCAGTAACCGCCCCTCGGTCGGGATGCGGTGCGAGGTCACTTCGATCGCGATGAGGGCGCCCGACGAGATCCGGTGGCGCCACTGAAGCGTTCCCGGGGTACCGGTGAGCCGGTCCGCGTCCGCTTCCGGGCACACGTCGCGGATCGTGAGCCCGAGGAACCGCTCGCGCGTGTACCCGTAGCGCCGGAGCACGGCGTCGTTCACCGCGACGAACCGGAGCGTGTCCTCGTCGAACACCCACGCGGGCGCCGGGTGGTTCTCGAACAGGAGTCGGAAGACCCCGTCCGATTCGGGCCGGGCTTGGAATGCTGAGGGCGCGATCGGGGCCGGAACGAGAACGGGAATGGGGGGAGCGGCCCGGCGCTTGCGGCGGACCCGCAGCGCGATCGTAACGAGCAGGGCCGGGACGAGAACCGTGAGACTCAGTGCCAATCCGACGGAGTACGAGCCGGCGAACGCGGCCGCGAACACACCGGAACCCGCGGGGGCCGGGGGCACTGAGGATAGTTCGATCCGGCAAGGCATACGGCGACTCGGTACTTGGCGGGTTCGCGGGTCCGTGCGTGCCGATAACTCGCACCGCCCCTTCCGACTCTAGCTCACGCGCGGGGGCCGCACGCCCCGGAACCTCGCGTCACCTCAACTTCCGTCATTTTGAGACCGTTTCTCATCCTCCAGTTCCCTCACGAGCTGAAAATTCGCAACCGACGGGAGCCGTTCGCACGGATTTGGGTTTTACAAACTAGGGTCAGCGCGCTCCAGGTGCGGCTCAAAACACGTGGAATTGCTCGGTCGCTCTGAAAGCTGCCCGGGGCAGCACGTGAACGGTTTCGAGATGTGGAGACGGCTCGGGGTCGGAATCGCGCCCGTTATGAGTAGACGCGACCGTTCGTTGTTTGATTATTGGATGGGCGGCCGAGATTATGGTGGCACCGAACTTCGCCGACGTGCGCTGAGGCTGGTTCTGCGGGGCGCGAGTTGTGATTGCGCCCCGCAGCCTTCGGAACGAACTTTACGGTTTTGCGGCCGCTTTCTCGGGCTTCGGCCCGCCCTCGGTAACGGTCCAGTAGGCGTCCGGTTCCAGGCCGGCGATCTCCTCGACCTTACCAGACGGCCAGTAAACGGTGGCCTTGTTGATTTTGGTGTCCGCGCCCAGACCGGCGTGCAGGCGCGGGTCGTTCGTGGTGCCGTAACTGCCGCCCCCCCGGGCGAACTTCGTCTGCTTCCCTCCGGCCGTTTCGATCACGACGCGGGCGCCCACGCTGTTGGCGTTCTTCGCGCCGACCAGGTTGATGCCGATCCAGTGCCGGCCGTCGGTCGGCGTCACGTTCTGCAGCACCGCAACCGGTTCGTTCAGGTGGCTCACCACGGCGTCGATCTTGCCGTCGTTGTCGAGATCCCCGAGCGCGATGCCGCGGGCGTTGTGCGGGTCGCGGAGGTAGGGCCACCCGGCGGTCGCGAGCGGTTTGAATTTTCCGTTCTGGTTGCTCAACAGGACCGGCTTCTGGCGCCGGTCGATCTTCGTCGGGAACCGGATCGCGTGCCCGCTGACGATCATGATGTCTTCCCAGCCGTCGAGGTCGAAGTCGGAGAACCCCGTGCCCCAACTCACGTAATTGCCCCCGATGGCGCCGATGCCGCTCGGGACCGTGTTGTGCAGGAACCGCACCTGGCGGTCGGTGCTCTGGTTCTTGTAGAGCGCGGGCAGCTCGTTCTCGTAGTTGGTCACGAAGATCGAGGCGCGCCCGGTGCGGTCGTAGTCGCTCGCGCCGAGCCCCATGCTCCCGTTCGCGATCCCCCGGTCGTCGCGCGCGACCCCGGCGAACAGTCCCATCTCCTCGAGTACCAGTTCGCCGGGCTTACCGCGGTTCACGTAGAGGAAGTTGTCGTCCGTGTCGTTGGCCGCGTAGATGTCCGGGCGCGCGTCGTTGTTCACGTCCACGAGCAGGGCGCCGATCCCCTTGCCGTCCTTGCGCAGCTTCAGTTTCGGCGTCACGTCGGTGAAGGTGCCGTCGCGATTGTTCTGGTAGATCGTGTGCGGGAGCGGCTTGAACTTGGCCGGCTGGCACACGTCCCGGGTTTTGCCGTTGTAGGTGCAGTCGGTGGGGTGGTTGGTCTCGAAGCCCCAGTTCCCGTAGTGGCACACGTAGACCTCGGGGTACCCGTCCCCGTCCAGGTCGCCCCACGCGGCCGACGTGGACCACAGCGCGTCACTCAGCCCGGACTTCGGGGTGACATCGACGAACCGCCGGCCCCCGGCCGGGTTGGGCTCGTTGTGAAGGAGCACGAGCCGGTTGTACCCGGTGACGAGCAGGTCGGTCCACCCGTCGCGGTCGTAGTCGAACGCGGCGGCGCCGTGGCTGTACTGGAACGCGACTTTATCGAGACCCGCGCCGGCGGTCGCGTCCGCGAACTTGAACCCCCCGAGGTTGCGGTACAGTTTGCACGGGTGGCCGAGCACCTGTTTCCCCTCGTAATGTCCGCCGGCCGGTAGGAACACGTCCAGGAGACCGTCGCCGTCGAAGTCGATGAGCGCCACCCCGCCCCCGAGAGATTCGATGATGGCGAAGTTCCCGGCCTCCTCCCCGTTGCGGTACGTGAACCCGATCCCGCAGGTCGCGGTCACGTCGGCGAACGGCGGCGGACCGGGGGCTTCCTCTTCGTCCCGCGCCGGTGCAGTGGCGGTCGAGGGAGGGGGAGAAGAGCACGCGGGAATGGCGACAAGGGCTACCGCAATTAGAACGCTGACAGCGAAAATCCCCACTATGGTCGCGCGCGACCTCAAGTGTGAGTTACTTCGTTCGGACACGAGATGACCTCGGAGAGTTATGAAGTGCCGTCTATCGTAATCAGAATAACAGGGCACTGAGGGTGAGAACTACAGGGTGGCGCGTTCAGGATTATGCGGACCCAGCGGATTTGGTTCTTGGCTCGGAGGATTTGCGAGACGAGGGGTAAAAGGGGAACTCGCTTTCACGGCGGGCCAACCGCGGTGATCGTATGCGATTGCACTGTTGGGCATCGGGCTCCAAATCCTAACGCCGAAAAGCCAAATGATGACCCGCTGGGTCCGTGCGCGGGCCTATTAAACGCGCTGAGTTGGTTCTCAACGGCAATCATCGGATTTTAGCGATCGCGTCACTTTCCCATGTTCTTCCAAATTGTGACGGGGGCGTCGGTGTTTGGCGCGCCAAAATTACCGATCACGAGATCGGGACGCCCGGTCCCGTACACGTCCGCAGCGCAACACACCACGGCGTCACACGCACCTATTGCTAGGGGGTGTCTAACGAACTTTCCCGGTGCGACTTGTTCAAACAACGTGATCGCGTCCGGTCGGCGCCGGTCCCGGTCCGGGAATTTCGCGACCGGCAAAAAACTGACCGCGAGAAGGTCCGGGAGTTTTCCGCCGGTGATCCGCGCCGCGACCGCCCGGTGGGCGCCAAACATGTCCGCGACGCGGTGGTATTCAAAGTCCAGATCGCCCTTGTTTTCGAGCCACTGGACCCCGTGGAACGGTTTCCACAGGTGCGGCTCATCGAGAATGTCTCCGTTCGTGTACAGGACGTCGAGGCGCCCGTCGGCGTTCACGTCGGTCAGTTCGATCCCGCTGCTCCCCCACCCGGGGTGCGGGGCGGTGTAGAGAATTTTTTTGCGGAAGGTGCCGCCGCCCTCGTTCAGAAACGCGACCACCGTTTCGTGCTCCTGAGAAATCAGCGCAACGAAATCCGGTTTGCCGTCGCCGTTGAGGTCCGCGACGGGGACGTGAATCGTTCCGTGACGGGGGTCGAGTACGCGGCGCTCGAACTGTGGCTTGCTCCAGTCCGTCGTCTGGTTCTTGAGGAGCAGGATTTCGCCGGTGTCGTGGAGGCCGAACACGGCGACGACCAAGTCCAATTTCCCGCTCCCACAAAATTCCGCGGCCCTGACGTCGGCCACGCGACCGGTGTAAGAGAGCAGGGGAATCGGCTCGTATGAGCCGTCCCGCTTGCCGCGCAACCAGACCAGGCTGCCGAGCAGCCGGTCCGTGGGGAGAAAACTGCCGAGATCGGCGACGAGAAGGTCGGTGACCCCGTCCCGGTCGAGATCGACGACCTCAACGCGGGCGGGGTTGCGCACCGTTGCCAGCGTCTTCCACGCCGGGGCCGGGTCGGTCGGGCGCAGCGCGAGAACCCGCCCCCCTTCCATATCGCAGGCGACGAGTGTGAACGGTTCGCGCGCGATTGCCGCGGGATCGACCACGCCGGGTGGCGGCAACCGGACCGCCTGGACGTGTGAGATCCAGGTTTTTGAGCCGGGCGGGGGAGGGAAACTCACCTGTTCAAACTTCGGGGCCGGACCGGACGCGGGCGCGCCCGGCGGGGCCGGGTAGTCGGCCGGCGCCCGGTCCTCGTAGTAGCGCACCGCGTGCTCGAGGTGCGGGGGCTTCAACGGGAGTCGCGATTTTTCAAAGAATCGGTACCCGCGCTCGACCTCGGCCCGCCAGTGCGCGCGGGGAAAGGTGTCGGGAGCAGGGTACTGGTGACAGGCCGCACAAAAGCCGTGAACTTGGGCCTCAATGTCCGCAGGGAGCGCGTCGTTCGGTTGGTCCGCGGACAGCGGGTCCGGTGCTTTCTTCCACCAACCAGCGCCCGTTGCCCACGCGAGCCCGATCGCGGCGAGGAGCACAAGAACAATGGTGAGTCCCACGCGCCCGCGCGGTGTCGCAAGCATAAATTGCCCAGTGCCCTTCAATACAAACACACACATTTCAAGTTCGCGATACGGTACCGGCCGGTTCCGGGCCGCTCACGGGCTCGTGCGTGCGGACATGGTGTGGAACGTTTTTTGTGTCCGCGTTCGTGCCGCCGGACATTCTCGGACTCGACAGGTCGAAATCCGTTCGCGGTCGATCGCGGCCCGGGCACTTAGCGCGTTTGTCGGAGGTACCAGTCCGACATTCTATCGCGCTGCTGCGGGGCGGTGGCGAGCCCGATCGCGGTATCCGCTTCTTTCCGGCCGCCCGCCGCGTCCCCGAGGCGGTGGCGGCACAGTGCCAAGTAGAGGCGCGCTTCCGGATGGAGGGGCTGGATGCCAAGGGCCGCTCGTGCTTCGGCTTCGGCTTTGCCCCACTGCCCGCGCCGCGAGAACACCGTTGCGCGGGCGAGGTGGGGTTCAACGCTCGTCGGGTTCAGTCGCACCCAACTCGCCGCGGCCTCCTCCGCGAGTTCGTCCTTCCGCACGGCCAGGGCCGCTTCGACTAATTCTGCGAGCGCGGCATCGGAGCCGGGGGCGAGTTGAGTCGCGCGGGTCGCTGCGGCGAATCGCTTTTCCGCGTCGCCCCCGGCGGCCCGCGCGAAACTCAGGGCGAGCCAGGCATCGGCGTCGCCGTGCCAGGTGCCCAGAGAGCCCTCGAGTCGGTCCCGCGCGATGGCCGCGATCGCGCGTTGGGGGCTCCCGGGGCCGGCCGGTAGTTTCACAGTCGCCCACGCGAGCGCGATACCGAGGTCGCGCTCGCGCTCCTCTTTTGTTGGCCCGTCGCGGCCCGTCTGGAACGCGACCAGGGGCAATCCGCCCGCGGGCGGGCGCTTAATCACAGGGGGCTGCGTCGGGCGCCGCAAGATCCGGTGATCGGTGACGCTTGTGTGGGGAATGTTCGCGCTCCCCGTCCGGGGCATGTGGCACGCGACGCAATTGTCCTGCCGACTTTGGCGGTCCGCTTGGGGGGCGGAACAGTCCCTCCGCGCGTGGCAACTGTTGCACCGGTCGCGATAGAACGGTTCGCGCTCGGCGGGGGGCGGGGTTCTGTGCGGGTCGTGGCAGTTCGTGCATCCCAATTGCCCGGCACTCGCGGCGAAGCACCGGCTCTGTTCCAACTGCTCGAACTGACCCACCGACCGGTTCGCGTTCGCGCCGTCGGGGGGCCGAACGAAAAC
Organism: Gemmata palustris; assembly: GCF_017939745.1. NCBI lineage: Bacteria > Pseudomonadati > Planctomycetota > Planctomycetia > Gemmatales > Gemmataceae > Gemmata > Gemmata palustris. Next base: position 659,534 of record NZ_JAGKQQ010000002.1, on the reverse strand, counting down.
CGTTACGAACTGCTCGAACGGCAACCCGGGGCGGAACTCGAACACCTCGCGCCCCCGCCGCGGGATCCGCTCCTCGCCCTGAAGGTGGCACTGCGCGCACACCGACGCGCGCAATTCGGGCGACAGGTGTTTCGGGTTAACAATTGACGTGTCGATACCTTCGGGCACGAGCCCGTTTTTCCGCTCCGTGACGTGTAACTCACCGGGGCCGTGGCACCGTTCGCAGCCGATCGCCGCTTGGAGCGGGAGGAGCGGGGGGCGGTAACGGTTCAGCGCTTGCGGAACCGGTTCGACCCGATCGACGTGGCAGAACAGGCACCCGGGGCTGATCGGCCGGCGCCCGCCGTTCCCGAGATCGAAGCCCGGAGAGAGGTCCCAGCGCGAGTCCGGCGAGAACCAACTCACGGGTGATTGCCACACCACTCCCGATTCCGTGGAGAGATAGGAGCGCCCGCGCGTGCCCGAGCCGATTACGAGGTTCGCCGGGACGGTGTATTCCGGGAGCGGGTTCCCGGCCGCGTCGTTTGCCGCCACGTGGTGAACCACGCCGCCACTGCCGCGGCTCACGCGCAGTTGGTACCCCCCGGACCGGAACGGGTTGTTGGCCGCACCGTCGTATTTCTCGATCGGCGTGGCGCTTTCGACGGGAGCAGCGGACCGGCCCATCGGGTGCGCGTGATACGACGCGCAGATTTTACTGTGACACGCCGCGCAGCTCGCGTCTCCCAGGTACTGAATTTCGGGTTTAACGTTCCGGAACGGTGTGGCGAATGTTAGCCGCGGATCGGCCGGGGGCGGACCGAGCACGGGTTCGCCGGTTTCCGATTGTGTACGGGGGAGGGCGGCCGGAGGGGGGACTCTGGGGATGCAGACCGCGTACCACGCACACACCGTTGTGCCAACAACCATCACGGCCGCAACGAGTCGACCGGTGCGTGGAATTCCTGACATGAGATGACGGGTGGTGAGGTTTTGGCTTCGTGTGCTGGTCTTGCGATTGTGCTCGAGCAGCGTAACAGAATCTGGGGCGGAGTCACGCCCCGCCCTCCTGAATTTTTTAGTCAATGAAATCGATGAGGGTGCCCCTCGTCGAGCGCGACGCGGCGTCGCAGTAGCCGCAGCAGAGGAAACGGTGGGGTGATTGTCGGTGGGGGGCTCCTGACGACGGATCAGGCCCGAGATCACTCAGATCGCGTGACGAGTTCAGCCCAGGGATGGATTCCCCGAACCGAGGTCACGCCGCGGTTTGCGTGTTTGGGGTGTCGTCTTTCTCCACTGGCTGCCGTTTCCGGAACGGGCTTCCGGATCGGTCAGTGAAGTACCGACTCAAGCGATCGTCCTCGCTCAGAACGGCCGCCCGGAGTTGCAGGATGGATTCGGCCCCGTCCGGGCGGTTCCAGTGCTTCTGCTTCCCTTTCACACGAGCGCTGAACTCACCCACCAGCGACTCCACCAGGCTGCTCGTCGTCGGCAACCCCTCACGCCGGTATCTCGGGTAGTCCATCCGCTTCTCGTTGTTCCTCAGGTAGCACCTCGCCTCGGCCACCAACCGACGTGGGTCACGGCGGTCCTCCGCCGTCCTTGCCTCACCCGCCGGCGACTCTCCCAGGCGTTCGTGCCACCCGTCCAACTCCACCAGCACCTCGGCGACCCGGCCCTTCCAACACGAACGCATCCACGCCTCGTACTGTCGCCACCCGCCCGACTCGTCCCCGCCCACCGCACGCGCCGACGAGTACACGTAGCACAGCACGTGCAACAGGTCCACGACCGGCTCGAAGTCCCGGAAGTACCCCTCGTGGATCGACCAGTTGTACGCCGCCCCGTCGGCCACGAACGCCCGGCGCCTCGCCTCGTAGAAGTGCCGCTCTTGGGCCTCCGCCGCCACCAACGGGCCGAACGAACAACTCGATCCCAGGCTCGCCACACACGTCCGCACCAACTTCTCCGGTGACCACCGCCCGGCCGACCCGGTCGCGATCGGCTCGACTCCGGCCGTGGTCGATTCGTCCGGGGTTTCTTGGGTATCGTCCCGACCCGAGTGCCCCTTCATCTGGCTCACCAGACGTTGCACCCGGCGGGGGCAGAGGAACGACTCCGGCGGTTCGGGGCACGGGTCGGCGGCGAACGTCGGACCCTTCAACGTGGCCAGACCGGCGATCTTGTCCTCCTTGTTCTGGGCTTCGTGGACACCAGGGGCCGCCCCCGCCGCGCGGGTACGGATGCGCCCCCCATCGACCTCCACCACGACGACCTCGGGAACCACCCCCGTCCGCGAGGCCAGTTGCCGGCGGCGGTGCTCGACCGCCTTCCGGTCCCGTTCGGCGACCAGTTCCGCCCCGACCTTGTGGGCCAGCCGGCGGACCTGGCTCTCGCTGATGCCGACCCGCGACATCTGCACGGCGAAGGTGGCATCGCGGAACGACGCGAACCGGGCGGCGGCGGTGACGATACGCTCGAGGACGGAGGAACTGTACCCGTGCTCATCCAGGCCCAGAGCCGTCCGCAGGGGGGAAAAAGTCCCGGCGGCAGTCGGGACAGTGGGCCTTGCGTTCCGTCTGCTCGACCTCGGCTCCGTCCGCGGTGAGCGGTCGGGTGTGCGGCGTCGTGGGACAGAGCGTGCCGCACGCCGGACACGGCTGTTCGGTGGAGAGCTTGTCGGCCTGCTGTTGGAGCAGCAGTTCGAGTGTGCCCTCGGTGAGTCCCCGGGCCGCGGCGGTGGCGATCTGCTCCATGGCTCGGAAGTCCACGTCGAGTCCGGGGCCGTCGTCGCCGAAGGCCCGCTTGGAGACGATCTTGGCCCACTGCCGGGCGAGGTCGTGGAGTTGGCGGAGTTCCTCGGGCGTGAAGCGGGGCGTCGGCATGGCTCGTCCTGCCTTGAGGTTGCGTCGACGACGGGTTGGGGATTTCCTATCCCGCCCTCGAAACACTGCTAGCCCCCAACAAACCGTGAACTGACCTCCCCCGAACCATCGGACTGGAACGAACCTTGTCCGCAGCAGAGCGATTTGGTATTGACAACCTTCACAGCAAATTTATGATAACACTGACCTTGCCGGTTCATAATTGGAACTAATTTCCCTGTGGATATTGAGCGAATTGCGGACGCTTGAGCGGCGCATTTTCTCGGCCGTGTTCTCGTTTTTTCAAGGCTTTGTTTCTCCCGAAGGGCCTTCCATGTTTTATTTCACAAATTTCGGTTGCCGCCGTAGGCGCGGATTTACGTTGATCGAATTGCTGGTAGTAATCGCGATCATTGCGATCTTGATCGGGTTGCTTTTACCGGCCGTTCAGAAAGTTCGCGAGGCGGCCGCTCGGATGAGCAGCCAGAACAACCTCAAGCAGATGTCGCTGGCGCTGCACAACGTGGCCAGCAACACCAGTGACGGGCGGCTCCCCCCGGCGTATGGATTCTTCCCGAAGGGGACCGACGCGGCGTCGAACGACTGGCAGCAGAGCGGGGCCGAAGGGCCGATCTACTTCCACCTGCTCCCGTTCATTGAGCAGGGGAACATGTACAATTCTGCGGCAACGGGTACCTCGGGGCACCTCGGCGCGCAGCTCCAGTGGGCCGGCAAAGCGCGGACGGTCAAAACTTACATTGCTCCCTCGGATCCGACCAACGATACCACAAAAGACCTTTCAAGCTACCGAACCAATTTGCTCGCGTTCGCTACCCCGCCGGCCAACGCCGGTACCAGTTGGGACGGCCCCCGCCTCCCCGCGACGTTCTCGGATGGAACCTCGAGTACCGTCGCATTTGCGGAAGGGTTCGCGGTCCCAAACGGGACTACCAATTATTGGTGGTACTCGATGGATAATGCGGCTTGTCCGAACGGCGGTCGCTGCAACGGTCCGTCTTACTTGGCGACGACCACCTCCCCCGTGTTTACGACGCAGCCACCGCAGACAGCTCTGTGGGACCGGCCCAACGCTTATAATGCCTCCGGTGTTCAGGTTGCCATGTTGGACGGTTCCGTCCGCTCGGTGACAACCAGTATTACCCCGGCGACGTGGTACACTGCGAACCACCCGTCCGATGGGGGCGTTCTTGGTAGTGACTGGTAAGCACGCTCTGACGACTTGATAGTCTTTCAGCTTCGCTCTTCATTGAACTTCGGCCAGTGGGATTTACAGTTTTTGAAACTGTAAATCCCGCTGGTGTAAGCCTTCATACCTTCTGTTTCCTTTCCCGCGAGGTTTTACGTGATGCTCTCCGAGCGCCCCCGTCTGACTCGGCGTTGGGGATTCCTCTGTTTGTCTCTCTTCCTCTTCGCTTTCGTTAGTGGTTGTGGAGGTGGTAAAGGGAACGTTTCCGGGACGGTCACGGTAGGCGGGAAACCGTTACCGATGGGAAATATCGTCTTCACCCCCGAGAGCGGGCCGTCGGTTGTTGCTGAGATTCACGACGGTAAATACTCGGCCGAAGGCGTCCCGACGGGCGATGTCAAAGTGTCCCTTGATTTACGAAACCTCAAAACGATCGCGGAACAAACGGCTCCAAAAACAGGCCCGGCGGGAATGGCTGCCAAGTTCGGGAAAATGAGCGGGGACGATGCCGCCAAACAGAAAAGCTTGAACCCCGGCGCGGGCGCGAACATCCCGCCCGAGGCAAAAGAGCAGCTCGCGCAACAACAGAAAAATAGCGCCGAAGCAAGCCGCCTTCAAAAAGAAACACTTCCCCTGATTAGCGGAATTCCCGAGAAGTATTCTGATCCAAACCAGTCGGGATGGACGGTAAAGGTATCGAGGGGCGACAACACGTTTGATGCGAAGGTCACAAAGTAGATAACAGATTCGGCCCGTGTGGAACTCGTGCTCCGAGCGGATGACCGGGGCACGATGATTCGGCTTGAAATCTTTGGTGCGTAAGATTGTTTTAATTACGTCAGTGCCGACATTGATCGCCGGAAGTCAGCCCGTGCTCATTTCGTAACTGCAATTCTGCGTTTCAATTGTCAGTAAGGCGGCTCTGTCCCCTTTTTGGGGTAAGTGATTATGTTCGTGTGGGTGCCACCCCGTAGAGTGATGCGAATTCTCCTCGGCTGTTTTTTGCTCGGCTTAACCGCGTTCGGTCTGTGGGCAGCGGCTAAACCACTTTTGGCTAACTACTACGAGCGCAGTGCGGCGAAAGCTCTCGAGAAACAGCAATACCCAAAGGCACTGGCCGCGTATCAACAGGCGCTCCGGTATCGTCCTGATAGCCCTAATATTAATTTGCTCGTTGCGCGAACGGCGCGGCGGGCCGGTAATTTTTCGACCGCCCGGGAGCACCTTCAGAGGTGCCGGGAGCTGCAAAGCGGCGTTTCCGAAGAACAGCAGGTCGAAGGGTACCTTTTACGCGCGCAAACCGGCGAGGTCGACGAGGTCTTCAACTATTTGCTCCCGTACTTGATTCAAGAGGGGCCGCTGACGCCCCTGGTCCTCGAATCACTTTCTCGCGCCTACATGGGGAAGTACCGGAGCGACCTTGCGTGGAGCTTTCTCTCGCGTTGGAACGAGATGCAGCCAACGAACGTTGAGGCAATTTTCTGGCGGGGAACCTGGTACGCTCAACAGCAGAATACGCGCGAGGCCGCCGCCGACTTCCGCCGGGCACTGGAGCTCGACCCCGAGCGGATCGATATTCGCCTAACTTATGCCGAGATCATACGGGCCGACAAACAATTTACCGAGGTTGCCGAAGAGTACCGGACCGTGTTGCGACAGTCGCCCGGAAACGCCGACGCGATCCTGGGGCTCGCTCAGGCGTATCTCGAGTTGGGTAAGACTAATGAGGCCCGCGAGCAACTCGCGGTGATACCGCCCGACAAGAGAGAGGCCGCCGCATATCTTTGGATGAGCGGTATGGTAGAGTTCCGATCGGACCGCCCGGAGCTTGCGGAACCGCTCCTCCGGCGGACCTTGGAGAGTGACCCACGAAACGTAGACGCCTGCTATAACTGGATGTTGTGTTTGAGGGCCCTCGGGCGCGACAGCGAAGCGACCCAGGCGCGCGAGCGATTTGAACAGATCGAGAAGGACCAGAAGCGGCTGATCCAGTTGACGACGCAAGAGTTCCACGCGCACCCGACGAACGCCGAGCTCCGGTGCGAGTTGGGAGAGATCTACTTGCGGATGGGGCTCCACGAGCGGGGCATTTACTGGCTGCACGCGGCGCTGAAGCTCGCACCGACCTGCCGCCGCGCCCACGAACAACTGCGAGACCATTTCGAGGCGGTAGGTGGCCCGGATTCGGCTGGGAAAGCCGACTTCCACCGCCAACAACTCGCCAACTTGCGCTGACACGGCGCGAACCCGTCTGTCGTGAATTGAGGAAGCGTTCATGAGTGCCGGCAGTTCCCCCCTCCCTTCCGGCGCGCCGGTCCGAACCGGTAGTCGGTTCGGGTCGGGGCTCGCGCTGGTCGCGGTCGCGTTGGCGGTTGTGCTCGCGTCCGCCCCGGTGCGCGAACCGGAAATCTGGTCGCACTTGGCCCGGGGGCGGGCCGTGGCCGAAGGGCGCCCGCACCCCGCTCGCGACGACGGGTTGCTCTCGCCCCCGAATGCGCGGGGCGCGCACGTGTCGGTTCTTTATGACCTCCCCCTTTATGCGGGGTTCCGTTTCTTGGGCGGGGCGGGGGCCGCGGCGCTGAACGCGGGGGCGGCCGCGCTGCTCGCCTTCGTGGTGTTCCGCACGGGCCGGACCCCGGGCCGTTCCGCGCCCGCGGGCGCCTGTGCCCTCGTGACGGTCCTGTGCGTCGGCCCCTGGCTCGAACTCGGCCCGCGGGTCGCTTCCTACCTGTTCTTGGCGCTCACGATGTTGCTCTTACGGAGCGCGGCGCTCCGGGCCGAGTCCGGCGCGAGGGGTACGGGGGGGGCGCGCTGGCAGGTGTTCGTCCTCTTCGCGGTCTGGGCGAACGTCGACCGCTGGGTCGTAGTGGGGCCTGTTACCATTGGCTCAATGGCACTGGTCGCGTGGCGGGGGCGCACCCCGGCCGCGTGGGTTCTCGGGGAACTCTTCCTAATCGGCCTCGGTGCTTCTCTGCTGAGCCCGAACCACTGGACGGTTTGGACCCCGGCCCACACGGTGGGGTGGGAGGGGGCGGGGCCGAGCGCCTCACCGTTTTGGCCCGCGTGGTACCGGACCGGATCACCGATCGTCGGGGCGGGCTACGCGGGCCTCGTTCTGCTCGGTCTGTTCGCGTTTTGGCGAGACCGGGGGGCGCGCGCCTGGGCGCCGGTGTGGTTCCTGCTACTGGTCGGGGCCGCCCGCTGGCCGGTTGTCGCTCCGCTCTTTGCGGTCGTCGCCGGGCCGACCGCGGCGCTCGGCCTTGCTTCGGCCCAACTGCCCGCGCTCCCGGGGGCGGGCCGGCGCTGGGGCCGGGCGGTGCGGTTCACCGGGTGGGTATTTGTGTTGGCCGGGGCCGGCGCGCTACTCGCGGTCGGCTGGACCGGGTGGGCGACCGGGCGCCCGCTGGGGCGCCCGGCGTGGTCCGTGGATACCGATGATTCGTTGCGCGATGCGGTGCTGGTGATTGAACGCTGGCGCCGCGAAGGCGCGCTCGGCCCGAACGAGAACGGGGTCGCGCTCTCGCCCGAGGTGGCCGATTACCGGTCCTGGTTCGGAGAAGGTGGCGCGCAAGGAACCGGCGAACAAAGTGGTGCGCTCGATTTCGCAACGGTCCGAGCCGGGCTGCTGCCCGAGGGCGACGGTGAGCCGGGGGCGGCCGGTTGGCGCGAAGTTTTTCGTAAGCGCGGCATCAGCTACCTCATCCTCCACAGCGGCGGTGCGGTGCCGACCGAGCGCGTAGTGACCCGACTGGCCGGAGCGCCCGACGAGTGGACCCTCCTGTACCTGCGCGGGCGAACGGTCGTCTTCGGGTGGCAAGACCCGGCCGCCCGCGGCGCCGGGGACCGGTTCGCCCCCCTGCGATTGTCACCCGAGCGGAGGGCCTTTTCTCCCGCTTTGAGCGACACGGCCCCTCTCGGAGGGGCCGACCGGGAGCCTGGCGCACGGGCGTGGGCGCGCGCGTTCGCGGCCCCGAACCCGGGCGCCCCCCAGGAGCAGGACGAAGCCGCGCTGTACCTCGCGTACTTCGACGGGCAACGGGGCACCTACGATGCTCAGAACCGCGCGACGTGGCTCGCGAGTCAGAGCGCCAGCCTGCTCGGGAACCTTGCCGCTCCCGCGCCGGGGCCGGGGCCGGGCGCGGCGGACATCGGTCAATGGATCTTCGGGGTTCCCGGCGCGTGGAACGCATTTCTTGCCGGCCGAGACGACGGCTCGCTGGGCGCGCCCGTGCTCGCCGTCCGATCGGCCCGCCGGGCGGTCCGAGAGAACCCCGATGATGCGAGGAGCTATTTTCTGCTCGGCGAAGCTTATTTGAGGCTGGCGCAAGCGACCCGGGAGCGCACCTGGAGGTACCTCCTCCCGGCGTTCGACCGAATTCGACAAGTGCAGGCGATCACCGCGTTCCAGAAGGTTCTGATCCTCCGGCCGGATTCCGCGGCCGCGCACGGGCGGTTGGCGCGCCTCTACCGGGACCGCGGCAGTTTGGATCTCGCCCTCCACCACTTGGACGGGTTGATCAAGGCGACCCGGGCGCGCGGCCCGCAGCCCGGAGAAACGCCCGAGGGCGCGCGCCAAGCGCTCGCGGCCCTCGAGCGCGAATACGAGGGCCTCGGTACCGAAGTGCGGCGCCGCGAGGCGCTCTGCGAGGGCGGCGCCGGGAGGCGGGCGCTCGACCAGGCCCGCGAAGCGGCCGGGGCCGGGTTGCCGGACCGCGCCTTGAAGCTCCTTCTCAAGTCCGACGCCTCGGAGTTCGGGCCGGAAGGCGCGAAACTCGAGCTCGACCTGCTCCTTTGGGCGGGCCGGGGAAATGACATCCGCGCCTGGTTGGACCCGGAACTGGAGAAGAGCGTCGGGGCCGCGACGTACCACGAGATCCTGGCCTGTCTCGCGGCCGTCACCGGCGATTACCGGGACACCGGCCCGGAGATGCGCAACGTCGCGGGCGCCCTGTTACGGGTTCCGAGTCGCTTGCCGACCCCGCACGCGCAGGCGTCTTACGATGTCGGCCGGGCGCTACTGTCAACGCCCTTTATCTCCGGTACCCCCAGTACCTTCGTGCACAACGCTCTCGTGCGGGAGGGGCTGTACGAGGAGGTCCATCAGATCACAACGAGTCTGCGCCGGGAGGCGAACGCTCACGTGGTGGGCGGCTTGCTCGCGATGGAAGCGGGGCAGATCGAGGAGGCGGAAGCCTTTTTCAAACTCGCTCTGGTGGCTTGGGGCGCGCGGGACGGGCGGGGCGGGGGTAGCGGGCTCGATTTTTCGGGACGGCGGGTGGCCCAGGACTGCCTGCGCCTGATTAGGGAGCACCGGACCGACGGATAAAATCCTTACGGGCCGCGCGGTTGCACGGTCGGCGAAATCGCGCCCTAGTAAAGACCGTTTCTCGCTCACCGAGCCGCGGCCGCCCGTAGCTCGGTGAGGGCGACTGAAATGGCGCTTCTTGTAAACCTCTCGAACCGGCGCCCGGGTCAGTCGCCGACGTAGACCTCGCTCGCGATCTCTTCGGTCGGGTAGACGTCGGGGTGCTTCATAATCATCCGGGCGCAACTGTTCCACCGCAGGAGCGCGTCGTCGTTGGCCGGCGGGCTGACCGCCTCGGCCGTTTCAAAGTGGTTCATCGCGTCGTGGAAGCACACGAACGCGGCCCCACCGGACCGCGGTTGACCCGACCGCAGCCACGCGATCCCCTCGCGCTCGGCGATGATCCCGGCGAAGTACGCGCGCTCGTAGTCGCCGGTCAGCCGCGGCAATAGTTCGCGGACGTACCGCGGCGGCACCGGGCGCGGGCTGCCGAAGCGGTCCGTGAGTGCGAGGATCAGCGAGGCGAGCGCGGCCTGGTTGCCCGGGTCGATGCTCAGCACGTCCTCGCAGATGCTCTCGGCCTGCTCCGGTTCGTTGAGGAGCCGGTAGCGGTGCGCCTTTTCGAGTGCGGCCGGGATCGCGTCCCGACGCAGGATCTTGAGTTCCAAATTCATGGCGCCCTCCCCGACGCGGTCGCGTCGATACGAAACACGGTTCGTCCCTCAATCCGCCGTTCCGCCCAGATCCTCCTTCTTCCGGGGCCGGAACACCAACTGGATCAGCTTCATCACCGGGTCGTAGAACTCGTCCACGACGCGCTCCTTCAACGGGATGATCGCGTTGTCCGTGATGGTGATGTGCTCGGGGCACACCTTCGTGCAGCACTTCGTGATGTTGCAGTAGCCGATCCCCTGTGTCTCTTTCAGGTCGCGCACGCGGTCCGCGGTGTCGAGCGGGTTCATCTCCAGTGCGGCCGAGTACACGAGGAACCGCGGGCCGATGAACTCGGCGTGCTTGTGGTGGTCGCGCAGCACGTGGCACACGTCCTGGCAGAGAAAGCACTCGATGCACTTGCGGAATTCCTGCACACGATCAGCGTCTTCCTGGGCCATCTTCCAGGTGCCGTCGGGGTTGTCGGGTTTCCGCGGGCGGAAGGGCTTGATGCGCTTCTTCACCTCGTAGTTCCACGACACGTCCGTGACCAAGTCCTTCACCAGCGGGAACGCCTGCATCGGCTCGACGATGACGATCTCGTCCGGCGGCAGGTCGTCGAGGCGCGTCATGCACATGAGCTTGGGCGCGCCGTTGATCTCGGCGGAGCACGACCCGCACTTACCCGCTTTGCAGTTCCACCGGCACGCGAGATCCGGCGCTTGTGTGGCCTGGATCTGGTGAACGGCGTCGAGAACGACCATCCCCTCGCCCGCTTCGGCGGTGTAGTCGCGGAACTCGCCCTTCGTGGCGTCCCCGCGCCAGATGCGGAACGTTGTGGACATTAGGAGCGCTCCCTGTTTCACAACGGCAAAACTAGATCACAGGGCTTCCGCCCTGTGCTACGAACGCCGGCCCCTCCGGGGCGAAGACCGAAAACTAAAGACAACGGGTTCACCCGTCATGATTCGCCCCGGAGGGGCCGGCGTTCGTAGCACAGGGCGGAAGCCCTGTGACTTATTTGAATCGTGTTCATTTCAGCTCGTCCGGAAGCACACCGTTCGCTTCCGCTTTAATGGCATCCTTTAGTTCGTCGGGCACGGGCGGAATCTGTTCCAGGCGGATCTGCATCGTGCCGTCTGTACCTTTCGCGATGATGCTGTTCACCTTCCCGAACTTCGCGTTGTCCTTTTTCGGATAGTCGTCGCGGAACTGCGCGCCGCGGCTCTCTTTGCGCAGGATCGCGGCGCGCGTCACGGCTTCGGAAACGGTCAGGAGGTTGTGAAGGTCCATTGCGGTGTGCCAGCCGGGGTTGTACTCGCGGTTCCCGGTGACTTGCACCTTCGCGGCGCGGGTGCGGAGTTTTTCCAGTCCGTCGAGGGCACGAAGCATCTCGTCTTTTTTCCGCACGATCCCGACGAGGTCTTGCATCATGTCCTGCAAGTCCTGTTGAACCTTGAACGGGTTCTCTGATGCCTCGCGATCAAACGGGGCCAGCGCCCATTTCGCAGCGGCATTGACTTGATCCGTGGGAACGGCTCCCGCAGAGTTTTGCTCGCTCGCGTACTTCGCGGCGAATTCCCCCGCGCGCTTGCCGAGAACGAGCAGGTCGGAAAGTGAGTTCCCGCCCAGGCGGTTCGCGCCGTTGATCCCGGCCGCGCACTCGCCGCACGCGAACAGCCCGGGGACGCGCGACATCTGCGTGTCTGCGTCGACGCGGACGCCGCCCATCATGTAGTGCGTCGTCGGGCCGACTTCCATCGGCTCCTTCGTGATGTCCAGCCCGCCGAGTTCCTTGAACTGGTGGTACATGCTCGGCAGCTTTTTCTTCCAGTGCTCGGCCGCGTCGAACTTCTTCGCGCGCTGGCCGTACCACCCGGCGAACGTTTGCAATTCGAGGAACACGCCCCCGTGCGGGCTCCCGCGCCCCTCGCGCACCTCGCGCACGATGCACCGGGCCACGTGGTCGCGCGTGAGCAGTTCCGGCGGGCGGTTGGATTCTTTGTCGCCGAGCACGTAGCGGAAGCCTTCTTCTTCGTCCTTCGCGGTTTGGGGGCGGTAATTGTCCGGGATGTCGCCGAACATGAACCGATTGCCCGTGTTGTTCCGCAGCACACCGCCCTCGCCGCGCACGCCCTCGGTGACCAGGATGCCGCGCACGCTCGGCGGCCACACCATTCCCGTCGGGTGGAACTGCACGAACTCCATGTCGATGAGTTCCGCGCCCGCGTCGTAGGCGAGCGTGTGCCCGTCGCCGGTGTACTCCCACGAGTTCGATGTGATCTTGTACGCCTTCCCGATCCCGCCGGTCGCGAGCACGATGGCCTTCGCGCGGAACACGGTCCACCGACCGCGCTCGCGGTCGTAGGCCAGCGCGCCGCTCACGCGGTCGCCGTCCTTCAGGAGCCGAATGACGGTGCGCTCCATGTACACGGCGATGCCCCGGTGGATGCCGTGGTCCTGGAGCGTGCGAATGAGTTCGAGGCCGGTGCGGTCGCCGACGTGCGCGAGGCGCGGGTACTTGTGCCCGCCGAAGTTCCGCTGCAGAATCTTGCCGTCGGGCGTGCGATCGAACACCGCGCCCCATTTTTCAAGTTCGCGCACGCGGTCCGGGGCCTCGCGCGCGTGAAGTTCGGCCATCCGCCAGTTGTTGACGTACTGCCCGCCGCGCATCGTGTCGGCGAAGTGGACCTTCCAGTTGTCGCGGTTATCGACGTTCGCGAGCGCCGCAGCGATCCCGCCCTCGGCCATCACGGTATGGGCTTTGCCGAGCAGTGATTTGCACACCAACCCGACCGACACGCCGGTCGCGCTCGCCTCGATCGCGGCACGAAGGCCCGCGCCCCCGGCCCCGATGACGATCACGTCGTGTTCGTGAGTCTGGAACTCGACAGACATGAATCCGGACTCCGGCCGAGTGGTTGAAACACAAGTCCGTACCGATCTGTAGCGCGTGGGTCAAAGAATGCGGACGTCCGTCCACACGCCCATCGAGCAGAGCCGCACATAAACGTCGGTGAACATTACCCCCACGAGGCTCACCCACGCCCAGAGCATGTGCCGCTTGTTCAGCGCGCTGCACCCCTTGTAGGCCTTGTGGCACAGTGGTGATGTTGAGATGCAGTCGCGCCGGCCGCCGACGAGGTGGCGCAGCGAGTGGCACCCGAGCGTGTAGCCAGAAAGCAGGATCACGTTTGCCGTGAGTACGAGCGAGCCGACCCCGATGCCGAAGTTCCCCTTTCCGTTCGCGTCCTTGAACCAGAACGCAGAGGCCGCGTCGTATGCGAGCATGAAAAGGAACAGGATCGCGAAATAGAGGAAGTAGCGATGGATGTTCTGAATGCGGAGCGGCCAGTTGCTCTCGCCGATGTAGTGCTTCCGCGGTTCGCCGACGGCGCAATTGGGCGGGTCGGCCCAGAACGCCTTGTAGTACGCGCCGCGGTAGTAATAGCAGGTGAGGCGGAACCCGGCGGGCGCCCAGAGGATGATGAGCGCGGGCGAGAACGGCAACCAACTCGGCCACCACGCCGGTTGGGGGCCGAACCATGCGTGCGGTGAATTCCCGAAGAGTTCCGGCGAGTAGAACGGCGACAGGTACGGGCCGTAGGTGTAGTGCGCGCCCTGGAACGCGGCCCAGTTCGCGTACACGAGGAACGTGCCGAATCCGAGGAACACGAGCAACGGCTGGAGCCACCAGCGGTCGCGCCGCGCCGTTTCGCCGAACGACCGCTGCCGGAGAACCGGGAGAGGGGTACTCGCCATGCCACGCTCAGGGTGAGAGAGAATCCTGAACTGTGAGACCAGATAATATGCGTACAGTCGAACGGGTGCAAGTTTTTAAAGAGGAAACGGTTGGCCGTATCCGGCGCCGGTTCGAGATCGAACGCTTTCGTGTCCGGAACCTGTTTCGCTGGACGCGGTTGATAGGATGTGGCGGACCGGGGAACGACCGCAATGTTGACGAACGAACAGCGGCAGCGCTTCGGGGCGTGGGTGGTCGCCATCGGCCCGCGTGCGACCGCCTACGCCCGGTCGCTCGTGCGCGACCCGTCGCGGGCCGACGACGTCGTTCAGGAGTGCTTCTACCGGCTCCTTCGCCGGGCGGACGCTTACGACCTTGAACGCGACGGCGTGAAGATCCTCTTCAAAGCGATCTCCAATCTGTGCATCAACCAGGCGACGCGCGAAAAGGCCCTTCTCAGCCTCGACTCCTCCCACCCCGACGATTCTCCAATTACAGTGGCCGATCCGGTGGCGCTGCGACCCGAACAAATCCTCCAGCACCGCGAACTCGAACAGGCGATATGTGACGCGCTGCAGAGGCTCCCGCCGCTCCAACGAGCCGCGGTCGAGTTGCGAGCGCTGGGGATGTCGAAGGAGGAGATCGGCGAGGCGCTGGGCGTCTCCGCGACGAACGCGGGCGTTCTCGTTCACCGCGGGCGCCACGCGCTCGCCCGTGAACTGGAATCATTGCACAATATCGCGGATTCCGATGACAAGGTGTAACCGCCTTGCGTGGCGTGGGTTGTTCTCTATTGCCGACCGCGTTTGCTGTTAACGTTTGGCATCGGTTTTAAGCCTTGCACCTGTCTTACCAGCATCGTGTGTGCTGAGTGAGGTGGGCTCAAGGCAGAGTTAATAATGTTCCGACCGCTTTCGGCCCGCGATTCCTTCGCGGGCTTCGTGCGCGAGAACCTGTGATGCTTCCACCCAATTCGTTTCCCGAACCTGAACCGGGAATCGACGAACTCGTTCGCGCGCAGCTCGACGCGGACGCGGCCCGTATGGACGCGCAGGGGATGGCCGACCGCGTTCTGGCGCAGCTCGCGGCGGACGCAGAACCGACTCCCACACTTCGCCGCGTGCGGGTGTGGCGCCGAGTGGCGTCCGTCGCCGGGGTGGTGGGGTTGGCCGCGGCGGTGCTGATTGCGGTGTTCGCGCTCTCCGGTCCGCGCGAGGTGGTCGCGTCGCCCGCGCAAGTCGTGCAGGGGGCACGCGACGCCTACACCCGAAACGAGGCGCGGTGCTACCGCGTCACGATCGAGTTACCCCCGCGCTTGCGCGAAGCGCTTCCGCTCCTCGCACTCGATACCAGCCCGCGCGTGCTCTGTACGCGCGGCGACCGGTTCGTTGTCGAGCCGGGATTTGGCGGAAGGGGGGCGTGGGGTAGTGACGGATCGGGTCGGGTGTGGGTCGCCCCTACCATTGAGGGGGCCGTGGCGTTCGACGAAAGTGAATTGCCCGTCGCGCTGCGCAACGCGGTCAAGATTCACGAACTCGAACTCGATTCGCTACTTGATGAGGTGCTCGCCAATTTCGACCTCACCTGGACCGAACCGCCCGAGCGCGCGGCGGAAACCTATTCCGTGACCGCTGTGCGCCGCGGGGACGTGCGCCCGCTGCACATCGCGTCGGCCGAACTGGTGATCGAGAAGCACACCAAAATCGTCCGCTCGTTGGTGGTGCGGCGAAAGGCGCTCGGCGAAGGGACCACGGCGCTCACGTTCGCGCTACTCGAAACGGTTTCCAAGGACGACGCAGTGTTCACCCCAGAGGGGCACATCAAGCCCGGGGCGCTGGTCCACGACCGCACCAAGCCGAACCTGCGTCGGCGCCTCCTGATTCAGCAAATCGGCGAAATCGTGTTTCGCGGGATGTAACCGGGGTAAGTGTCGCGGGTTGTTCTTCTGAGACGCGGCCTTTCCGCAGCCCAGGAGAACAAACGTGAAACGCCTGCTCGTTGTGCCGATCCTTCTTGCTCTCGTCGTACCCCTCGTCGGGGCACCTGCCGATCCCAAATCCGACCCGAAGCCCGTCGCGAACTTCACACTCACCGACCCCGCTGGCAAGACGTGGGCGCTCGCGGACCAGAAGGCGAAGGCCGTGGTCTTCGCGTTCCTGTCGTGCGAGTGCCCGATGTCTAACGGCTACATACCCGCCCTCGCCGATGTCGCCACCAAGTTCGCGGATAAGGGCGTCGTGGTCGTCGGCATCCACGCGGACCCGGACGAATCCGCGGAGCGCGTCGCCAAACACACGAAGGAGTACAAGATCCCTTTCACGGTGCTGCGCGACCCGACCCATGCGGCCACTGCTCTGCTGGGTGCCAAGACCACGCCGGAAGTCGTGATTCTGGACGAGAAGTTGGTGGTGCGGTACCGCGGGCGGATCGATGACGGGTACTCCGCGCGGATGAAGCCGAAGGCCACCGTTTCGCGACAAGATCTCGTCACCGCGCTGGATGAAATCCTCGCGGGGAAGCCGGTGAGCGTGCCGGAAACGAAGGCGTTCGGGTGCCCGATCCCGGACCCGGTTAAGGAGGCCGCGGCAGATGCGCCGGTCACGTTCTACAAGGACGTGCTGCCCGTGATGCAGAACCACTGCCAGTCGTGCCACCGTCCGGACCAGGTGGGGCCGTTCAGCCTCGTGAACTACAAGCAGGTGGCGAAGTGGGCGGACACGTCGCTCGAAGAGATGCACGCGAAGCGGATGCCGCCGTGGAAGCCCGCCCCGAACCCGCTCCTGACCGGCACACGGGCGATCCCGGACGAGGCGGTCAAGGTAGTCGAGAAATGGATCGTCGGAGGTAAACTCGAAGGCGACCCGAAGGACGCGCCCGCGGCGCCGAAGTTCACCGACGGGTGGACGCTCGGTGAGCCAGACCTCATCCTCGAAGCGCCGAGCGAGACGACGATCGCGGCCAGCGGTAAGGACCACTTCCGCGTCGTGGTGTTCCCCACGAACCTGTCCGAAGACAAGTTCATCGTCGCGATGGAGGTGAAGCCGGGGAACCCGCGGGTCGTTCACCACACGCTTCAACTGGTCGATACGTCGGGCAAGGCTCGCGCGCTCCAGGCCAAAGCGAAGCCGAAAGCCGACGACGCGGACCACGGCCCGGGGTACCCGGTGAGCATGGGTTGGGGCTTCCTGCCGGACCGCAGCGGGATGGTCGGCGGGTGGGCGCCGGGTTCGCTGCCGAAGAAACTCCCCGACGGCATCGGGCAGAAACTCCCGAAAGGCGCGGATCTGTGCGTGCAGTTCCACTACCACCGCACCGGCAAGGAAGAGAAGGACCGCACCAAGATCGGGCTGTACTTCGCCAAAGCGCCCGTCACGCAGCCGTTCCGCACGATCCCCGCGACCGGCGTGTTCCTGTCGATCCCGGCCGGCGAGAAGCAGTTCAAAGTCGATTCGTCGTGGAAACTGGCAGAGGACGTGACGCTGTACCGCATGTCGCCGCACATGCACCTGCTCGGCAAGGACATCGAACTGACCGCGACCGTTCCCAGCGGGAAAGAGCAGACGCTCGTGCGAATCCCGGCGTGGGACTACAACTGGCAGGAGCAGTACGAACTCAAGGAACCGATGAAGTTACCGAAGGGCACCGTGCTCCGGGTGCGCGCGACCTACGACAACTCGGCCGGCAACCCGCACAACCCGAGTTCCCCGCCGCAAGCGGTGCGGTTCGGGGAGCAGACGACCAGCGAGATGTGTTTCGTGTTCTTGGGCGTCTCGACTGAGAGCAAGGTCACTCGGCTGATTACTCCGAACGGCCCGCTGTTCGGGAAGTGATTCACGGGTGGCAGGGCCGTTGAATGTGTGCTTGTTTCGCGCGAGGGAGGGGGAGTCTATTGGATCGGGAAGTAACCCCTCACCCCGCCGCGAAGCGCGGCGACCCTCTCCCGCAAGGGGAGAGGGCAAAAGTCAGGTCTCCGCGGTGAAGATGCGAGCTAAATCAGGGTTTTGGTTTTGCCCTCTCCCCTTGCGGGAGAGGGTCGCCGCGCTTCGCGGCGGGGTGAGGGGTGCTCCCACCTCCTGGAATCATCGTCGTGTTTCGTACCGCGCCCGATCACCCGCCGAATGATGCGCCGAAGCGGAAGCCGGTTTCGTAGACGAAGAACGCATCCAGGAGCCCGTTCGAGGGCGACTCGAAGACCCGAACGTCCGTTGCGGCTGCCGTGTTTGTCGCGGTGACGAGCGCGCTGTGCCCGTTACGGTTCGTCGTTGCGAGCTGCACACCTCCGCGGAACCCGGAATCGTAGGCGTAGAAGCTGCTCACCAGTTTTTCCGTCAGTGGGCGGAGCACTTTGACGTGTGGATCGTATCCCGCCGACGAGGGCGCGACGGCGACCTCTGCGAGTCCGTCGCCATCGAAGTCGTCTGCAGCCAATGACACTGTGCCACTGAACGCGGGTCCGAACGCGAAGAAACTGGCTAACAGCCCCAGGTCCGTTCCCGAAAACACGACGACGTGCCCCTGTCCGCCGGTCCCGGCCGCAACGATGATGTCGGCGAAGCCGTCGCGGTTCACATCGCCGCTCGCGACCCGTCCCCCACCCGTGAACGACGACGCGAACGCGAGGAAACTGTCCAGCAGTTCGCCCGCGCCGTTGAAGACCTTCACGTGTGCGGGGGCGTTGGCTTCCGGGCACACGATGATGTCGGCGAAGCCGTCGCGGTTCACGTCGCCGGTCGCGATGCTCAGGCCGGTCGTCAATCCCGTGTCGAAGGCGTAGAAGCTCGCGATCAGTGTTCCCGTTTGGCCGTCGAAGACTTTGACGTGCGGGGGACCGCCGGGACCGACCGACGCGATGAGGTCCGGTACCCCGTCGTGGTTCACGTCCGCCAGCGCGACGCGGACGCTCCCATCGAACCCGGGGAACGGATCGAAGCGGAACAGCACGCGCCGGGTGGTCGTGTCGATCACTTCGACCTGGAACCCGGTCGTGTCCCCCGCGGCCACCGCGAGCGCGTTCGTGAGAGGCGCCCACGACTGGTTGTCGCTCGGCAGATCGGGCGACTGACCCGAGATCAGCACGCGGCGCAGTTTGTCGAGCGTTTGCAGTGCGGTGAGGTTGCGGACGTTGTAGCCGAACTGCAGCCCCCTTTCGGTCAGGTCGCCGCCACCGGCCGGTGAAACGCTGGGGTGAACGCCGTCCGCGCTGATCCCCGAATTCGGGAGCCGTTGGAGCGCCCGCCAGTAGTTCCAGAGCGGCACCTGGAGCGCTTCGCTCACATCTTCGATGACCTGGTTGTAGCTCGGTTGCAGCCGCTCCAGTTCCGCCGAGAACTTGCTGTCCGGGATCGTGCTGAGGACCGGGACCACGCCCGCGTTCAGGGCCGTTTGGACGATCCGCGTCAAATTCTGCCGGAACGTGTCGAGGGTCACGCCGGCGGCAATGTCGTTCGTTCCGATCATGATGAGCACGAACGCGGGCTTACTAACCGCGAGTTCGCTGGGCAGTAGCCCCAGCACATCAGCGGACTTGTACCCGCTGACCGCCGCGGCGCTCGGGTGCGTGAAGTAGTTCGTCGTCCCGACCTGGCCGGAGCGGAAGTACGCGAGTGTGTCGTTGAGCGAGCCGTCCCCCGCGAGATCGACCCCCGCGGTGGGCATTCCGAGCGGCACGAGGAAGTTGTTCGAGAACGTGATGCTGTCGCCGGCGCGCGTAAAAACGTTCGCCTGGTTCCCCAGTGCGGCCCCGCGCTGGATCACGGTCGAGAGCCGGGCCGCCATTGCCGCATCAATTACGGGAACGACCGGCGTGAGCGTATAAGACGTGAGCAGCCACCGCGCCTCCAGGTCTTCCATGCGCAACGGGATGCGAAGTGCGGGGGCGAACGCGCGGGGGCCATAATCCATGACGTCTCCTGAATCGCGAGCGGCGAAGACTCAGGCCAGTAATGTCGTTACGCAATTTCAAACGGTAATCTTCGTCGCGTAACACCGCTCCTTCAGCACAGAATTGGCAACGATATGGAGAACGCAAAGGATGTGATTGATACAGACTGCGTGACGCTTATTATTCACTCAATCGATATAATCAGCAAAGTCATTAGAGTTCTGTGTTGTATACGGGGGGATCTCATTTTATCTTCATCCATAGTTCACGTTGTTACTACGGCTTGTGGCGATTAACTGCTTTCCTGCTATCAGTTTGCACTTCTCTGTACTTTCCGCGAACTTATAGCGTTTAAGCAGCCAGATCCAGGCACCGGTGCGCGAGGGCGCGGATTCTCGCGGGGTCGTGGTGCTCGCCCACAACGGCCTGAATTTCCTCGGCCAGCAGCTCCCGTTGCCAGGCCCGGCGCTTGTCCGCGTGGCTCGGGCGCCGGTTCGGATCGTCCCACGGGGAGGCCGCCCGATGGGCCACCAGTTCATCCGCCTTCTGGTTCCAGGCCCACACCTCGGTGAGCGTGAGGGACCACGCACACAGGTGGAAGCATCCCACGTTCGACGCGACCCCGCGTACCTGCTGGTGACCGGCGCCCGCGACCTGTTTGAGATCTCGAAAACAGGTTTCCAACGAGAACCGGTCCGCGATCAGGCCCAGGATGTCGGCCACGGAGGCCGTGGGGTCCGTGCAGAAGAACGCGACCCACCCCTTGGGTTCGTCCACCAGGACGACCCGGATCGTGCCCCCGGCCGGCCGCCACGTGGCCTCGAACGTCTTGTACCGCTTCTCCACGGGCTTCCCATACAGGGTGAACGTGCCCGTGGTCCACCCGCCCTTGTGCCCGGCCCGCTTGGCGAGCGACACCCGCTGCTCCCCGTACACGCGGGGCCGCCCGCGGGCGCTCGGATCGCGGGCCGGGGGCACCGTCCACAGGGCCGCGTCCTTGCGGAGCCGGCTCACCATGGTCACCCGGAGCGCGAGTAGGGCCTTGAGCACCGGGGCCTTGGCGTACGCCCCGTCGGCCACCACCCACACGGCCCGGCCCCACGTCTTCAGCCACCCGTGGGCCCACCGGACCAGGTCCACGGCCATCACCAACTTGGTTGCGAACTCGGGCCGGTCCGGCCCGGGGATGGCCCCGAGATCTTTGCGGCGGATGTACAGGCGGGCCAACAGGGGGAGGGCCACAATCCCCCCGAGGGGGTGTCCCACCAACAACCCGAGGACCACCCACACGTGCCCGTACACGAACGGGCCCCCGGCCGGCCCGGGTGTCGGGTTGTGGTGCGCCCCGGCCCCTCGAACCTTGGGCCCGTACCGCTCCGTCGGGGTGTCGTCGAGGGCCAGCACCACCCGAGGCGCACCGGCCACCATGGGCTTGAGAACCTCGACCAACAACCGCATGGCGATACGCTCGGTGCGGCGCCCCACGGCCGCGGCCGTGGCGTAGCACCGGCGGTACTGGGGCGACAGCCCGGCGGCCCGGATCCAACCCGCGAGGGTGCGGCGCCCGCGGGTCAGGATGATCCCGAGGAACAGGACCGCGAGCCGCCGCCCGGACCGCGGGTCCAGAGCCTTGGCCAGGGTTGAAAACCAGTGGCACCGAGGGGCCGGAGTATGCGAAGATGGCATGGCCGCGTCCGTTCGGGTCGGGAGGTCGTGTGGTAACGCCATCCTCCCGGACGGGCCGGCACTCGTCTACTCCCGACCCCACAACTTACGCCAACCGCCTATAACTTCGCGGAAAGTACAGACTTCTGCAACAACCTGGATAATCTGGCTAAACGGCACCTTTATCACCAGGGCACTACGCCATGACTCGCTGCCACGCGATTGTCGCGATCTTCGTGATCGCGCTCGCCCCGCTCGTTTCCGCTCAAGAGCGGATCACAGGGGCCAACTACCCTCTCGCCCAGAAGTTCGACCGCGATTTCGTGACGCGCCACGTTCAAGAGGCGTCCGTTGCGCCGCAGTGGATCGGCAAGTCGGACACGTTCTGGTACGCGGCCCGCACCGCGACCGGGAACCGGTACTGGCGCGTCGATCCCACGAAGAAGGAACGGGCGCCGTTGTTCGATCACGTGGCGTTGGCCTCGGCGCTTTCGGAAGCGTCGAAAAAGCCGCTCGACGGCGACACGCTGCGGCTCGATCGCGTGGTTGTCGCCGCGGACGGGAAGAAATTCACCTTCGCGTTCAGCGAGAACCAGTACGAGTTCGACCTGGGTGCGGGCAAACTGAAGTCCACCGGCAAGGCGTCCGCGAGCGGGACCGGCCCCCTCAACGCGGAAGCCATCGAGCGCCTGCGCGGGCAGCTCGGTGATGAGCGCGTGAACGAGATGCTCCGCCGGTTGCGCGAGGGCGAAACCGAGCAGAAGAAGGACGATATGGGTGGCGGAACGGGTGGCATGGGCGGCATGGGGGAGGCGCAGCCCAAGACCCCGACCGAGCCGGCGTCTTCGTACAAGAACTACTCGCCGGACAAGAAGAAGTACGTGTTCCTCTTGAAGTACAACCTCTACCTCTGCGACGAGGGGCAACCCGAAGACAAGGCGGCGCAGCTCTCGACGGACGGCGCGGAAGAGTACACGTTCGTGGGCGGCTTCGGCGGTGGGGGCGGCGGGTTCGGGAAGGGGAACAACACCGGGAAGGGCACGGGCGCCGGCGCTTCAGCGCCGGCGGACCGCAAGACGCGGCCCAACGTGACGTGGTCGACGGACTCGAAGGCGTTCTACATCACGCGGGCCGATAGCCGCGGGGTGAAGGACCTCTACCTCGTGGACTCGATCGCCGACCCGCGGCCCAAGCTCGAACAGTACAAGTACCCGATGCCGGGCGAAGAACTCGTTCGCAAGACGGAACTCTACTACTGTGTCGTCGAGTCCAAAGCGCTCACGCGGATCACGCAGAAATGGAAGGACGAGCGGTACTCGGACCTGCGTTGGGGCAAGGGCCCGGGCGAGTTGCGGTTCATCCGCCGCGACCGGCTCCGGCGGAACCTCGAAATCTGCGCCTTTGATGTGTTCAGCAGCACCTGCAAGTGCCTCGTGAACGAGGCGTTCGATGCCGCGTACCTCGAAATGCAAACGCCGCGCTACATCGAGGAAACCGACGAGTTCGTGTGGTGGTCGGAGCGCAGCGGGTGGGGCCACTTCTACCGCTACGGGCGCGACGGCACGTTCAAGAACGCCCTCACGAGCGGCGCGTGGCGCGCGAGCCGGATCGTCGAGATCGATGCGAAGGCCGGGTTCGTCTACATCATCGGCAACGGGCGCGAACCGGGCGAGAACCTGTACTACACGCACCTCTACCGCGTGAAACTTGACGGCACCGGGTTGACCTGCCTCGACCCGAGCGAGGAACCGAACTCGGCTCCGATCGTCTCCCTGGTTGAAGGGAGCGAGAAGCAGCCCCTGAGTGGCTTCAACCAGTCGTCGTCGCTGTCGCCGTCGAAGAAGTTCGTTGTGACCAACAGCACGCGGGTGGACTACGCGCCGTTCGCCACGCTCCGCGACGACGCCGGCAAGGTGCTGATGGTGCTGGAAACGACCGACCTGTCCGCGCTGAAGAAGACCGGCTGGCAGATGCCGGAAACGTTCACGGTGAAGGCCGCGGACGGTGTCACCGACCTCTACGGGAACATGTGGAAGCCGTTCGACTTCGACGCGAAGAAGAAGTACCCGATTATTGCACACGTGTACCCGGGGCCGCAAACGGAGGGCGTCGTTTACCGGTTCTCGGCCCACAGCCAGACGATGCAGTTAGCACAACTCGGGTTCATCGTCATTCAGGTGGGGCACCGTGGCGGCAGCCCGGAGCGGTCGAAGGCGTACCACTCATTTGGTTATTTCAACTTGCGTGACTACGGGCTGGTGGACAAGAAAGCCGCCCTCGAAGCCCTCGCTGCGCGCCACAGCTTTATCGATATCGATCGTGTGGGCATTTACGGGCACTCCGGCGGCGGGTTCATGTCGGCCGCGGCGGTGCTGCAGAAGCCATACAACGAGTTCTTCAAGGCCGCGGTCGCCAGCGCCGGTAACCACGACAACAACATCTACAACGACAACTGGTCCGAGACCTATCACGGCATGAAAGAGGTTCCGGTAGGGGACGGGAAGGGTACCTCCACCGCGACCGATGCGAACACCGGGGCCGGAAAGGGCTTCGGGAAGGGCACGGGCGGGCGCAAGAAGGGGCCGACGCCGGAACAGGCGCTCGAATCCGAACTCGAAGACCTCCTCGAATCGTTCGATCCGCGGAACGAGGACTCGGTCGCGGACCTGGAGCGCAAGCTCGCGGACCTGAACGCGAAACTGGCCGCGCTCAAGAACTCGGCGGCCCAGGCTCAGCAAGCGCCGCCCCCGCGCACGGCGGGTACCGCTCTCCCGGTCGTCACGCTGCCGGCGATGCGGTTCGACATCCACATCCCGACGAACGCGGAACTGGCCGCGAACCTGAAGGGGCACCTGATGCTCGTTCACGGGGAGATCGATAACAACGTTCACCCCGCGAACACGATGCGCCTCGTGGACGCGCTCATCAAAGCGAACAAGCGCTTCGACATGCTGATGATCCCCGGCGCGCGACACGCCTTCGGCGCCGCCCAGCCGTACTTCACGCAGCGGATGTGGGACTTCTTCGCAGAAAATTTGCTGAACGATCGCCAAACCGGGGCGGACATCAACATTAAGGACGTGAAGCGGAAATAAGCCCGTTGCGGGTATTTTGCGCGCACGAATGGTCACGACGCGCCTCCGGGACTTCCCGGGGGCGCTTTTTGTTTTGTGTCGGGGTGAAGTGGGGCACGGCCGCGTTCACGAGTGCTCAACTGCCGTTGCCGAAAGCGCTTTGACAAAGAGCATTTCCGTTCACGACCCTTGCAAGTGTGGCCCCGTTCGCCGGGCACGAATGCTGCTTCTGCCCTTCTGATTCGCGCGCTTGCGATCTCACCACTGGCGTGAATTCAGGTGACGTGGGAACAACGTTGTGCCCACGGACTGACCACGACGTCTCGCGAGAATTTCTTGTGATTCCGCGACTCGTCGCGGGCGATTGGGGCAGAATAGAAATTATGAAAGGTTAGTTTGCGCGCAAGAGATCGTCCCTGAAATCGGTGCCACCCGAGGATGGGGCGGTGACGAGGAGATGTTGTGGACGACAAGTATCCCTCCATGATGGAGCGGAGGCTCGCTCTGGTTCAGTTACTCGCCGACCGGGAAACGCTCACGATTCCAGAAATCGAGGTCGGTTTGGGTACGCACCGGTTCGCGGCCGTTGCCGCTCTGTCTCACGGCTGGTTCGAGCGCCGAACGACCGGGCGCAGCGCCCGCTACGGCCTGTCCGCGCGCGGGCGCGAGAAGGCCGCGCAACTCGGCCCGGATCGGGGAGCCCCCGATCGGCCGAACTGATACGGCCCTTCTTGGGCAACTTTCGGCGCGCGATATTCACCCGCGAAGAATCCCCTCATCCGTTCGTTACGCCGCCTTTGAAAGCTCTCGCACTTCAGTCAATTCGTCTCGTCGCCACAAACCGCTGTCCGCAATGACTTCGCCAGAAGCCGCCGCGTTCGGCGGTGAGCCACTCTGTTTCAAATTCGTGTCGATGGCGGCAAATGATGTAGTGCGATTTTGTGCACAGTTTATCGTGTTAGTATTTACTGCGTAAGCAGTTGCGACTTTTTTGGCGCCAGTGGCGTGTTTCGAGACCGGAAGTGATTTGAATCTTGGAAAGCCAGCGTTTGTTAGCCATTGGTGCGGATTTACGCCGGTGAGCTCATGTGGAATTGAGACGGAAGTTCCGGTGAATATTGAATTTATGATCGATTGCTTCCGGCAATTAGGCTGCCAAGTGCTGGAAATGTGAGCGAATGTTAGTGCCGGATCAGTTTGACGAAGATTTGGAACTCTGGTTCCGTTGTTTTCAGCCCCAAGATCGCGTCAGAAATGGTCCGCGTCACGGTTCGTGATTGGTCAAGTCTATAATAGATTTGTGATTTGTGTAACTGTTGTAATTACACGTTCGATGTTTTCGCTTGGCGCGCTGTCCGGTTGTGGTTGTAATCCTATGAGTACGCCGGGCCGGTAGATGCGCCGATCGCTCCGTACCGGCTCCGTATCACGCGCTCGCGGATCGGCTCGATTGACCCCGAAGACCTGACCGCCCGCGCCCCGTTTCGGCGCTCGCAAGCCGCCTGCTCTCCGCACTCGACGGTGGTCCCGTGAATTTGACCGTGTTTCAAAAGGGTCTGGTCCTCATCGCCCTGCCCCTATTGCTCCAACTCGTTTTTGTTCTTGTGGCCGTTCGGTTGCAGCGCGATCACGAAGACGCGGAGCGGTGGGCCGCACACACCAAGGACGTGATGGCCCGGGCCCACGAGATCCACAGCACGGTGGCCGACGCCCACGCCTCGGTCCGCGGGTACGTCATTTCCGGCGACGCGACCTTCGCCCAGAGCTATTGGGACGCGGTTCGGGAGCTGCCCGGGCATTTCAATGACCTCGAAGGGCGCCTCGCGGACAACCCGGAGCAGGCCGAGCACTTCCGCGCGATTCGGACCCGTGCGGGGGAGTTGCTCGCGTGGCAGAGCGACATCGAGAGCCTGATTCGAGGGGGAGCGACGGACGAAGCGGTGGGGCGGGTCCGGTCCGGGCGCGGGCGCGTCCTGATGGCCGACTTTCGCCGGGAGGTCAAAACGTTCCTGGACGAAGAGGAGCGCCTCGACCGGGAGCGCCTCACGACCCTGGAGCGGTCCCGCGTGCGGCTCAACCGGCTGTTCGTTTTCGGGGGCCTCGCGGTCGTCATCAGCACCTTCGCACTCGGGTTCGCGTTCCACCGGGGCATCGCGCGCCGGTTCGCCGAGCTGGAGGCCAACGCCCATCGGTTGGCGACGGGGGATGAGCTCCCGCCGCCCCTCAAGGGGAACGACGAAATTGCGGTCCTCGACCGCGCGTTCCGGGACATGGCCGAGGCCCTTACCCGGGCGTCGGACCGGGTGAAGGACCTGTACGACAACGCCCCGTGCGGGTACCACTCGGTCGACCAGGACGGGGTGCTCGTCGCGGTCAACCGGACCGAACTGCAGTGGCTCGGGTACGAAGCCGACGAAGTGATCGGGCGGCGGCGGTTCGCGGACTTGGTGAGCGCGAACAGCCGCGGGGCCTACCAGCAGGGGTTCGATCAGGTGCGAGAGGAGGGGGCCGTCGTCGGTGTCGAACTCGATCTGGTGCGCAAGGACGGCACCACGTTTCCCGTCCTGGTCAACTCCTCATCGGTCCGCGATCCCGAAGGGCGGTACCTGCGCAGTCGCACGATGCTGACCGACCTGACCGAGCGCAAGCGGGCCGAGGCCGCACTGCGGCTGTTCGCGGACGTCGCGCAGAACATCCCCATCGGCCTGCTCATCTACCAACTCGACGGCCCGGGGGCCGGGGCGCTCTTGCGCGTCCGCTCGGGCAACCGCGGCGCGGCCCGGTTGCTGGGCATTGCGCTCGACGCGGCGCTCGGGCGCGCGGTCACGGACGTGTTCCCGGCGATCCCCGAGGACCAACTGCGCCGGTACACCGCGGTCGCGGAGTCGGGCGCGGCGGACGACCTGGGGGAGTTCCGGTACGGGGACGCGCGGGTCGAGGAGCGGTGGTGGTCCGTCCTCGCGTTCCCGCTCCCGGACCGGTCCGTGGGGATCGCGTTTCAGGACGTTTCCGCCCGCAAGCGCGCGGAGGCCGAGGTGCGCCGCCTGAACGAGGAACTGGAGGACCGGGTCCGCGCGCGAACGGCCGAACTGGACCGGGCGAACGCCGCCCTGCGCGAGGAGGAGGCCCTGTTCCGCGGCGCGTTCGACACCACGAACATGGCGATGGTGCTGACGGACCTCGACAACCGGTTCCTCCGCGCGAACGCGGCGTTCGCCCAGTTGTTCGGGTACGCGGCGCCGGACGAACTGCAGGGGCTGGGCCTGGCCGACGTCACGCACCCGGACCACCTGGGCGAGAGCCTGGACCGGCGGAAGGTGCTGCTGGCGGGCGCGGGCGATTACTTCCAGATGGAGAAGCAGTACCGGCACAAGGACGGGCACGTGCTCTGGGGGCTGACGAACGTCGCCGTGATCCGCGGCCCGGGCGGGCGGCCACAGATGTACGTCGGCCAGGTGCAGGACATTACCGAGCGGAAGGCCGCGGCGGAGGCCGTTCGGGAGCGGAGCGCGGCGCTGGCCGAGGCGAACCGGGA
The DNA here is from genome assembly GCF_017939745.1 of Gemmata palustris. NCBI lineage: Bacteria > Pseudomonadati > Planctomycetota > Planctomycetia > Gemmatales > Gemmataceae > Gemmata > Gemmata palustris. The sequence continues at coordinate 631,631 of NZ_JAGKQQ010000002.1, read as the reverse complement.
TCTGGCCCAGAAGAACACCGAGAACGAAATGTTCGTGTACAGTGTGTCGCACGACTTGCGGAGCCCGCTCGTTAACCTCCAGGGGTTCAGCAAGGAGCTGGAGAAGGGGTGCCAACAACTCACGGCCCTGGTCAACGAAGAAAGCGTTCCACCGGACGTTCGGACCCGGGGGCGCGCGCTCCTCGAGGGAAAGATGGCCAAATCGGTCGGATTCATCCAGACCGCCGTTCTCCGACTGAGCGGGATCATTGACGCCCTGTTGCGGCTGTCCCGTGCCGGGCGCATTGAATATCGTTGGGAGGTCGTCGATTTGGACCGCGTCGTTGCGCAGGTCGTGGGGGCCGCCCAGGGCACCATCACCGAGCGCGGGGCCGTTGTCCGGGTGGGCGATTTGCCCGCCGCCCGGGGCGATCGGACCGCGCTCGAACAACTGTTCGGGAACCTGATCGGGAACGCCCTGACCTATTTGGACCCGGTCCGGCCCGGGGTGATCGAGGTCGGGTGCCTGCCGCCCGGTGCGCCTGGCGCGCCCGACGTGCCGAGCGGATTTCGGACCTACTTCGTTCGGGACAACGGGTTGGGGATCGCCGAGGGGCACCGCCAGAAGATCTTCCAGGCGTTCCAGCGCGCCCACCCGGGGATCGGGTCCGGGGAGGGGCTCGGGCTGGCGATCGTGTCCCGCGTCGCCGAGCGCCACCGGGGGCGGGTCTGGGTCGAGTCGCGGCCCGGCGCGGGCAGTACATTTTTCGTGGCCCTGCCGGCGCCCGGTGACGGGTCACTTTTCGCCCCGAGGAGCGCCTAATGGCCGATCGCGGACTGGTCATTCTTCTGGCCGAGGACGACGAGGGGCACGCCTATTTGGTGCAGCAGAACCTCCTGGACGCCGGGCTCGCCAACCGGATCGTCCACGTGAAGGACGGGCAGGAGGCCCTCGACTACGTCCGGTGCGAGGGGGCGTACCACGAGCGCACCCCGAACGGGCCGCTGCTGCTGCTCCTGGACATCAACATGCCCCGCGTGGACGGGGTCGAGGTGCTCCGCCAGATCAAGGCGGACCCGAAAACGACCGAGTTCCCGGTCATCATGCTGACCACCACCGACGACCCGCGCGAGGTCAAGCGGTGCTACGAACTGGGCTGCTCCAGTTACGTCACCAAGCCGGTGGAGTACGACCGGTTCGTCGAGGCGGTTCGGCGCCTCGGGCTGTTTCTGGCGATCGTAAAAGTGCCCCGAGAAGATGACCGGGTGTAGCTGGAGCCGATGAGATGCCTGCATCCCTCATAACCGCCGTTCCGTCCGTCACTTACGCCGCCACCGTCCTGGTCGTCGAGGACGACCCGGGGATCGCCGAACTCGAGCGGAGCCGGCTCGAAGAGGCGGGGTACAGTGTGGTCCTCGCCGCGACCGCGGACGAGGCGCTGGTGGAAGTCGGGAAGGGGGCGATCGACCTCGTCCTGCTCGACTACCGGCTCCCCGGCGGGACGGACGGGCTCGATTTTTACGCCCGCGTGAAGGCCGCCGGGTACGACCTGCCGGTGATCCTGGTGACCGGGTTCAGTAACGAGGCGACCGTGATCCAGGCCCTGCGGGTCGGGGTCCGGGACTTCGTCACCAAGTCGCTGGAGTATTTGGACTACCTCCCGGAAGCGGTCGCCCGGATCCTGCGGCAGGTCGGGACCGAGCGCCGGCTGGCCGAGTCCGAGGCCCGGTTGACGGGGATCATCGAGTCCGCGAAGGACGCGGTGATCGTGGTCGAGGAGAATCGGCGCATCAGCCTGTTCAACCCGGCCGCGGAGCGCATGTTCGGGTGCCCGGCCCCGCGCGCGATGGGGCGGCCCCTCACCGACTTCATCCCGAACGAACTAGTCGCCCCGGACGAGGGGGAGAACGGGGCCGAGGGCGGGACCGGTTCGCTGTCGAGCCGGATCCGGTCGGGGACCCGCGGGCGGAGGGCGAGCGGCGCGGAGTTCCCGCTGGAGGCGACCGTTTCGCGGGGCGAGGCGAGCGGGCGCCGGTTCCACACCGTGGTGGTGCGGGACGTCACCGAGCGGAACCGGTCCGAGGAGGCCCTGCGCCGGAGCGAGGCGCTGTTGCGCCAGGCCGAGAGCATGGCCCACGTCGCGGGCTGGACCTACGACGCGCGCGACGGCGCGTACGTCAGCTCGGAAGAGGGGAGCCGGATCTGCGAGTGCGCCCCCGGTCCGCACGCCGGCGAGGAACTGGCCCGCCGGGTCCACCCGGACGACCGCCCGCGCGTCGACGGCGCGCTGCACCGGGCCCTGGCCGGGGTGCCGTTCGAGATCGAGCACCGGCTCGTCGTCGGCGAGCGCACCAAGTGGGTCAACGTCCGCGGCGAACCGGCCCTGGACGCGGACGGGCGCATCGCGGGGATCATCGGCGTGACCCAGGACGTGACCGAGCGCAAGCGGCTCGAAGAACACTTCCGGCAGGCCCAGAAGATGGAAGCGTTCGGGCAGCTCGCCGGCGGCGTGGCCCACGACTTCAACAACCTCCTCACGGTCATCAACGGGTACTCGGACCTGCTCCTCGGTACCGTCTCGGCCGCGGACCGCCCCTCGCTCGACGCGATCCGCGACGCGGGCGAGCGCGCCGCCGGACTGACCGCGCAACTCCTGGCGTTCAGCCGCCGCGCGGTGCTGGAGCCGAAGGTGCTGGACCCGAACACCGTGGTCGACGAAACCGGGCGCCTGCTCCGGCGCCTGATCGGGGAGGACATTTCCCTGGTCACCTCGCTCGACCCCGCGGTCAGCCGGGTGCGCGCGGACCCGGGGCAGGTCGGGCAGGTGCTGATTAACCTGGCGGTGAACGCCCGGGACGCGATGCCGCGCGGCGGGCAACTGACCATCGAGACGCGGGACGTCGAGTTGGACGAGGAGTACGCCCGGGTTCACACGGGCGTGCTCCCGGGGCGGTACGTGCTGACCGCGGTCGCCGACACGGGGACCGGAATGAGCGGCGCGGTGAAAGAGCGGATCTTCGAGCCGTTCTTCACGACCAAAGAGGTCGGGAAGGGAACGGGGCTGGGGCTGGCGACGACCTACGGGATCATCAAGCAGAGCGGCGGGCACATCGAGGTGTACAGCGAAATCGGGGTCGGCACCACGTTCAAGGTGTACCTCCCGGTCGTCGACGGGGGGAGCGCGAGCACGAGTTCCGATTCGGTCGTGGTGCGCGGCGGAACGGAATCCGTCCTCCTGGTCGAGGACCAGGTGAACGTGCGGACGTTCGCCCTACTCGCGCTCCAGACCTACGGGTACGCGGTCACGCCCGCGACCGACGGGCGGGACGCGCTTTATCTGGTCGGGGCCGGAGCGCCGGTGGACCTCCTGGTCACCGACGTGGTGATGCCGGGGATGAGCGGTCGGGAGCTGGCCGAAGTGCTCCGGCACCGGTACCCGGGGCTCAAGGTTCTGTTCACGAGCGGCTACACGGACGACGCCGTGGTGCGGCACGGCGTTCTGGAAGCGGACGCCGCGTTCCTCCAGAAGCCGTACACCCCAATGGCCCTCGCGCGCAAGGTGCGCGAAGTGTTGGATCGGAATTCGTAGGGTCCGCGGAGCACGCGATCGTTTCGACGGCAAAATTCTGGAACCAATTGGGGACCGCTCGTGACTCGTTTCGTGCTCCTGGCCGGGTTCGCGATGGTCGTTTTTGGGGGACTCGCGGGTTCGTCGCAGCCGCCCAAGGGCGACGACAAGAAAGATCCGCAGGCCAAGTTCGAGCCGCGCTCCAAACCCGGTGAGGGCCAGAAGTTTCTGGAGAAGTTCGTGGGCGATTGGGACGTGGTGAAGACGTTCCACCCGCGCACGGGCGACCCGGTTCGGGGTACGGGGACGTGCCGGCAAACGATGATCCACGCCGGCCGGTTCCTCCAGTCCGAGTTCACCTTCGGAACCGGTGCCGAGAAGACGACCGGGACCGGACTGATCGGGTTCGAGCCGGAAACCGGTGCGTTCACGAGTTCGTGGGTCGATTCGCGGCAGACGCGGATGTCGTTCCGGCAGAGCGGGGAGAAGTTCGACGGCAAGAAGATCGTGCTGGTCGGCAAGGCACTCGGTGAGGCCGCGAGGGACGCGCGGCGCTCGCAGACGGTGACCACGCTGGAGGAGGACGGCAAGACGATCGTCCACCGCCAGCACGCGATCGACGCAGAAGGCAAGGAGCGGCTGGTGATGGAACTCGTGCTGACCAGGCGCCCCGATTCGCCCAAACCTAACAAGTGACTCGGCCCGGGCGCTAATTCAACCCGATGACTTCCCCGCCGTTCCGCGTTCCGGCCGCGCGCCAGGCGAGTAGCGAAACAGACGAAGCTACCGACCGCACCGACCCGTCCATCAGCACCACGTTGACCAGGTTCGTGTGGTAGCTGCGGGCGGTCATCGCCGCGTAAGACGGCGCGGTCGCGGACGACCCGTCCCGGCTCGACACGTAATCCACGGTGTAGTTCGTCCCGGCGCTCGAGAACGTCACCACCGTGTTGGGCGTTTGGACGAACGTCACCCCGTTGTGGAACGTCTGCCCCTCGGTCCAACCGGTGTGGGTCGCATCAGTTTTGAGTGCTCCGCCCAGCGCGAGTTGTCCGGCCGGGTCGCTCGGGGGCGCGACCGTCGGTGCCCCGCCGAGCAGGTACGCCCCGTATGCTTTCACCTCGCCGAACCCGACCGTGTTGCTCGTGCCGTCCGTGAAGTCGCTGATCCGCGTCCCGCCGTTGGGGTTACTGGTGAGCGTGACGGCCCCATCGCCGCCCTGTCCGGTGGTCGGGTTCCACACCAACCACGACCCGACGTTGGCCGCGTAGTTCAACGGGTAGCGCGTGATGGCCGTGGGGGTGGAGCCCGGTTTGGCTCTGTCGTTGACCTCACTCGGGCACAGGTAGATCGGAATCCGCTGCGACGTGACCGCGGTCTGTGCGTTGGCCGCGGCGCTCAGATCGACCAACTGATACAAGTTGGCCTGCTCGACGTAGGGCAAGATCCGGGCGAGGGCGGAGTACGAGTCCGGGGCCGTTGCGCCGACCGGGTAGACGCCGTTGGGCGGGAAGTGTCCGGTCGAGCTCTCGTAGTTGTGGAGTGCCAGACCGATTTGCTTCAGATTGTTCTGGCACTTGAGCCGCGCGGCGGCTTCTCGCACCTTTTGCACGGCGGGGAGCAGAAGGCCGATGAGGATCGCGATGATGGCGATCACCACCAGTAACTCGATCAGCGTGAACGCGGGTCGCTGGCGACGGATGAAACGGGTCACGACGGTGCCTCGGGGTGTCGGTGTCGTGGAGCGAGAGCCGGGCCGAGTGCGGCCCGGGCCGCAAGTGTGTGTTGCGTGCCGTAAATGGAGAGTTGGTGAAAATATACACGCTGGTAAAATGGGGGCACAGGGGGAATGGGCTGGTTTGGTGGCGAGTGCCCCGTGTTTTGCCGGTTGTCGGGTGGGGGCCGGGAACGTGGTCGAGTTGGGCTCGCGGAGTGATCGCCGCGGGCACGCGACATCACTCGGCCGGCTTCGGATTGTCGCGAACGAGTTTCACTAAACGCAGATACTCTCCCCGCACGAATTCGTTGAGCTGGAAAGCCAGTTCGTCGCCGAGGTTTAACTCGGTAATCAGTTCTTGCACGTCCACAATGTCTTTGCCGCGAAGCGGGTTCGTGAGCCCGGACGCGAGTTTGAGTTCCACCAGCGCGGGGAGCGACAGGAACCAGATGCCCGCGCCCTCGACGCGCACCTCGGCGGGGTTCGGGAACGTGACCGGCTTCGGTTTCCCGTCGCCGGGGTAATCTCCCGTCGTCAGAAACTCCACTTTCACCCCCGTGACCGTGTCGCGGAGGTGCTTGCTTTTTTCAAACGGCGGTAAGTACCCCCGTCCTTCGAGGTGTTCGTGGATGGCCTTGAGGTCGTCTTTCGTCACGAGGATGTCAACGTCTTCGGTGAACCGTCGGTAGCCGTGGAAGAACAGCGCCAGCCCGCCGACGACGGCGTAGGGGATCTCCAGTTCGTCCAGGCGCTGGGTGATGCGCCGGAGCGTTTGTTGGACCGCGCTCCCGTCCTCGAAGTGCATACTGCCCTCCCGAAGCGCCCAGGCGAAGTCGCGCTTCAACCGCTGTTCGTAGGGGACGACGGCTTCCATTGCTCGGCTCACGTTTCGTAGGTCATGCGGCCGTGGCGGGTGGCGCGGCTGATTCTGTCACTAGCATACAGCCCGGCCAACACGAACTCCACGCAACTGGCGCGCACCGCGTCGCTCGCGCCCGCGTTCACCTCGAACGCCTTTTCCCAGGCTTTCGGCACGCGCTTCAGGCGCTTCGCGTACTCCGCGCTCGGCAGCATGTCGCCGACCTCGATCTTCACGCCCTTCGAGAACACGTCGGCGATCTCCTCCAGACCGTGCGCCTCAACGTATTCCTCGAACACCGTGCGGATCGCGTCCGCGATGATCGCTTCCAGTACCTGCTTCTCGCCCATCTGGTGCGAACCCATCAGGTCGAGTTCGAGCTTGCCGAGCGACGACGTGGGGAGGTGGCCCAGGTCGCTGATGCGCGGAACGGCGGGCGCTTCGCCCAGGCGCACGCCCCGGTGTTGCGCGCTCGCGACCATCGTCCGGTAGTTCGCGATGCTGAACCGCGCGCTCACGCCGCTCGACTGGTCCACGTACTTGCTCTTCCGCGCGCTCACGCTGATCTGCTCGATGATTTCCTTCATGAAGTACGGCACGAACACCGGGGCCGCCCCGCCCGCGTCCGGTTTCGCTTCCTGCTCCATGATCTCGATGCCCAGCGCGCGCTCGCGCGGGTAGTGCGTCTGAATCAGCGACCCGATGCGGTCCTTGAGTTGCGGGATCACCTTACCCGACCGGTTGAACGTGGCCGGGTTCGCGCTGAAGAGGATCAGCACGTCGAGGTCGAACTGGATCGGGTACCCGCGGATTTGCACGTCGCGCTCTTCGAGGATGTTGAACAACCCGACCTGAATGAGTTCGTCCAACTCCGGGATCTCGTTCATCGCGAAGATCGCGCGGTGCATGCGCGGGATGAGCCCGAAGTGCAGCGCGTCTTCTGCGGACATGCTGGTGCCGGCCGCGAGCTTCGCGGGGTCGATCTCGCCGATTACGTCCGCGAACTTGGTGCCCGGGGCGAGGCGCTCCGCGTAGCGGTCCTTCCGGTGCCACCACGCGATGCGGACCTGGTCTTCGGGCGTGTTCGCGACGTACTCCTTTGCGGCCCGGGTGATGGGATTGAACGGGTCTTCGTGGATCGGGCAGCCCGGGAGATCGAGGTACGGAACGTACTCGTCGAGGAACCGCACGAGCGCGCGCATGAGGCGGCTCTTCGCTTGCCCCTTCTCGCCCAAGAACAGCATGTCGTGCCCCGCGAGCACCGCGATGCTGATTTCGGGGACCACCGTGTCATCGTAGCCGACGATCCCGGGGAACAGCGGTTCGCCGCTCGGGAGGGCCGCGAGGTAGTTGTCGCGGAGTTCGTGTTTGACGGACTTGGATTGCCAGCCGCTGGCGCGGAGTTCTTTGAGCGAAGTGGGTCGGGTACCGGTCATAGATGTCCTTGCTCGGTGAAGTGGCACGCGGCATTTTACGCACCGACCCGGGGCGGAACAAAGTGCGGGCGCCGTGGTATGATGGCAATCTGAGAGGGAGAGCCACAAATGCCGCTACTCGACCACTTCCGCCCGCCCGTGTCCCGCGTCCCGTGGCGCTCGATTCACAGCGGGTGGATCGGCCACCTCGCGGAGCGCATGAACGCACTCCTGCCGCCGGGGTACATCGCGCTCGACCAGAAGAGCTTCGGCGGTGGCCTGGAGATCGACATCGGGATCGAGGAGGAAGGGGACCCGGCGCCCGTGCCCGCGACGAACGGGGGCGGGACCGCGGTCGCCGCGGCGCGGGCGGTCTACGCGCCGCCGGTCGCAACCGGAGTCGCTCAGTACGAGTTCCCGCACACGGTCGAGATTCGGGTCGAGAACGAAGGCTCCGGACAACTGGTCGGCGCCGTCGAACTGATCAGCCCCGGCAATAAGGATCGCGGCGAGAAGCGCGAGCTGTTTCTCGCCAAGTGCCTCGACTACCTCGCCGGCGGTGCGTGCGTGGTGATCGTGGACATCGTCACCGCGCGGCACGCGAACCTGCACAACGAGATCGTCGCGCGGCTCGGTGCCGACGCGCTGGCCATGCCCGAAGAGGCATACCTGTACGCCGCGACTTACCGCCCGATCATCCGAAAAAAGAAGATGAATGTCGACGTGTGGGTGAACCCGTTGCGGGTCGGGGAACCGTTACCCACGATGCCGCTGCGCGTGGTCGCGGGCCTCTTCGTGCCGGTCGAACTCGAAGAGACCTACGCCGCCGCCTGCCGCGGCCGGAAGCTGGTCGTATGATCGAACCACTTCTCCTTAAACCCGACAATGTATCCGCGATCGCTCCAACTGTGTTCCAGCACGTGTGGCGCTCGACCCTCGATCAGCCCGGCTTCGCGCTTTTGCGTTTGACGCGGGAGGTGAACTCGCGCGAATTGCGGCGCGCGATGGTGGAACTCGTTGCGGCGTTCCCGGTCGCGTTCGTGCCCGAACGGTTCGGCCGGTTCGATCAACAGGTGAGCTCGAAGTTCCACCGCGACGGCGCGCCCCCGGCTTCGCTGCTCGTATTGGGCTACGAATCGACCCGCGTGCGGAGCCGATTTTGGCTCGCCGATGCGTCCGCGGCGGCCGTTCGCGCCAATTTGTCGTTGTCGGCCTATCTCGCCGCGCACAACCCGATGTTCCCCGCGGGCGAAGCCGAACTCGTGTCGGTTATTACCGAACTCGATCTGCCCCACGGCGAATCATTCATTGTGGTCGCGAATAACAGCCTGTTGCCCTTCGACCCCGGCGCGGGGAACCCGCTCGGCGTGCTGCACAAGGCGGTGATCGAATCGCCGGACCCGAACGGGCGCCGGGTCATCAACTCCATCGGGTTCACGCCGCGCTCGGAGAACGTGACCGGACTGCCGCCCGCGGAACGGGAACGCTTCCTCACGCGAGACGATTTGGATTGAGTTCACCACCCGTTTCACAAGGAGATTTCCGATGCGCGTCGCTGCCCTCGCTTCGGTTGTGTTGCTCGCGTTCGGTGGTCCGGTGGCTGCCGATGAGAAGGTGGAGAACCCCGAATTCACGAACTGGAGCCAGTTCAAAAAGGGTACATCGATCACGTTGCAATCGATCGCCACGGTGAACGGGAAACCGGCGGAACAGACGCTCACCGAGACGCTCGTGGAGGTCGCAGACGACAAGGTGGCGATCGTGACGGAAGTCATCGTCGTTGTTCGGGGGAACACTATCAAGCCGAACGCGCTGCGCCGGGAGGTGCCCAAGACGATCGCGTTGGCGAAGGGGGCGAAGAAAGAAGACGTGCTCGCCGGGCGTCCCGCGGGAACAACGGATGAGGGCACTGAGACGATCGACGTGTGCGGAACAAAAATGAAAACGCGCTGGTTCAAGTTCAAAACCGAATCGGCGAACCTGACGACCGAAGGTAAAGTGTGGATCGCGGACGGCGTGCCCGGGCGGGTCGTGAAGTCGGAACGGAACGCGGGCGGAAGTGCTCCAACGACTTGGTCGATGCAACTGATCGAAATCAAGAAGCCGTAGGTGTCCCGGAACGAAACGCGGCCGGGGCCTTTTTGCCCCGGCCGCGTTCTTGGTTATCGTTCGCGGGCTCAGAGCTTCAGCACGCCGGTGCTGTCGCCGAAGGACTTGGCCGGCGCGCCCATCCGCTCGAAGAGCGCGAGGTACAGGTTCGTGATCGGCGTGTCGGTGCGCTTCGGGAACACGACGTGCCGGCCCGACTCGATCGTGCCGCCGCCCTTACCGACGAGCAGGACCGGCAGGTCGTCGTGGTTGTGCCGGTTCCCGTCGCCGTTGCCGCTACCGTACACGATCATCACGTTGTCGAGCAGGCAGCTCCCGTTCGGTTCCTTCACGGCCCTCATCTTGCCGATCATGTACGCGAACTGCTCCATGTGGAACGTGTTGATCTTCTTGATCTTCGCGAGCTTGGCCGCGTCGTTGCCGTGGTGCGAGAGGTCGTGGTGGCCCTCGGGCACGTCGATCATCTTGTACGGCTTGTTGCTCCCCTCGTTGGCGAAGGGCAGGGTGGCGACCCGCGTCAGGTCCGTCTGGAACGCGAGCACCATCAGGTCCGCCATCAGCCGCATGTGGTCTTGCAGTTCCTTCGGGATGCCGGTCGGCGCGGCCATGTTCGGCTTCGGCACCGGCGCCTTGCTCGCTTCGCGCGCCTTCTGGATCTGCTGTTCGACCTCGCGCACGCTCGACAGGTACTCGTCGAGCTTCTTCTGGTCGCCGGCGCCGAGGGTCGCGTTCAGCCCCTTCGCGTCTTCCATCACGAAGTCGAGGACGCTCTTGTTGTAAAGCTCGCGCTTGGCGCGGGCCTCGGCGAGTTCCTTCGGGTCGGTGCCACTAAAGAGCCGATCGAACACGGCCTTCGGGTCGCACTCTTTGGCGTTGGGCGTCGATTCCCCGCGCCACGACAGGTTGGAGGAGTACGCGCACGAGTACCCGCTGTCGCAGTTCCCGGCCTGCTGCCCGCGCTCGATGCCGAGCTCCAGCGAGGGGAACCGTGTCTTGTCGCCGATCACGGTGGCGACGTGCTGGTCGGCGGACATGCCCGCCCGGATGTCGGCGCCGTGCGTCTTGCGCGCCTGCCGGCCCGTGAGGAACGCGGACATGGCGCGGGCGTGGTCGCCGGGGCCGTCGCCGTTGGCGCGGGCCTTGTCCACGGCCAAGCCGGACATCACGTTGACGTATTCCTTGTACGCATTGAGCGGTTCGAGGATGCCCGTCAGTTCCTGGAACTTCCCTTCCGCGGCGGGCGTCCACGCGGCCATGTTCACGCCGTTGGGCACGTAGATGAACGCGAGGCGCTTGGGCGCGCCGGCCGTGACTTTAGCTGCGGGCGCCGCGACCGCGAGCGATTCGAGGAAGGGCAGGGCAATGGCAGTGCCGAGTCCCTTCAGCGCGGTCCGGCGGGAAATGGACTTCTTCATTGGCAGCGTGCTCCGGATTGTTGGCCCCTCGCCCTTGTGGACGGGGGCACACGGGCAGGTAGCATGCAAACGGCAGGATCACTCGGGCGGGTGCTATTTGTGAAAATCTTGTTCGTGGCACGGGCCTCTGGCCTGTGTTTGTGACGCACAGGCCAGAGGCCCGTGCCACGAAACCAAAACCGCTAGGCCAACAGAGTGCGGGGCATGTCACTCGGTTCGTTTACCCTTGCGCTTTTGGAACGGGTCGGACTTCACGACCGCGAGTACCAGCGCCGAGAACTTATCGCCCTCGGTCTTCGAGGCCTTCACAATGTCGTCGATCGCGCACTTATCGTAATACTCTAACCCGCGCCCCAGGCCGAAGGTAAGCAATTTTTCCGCGAAACAGTTGCGGAACTGGTCGGCCTTCCCCAACAGCACCTTCCGCAGGTCCGCGGGGCCGTTGAATTTCAGCCCGCCGGGAAGTTCACCCGTCGAATCAATGTCCTTCTTGTTGTCCTGCGTGCGCCAGCCGCCGATGCCGTCGAAGTTCTCCAGCCCGAAGCCGAGCGGGTCGAGTTTGTTGTGGCATACGGCACACTTCGGGTCGGCCCGGTGCTGTTCCATTTGTTGCCGGAGCGTGCCCTTAAGTTGGCCGGTGGGCGGTAGTTCGGGCACATCAGGTGCGGGCGGTGGCGGCGGGGTATTAAGGATGTTCTCGAGAATCCACTTCCCGCGCTTCACCGGGCTGGTCCGGGTCGGGTTCGAGGTCACGGTGAGCGTGCTGGCCATCGTGATAATGCCGCCGCGCCGGGTATCGGGCAACTTCACTTTGCGGAACTCGCTCCCTTTCACATCGGTAATGCCGTAGTGCTTCGCCAGCTTGTCGTTGACGAAGGTGTAATCGGCGTCGAGGAAGTCGAGGATCGGGCGGTCGTTCTGGACGACGAACTCGAAGAACGTTTCCGCTTCCTTAATCATCGCGTTGCGGAGCGCGTCGTCCCAGCCCGGGTAGTACCCCTTGTCGGGGGTGAGCGTCTTGAGGTTGCGGAGCTGCAACCACTGCCCCGCGAAGTTCTCGGAGAGCGCCCGCGCCTTCGGGTCTTTGAGCATGCGCTTCACTTGCGCTTCGAGCGTGCCGGGCTTACGCAGTTCGCCCTGCGCCGCGAGTTCAAACAACGCTTCGTCCGGCATGCTCGACCACAGGAAGTACGAGAGCCGCGTCGCGAACTCGAAGTCGTTGATGGTGCGGACGTCGGTGGGGTTCTTCGGATCGTCCTCGATGCGGTAGAGGAAGTGCGGCGACACCAGCACCGCCTTCATCGGGAGCCGGAGCGCCTTATCGAACGCTTCGCCCTGCTTAGTCGCGATCTCGAAGAGTTGCACGAGCCGCGCGACTTCGTTCGGCGTGGCGGGTCGGCGGTACGCGCGGCGCGCGAAGTTCGTGAGCACCTTCTCGGCCGCGGCGCGGGCGTCCGCGCTGGAGGTGGGGCGCGCGACGAGCAACAACTTCACCGAGGCCGGTTCCGGCGGCGGGACCGCGTTGAACGGGCCTTCGATCTCGATGCGCTCCAGACCCATCTCGCGGAACTTCTTGTTCTCCTTGTCCTCGAACGCATTGGTGAACGCGACCGCGACGCGCTTCTCGCCGGCCGGGAACTTACCCCGCACCTCGTACACCTGCGACTTCCCTTGTTCCGCGTCCACGGTGAGCGCTTTCACGTCCTTGCCGTCCACGCGAACGGTCGCTTGGGGGAAGGCGTCACCGACCTTCGTGCCCCACGCTTTGAAGCGGATGACGTACTCGCCCTCGGCCGGGAAGTTGAACTTCTCCAGGAAGCCGGACCCTTCCGACTTGAACGTGATCTTGTTCGCGGGGTCGGCGGTTTTCGCGCTCCGCGGGATGACGAGGATGTTCTGTGCGCCGAAGCCCTGTTTGCCGCTCTTGGCGGCTTCGGGAATGTTGACCGCAGTGGTGACGATCTTTTCCGCGGCCGCGAGGTACTTCTCCAGCAGGATCGGCTGGAAGGAGAGCACGTCGCCGATGTTATCGAAGCCGTAACCCACGTCGTCCGAGGGGAACTCTTCGGCAGGTTTAAAGTCCACGCCGCAGAGGTCGCGGATGGTGTTGTTGTACTCGGCGCGGTTGAGCCGCCGAATGGTCACGCGGCCCGGGTCTTTGGGCGTGGACGGCGAGCAATCCACTTTGGTGAGCGAGTTCTCGATCCAGTTGAGGATGAACTCCTTTTCGTCCTTCGTCGGTTGCGGCTTCTTCGACGCGGCCGGGGGCATTTCGCCGGACGCGATCACGTGCTGCATCGCGGACCAGTTCTTGCGGTCCTTGCGTGCCTGGGCTTCGCTCGTGTAGCTCTCGAGGGCCAAACCGCCCTTGGCCTTCTCACCCTTGTGGCAATCCAGGCAGTATTTCTGGATGAACGGCAGCACCTTTGTCTTGAAGGTGGGGTCTTCCGCCGGCGCGGGAACCGGTTCGGCGCGCACCGAGCTTTCGGCGCCGTCCGCCACCGGCACGCGAGCCGCCGCGGACGTCGGTTTATCGTTGAACGCGAGCGCCCAAACAGCGGTACTCGCCGTGGCAGTCATACCGACGAGCGCGAAAAGGACGGATCGCAACGCCATCAAAGTCTCCGCAAAGTGCGTGCGGGAGGAGGGAGCGAGCAGTTGGAGGGTCACACCAGCGGGGCGGGTTCTCTGATTCAAAATGTAGCGAAGCACGTTGGAAAACTCAAACGGAATATGCGCTGTGCGGCGCACTAGAACGGGATCGGCTCGTCACCACTCGCGGGCGGCGCGGGGTAGTTCGCTGACCACCCGTCGTGGTCGTGGTTCGGTGGTTGTGGCGCGTGTCCGGTTTCGTCGTCCGGGCCGGTCGTGAGTCCGCGGTTCTCCAGAATGAGTTGGAGCGGAACGAGTTCCGTCAACAGGAAGCGGAACGTGCCGAGCGCGCCGAGGAGCGACGGCCCGTAAGTGTACACGACCCACCGCCAGTACGGGGTCAGCCCGGACTGCCCGCGCCCAGTCACTTCACCGCCGCGGGCGATGAAGTCTTGAACGAGGCGCTCCATCGCATCGAGTTGCGGCGGACCGGACGGCTTTCGCACATCGACCGCCGAGCGGTAATAGTTCGCCCACAGCGCCGCCATCGCGACGCCCACCTCTTCCGGGGCCGGAAGTGATTTGTCCTTTCGTTTGACGGCCTTCTGATAATCCTCGAATTGGGCGCGGGTGAGAGACCCGTTCGGCCGGTCCGGGTCCAAGCCCATCAGGTGCGCTTCTTCGGTCCCACCGAACGGGATCTTGCGAACGTCGGCTTCGCGCAGGCGCAAGTACGCGGCTACAATTTCCCGGTTCGGTAGCTTTGGCTCGGACCAGCCCGTTTGACCGCGCAAGTGGGCCGCGACTCGCAACACCGGGTGCGCGAGAGCCAGTCCGCCCGCGGTAATGGGCCAGTACAGGAGCGCGTGCGGGAGCCCCTGTTCTTTCAGCCGTGCGTCGGCGAAACAGTCGCGCAGTCGGCGCCCGACTTCTTCCACCAAACCGTGGCCGGCACCGAAGAGTTCGTCGTGCGTTTTCTGGAGCCGCAGCGCCACCCGGCGCAAGTGGTCGCCGCGCAATGTGATGGGCAAAGCGAGTTGCCGAATGATGTAGCCGAGGTACCCGTTGTATTGGGCGACGAGCGCCAGCACCGACGGGCACGCGGTCAGTTCGTCGCGCGTGATCGCTTCGATTTTTGCAAAGGCCGCTTCGTCGATCTCCCACGCGCCGTTCGCCTGGAGCCGGAGGAGCCCCCATCGCGGCTTACCCGTGGGGAGGCCGTCGAGTGTGGCGGTGCCATCCCCCACGCACACCGCGCCGGACTTCTCCTCGTTCACTTCGAGCGCAGTGGCGCGGCAAAATTCCTGTAACGCGGCCCACGACGCACGGGCCTTCTCGTGCGAATCGGTGACGAACCAAATGTCGTCCACGAGCCGGATGGTTTGCACGCCGGTGGTGCGAAAAATGTGCAGATCGAGCGCCCACGCCACCACGTCGCCGAACACGTCCGCGAGTGCGTGTTCGAGCGCGAGCCCGCGCCGCAGAGGGGCAACGGTGTTCTGCCACTGCACGCGGGTTGCGAGGAACGTGGCGAAGAACGTGACCCACTTCTCGGGCACGCCGATGAGCTTCAGTACGTCGAGAATAATTGCGTGTGACAGTGCCGGGTAGTAATTGCGCAGGTCGGCTTGCACAACGAAGCAGGGGCGGTCCGGGTACGCGGCGCGTGCAAACCGGACCTCGCGCTCGATGCTCGTGATGAGGTCCGTCAGCCCAATCCCCGTGTACCCGGATTCGATTCCGCCGCTTTCGTCGGTGGGGAGCGCGGCGAGGAACCGGTCCGCTTGCGCGCGGAGGCGATCCCCGGCGATGTGCGCGGTGGGCGAATCGGGCGGTTCGGGCCGGAACAGCGGGTCGTGGCCGTCGCGCAACGAGCTCCACTTCAGAACCTCGTGCAGGCTCTTCCCCCACCGCAGCCCGACGACTTGCAGGAACACTGCGGTCACGAGGTCTTCGTCGAGGTACGGCCGGTGCTTTACACGGACCCATACCGTTCGCATCGGTACACCGACCCCGGGCCAGTCCCATTCGTCGAGGCTGTTCAGTAGGATCGTCGCGACGCCACTCAGTTCGGTGATCTGTGTCGTGCTCGCGCGGGCTTCGGCCGCTTGCCTGCGGAGGGCGGGCGCGAGGTGGGGGTGGCGCTCGATCTGGTTCAGCACTTCCTGGATTTCGTGCGGCCCGACCGGGCGGAGCGCGCCGCGCTCGGCGAAATCTTTTACTCTCACTGCGACCGAATCGAGCACGCCCTTGTTGTTTGAGGCGAACCGGTCGAGCCACTCGCGGTCCGGGACCGGCGGTTCCGCGAACATGAGCGCGACCGGGTTTGCATCCGTTCCGGCGCGGGCGGGCGGGGGTTCCGCACCGACCCACTCGCTGAGTACGCGGCCGAACGCATATGTGAACTCCGCGCGCAGTCGGCCCTGCGCGAGTTCGTGTTCGAGGAACCGCGTGCGCTCTGTGACGAGTTCGGGTGGCACCACACCCAACCCGTCGGCCAAGTAAAGCGCATCAATCTCTCGCACCGCCGGGTGCAGCGGTTTCTGGGCGAACGTGACCTCGCGCAGGCCGGCGTGCAGCGCGCGGAGGCGCTCCAGTGGGGTGCCCGCGCGGGTGACCTGTGATTCAATATCGTCGTACTGCTTCCGCAACCGGTCGCGCTGCCGTTCGGTTTCGCGGAGCTTGATTTGCGCGAGGAGTCGGGTGTGGTTCGTGGGCATTGTGCTATCGGGTGGTGAGTGGGCTGAAGCGAGTAGCACCGTCATACCCGAAGCGCCCGCGTGGGAGCAATCAAGGTGGCGGCCCGAAATCTGCGCTTTTGCTCTGCGTCCCGCTCGATGCGCGAGTTGTTGGGGCCGCCGGCTTATCGGCTCGTTGATGGTGGTCGCGGTTTCATTCTGGGAAGTGAAGTTGCCGACTCGAGTGAATGGAGCGCCTTTTTGGATTCGATCGGCGTTCGGCGGCCGGGCTCACCCGAAATGAGTCGAGGCGCTAAAGCACTTAGCGCCTCGTCTCTTTATGTCCCCGGTTGAGTGCAGTGAGGGGCGATCTCACGTCGGCATCTCGGTGGGAAGGTCAATTGACCCCAGCTCGGTATCCGAGCAGTGTTCCGGCGAAAGTTGTGTGTTCAGATTGAATCAAAAAACGCACAGGCTGTCGCGTCTGGTCGAGTGGGTAATGAAAAGAAGCAAGAGGCGAGAGCCGGAATAGCGCCCGACTTGCTCGGTAGCACCCCAGGGGACCGTAGGCGTGCAGCCCTCAAATGCCCGGCGGCGACTCGGAATTAGAGGGGAGGTTGGTAGCACCTGTCATCGGAGGTACTCCTCACCGTCGGTTGGAATTGAAGGAAGTGGGCACCGGCGGAGCCGACAACCGACCGGTTTGCCACTTAGCATCCTACCGTGGTCTTTCTCCCACGCAACGAAAATCTGGCGCGGAAACGTCTTTTTCCGCGAGGGGAATCCTAAGAGCTTTTCGTGCGAGAGGTTACCGCCCCGATTATTTCGGCGATTTTGCTCAGTGGGAACTCTTCAGCAGGGCGTCGGCCACCTCGGAGGCGTGCTTGAACCGCTGGGCCGGGTTCTTGTCCAGGAGCTTCGTGACGACGTCTTCGAGCCACTGCGGAATGTCCGGGCGGAGCTTGTAGATCGGTTTCGGCTCCGCCGAGCAGACCGCGTAGAGGACCGCGGCCAGCGTTTTCTCGGGAAAGGGGGGGGAACCCGTACACAGCGAGTACAGCACGCCGCCCAAGCTGAACAGGTCCGAGGAGAAGGTCGCGGGTTGCCCCTGGATCTGTTCCGGGGCCATGAAGTAGGGCGTGCCGATCAGCCCCCCGGTTTGTGACAAGTTCCCGTTGCCGTCGGCCCCGTTCCGCGCGAGGCCGAAGTCCGCGATTTTGGCGGCCTCGGACTCGTACTCCAGAATGATGTTCGCGGGCTTGATGTCGCGGTGAATGATCCCCCGCTTGTGGGCCGCTGCGAGGCCGAGGGCGATCTGGCGCGCGAGCTGGACGATGGCGGTTACGGGCAGCGGGTTCTTCTTCTCGATGTACCGATCGAGCGCGACGCCCTGCACGTACTCCATCGCGAGGTACGAGAGCCCCGCGGTCTCGCGCACCGCGTAGATCGTGACCACGTTCTCGTGGCGGATCGCCGCCCCCGCGCGCGCCTCGCGCGCGAAGCGCTCCCGGACCCGCGGGTCCGAGGACGTTTCCGGGGCCAGCATCTTGATCGCGACGAACCGGGCCAGGCTCGGTTCGTACCCCTTGAACACGATGCCCATCGCGCCGCGCCCGAGGATCTCGCGCAGCTCGTAGTCCCCCAGTCGGCACCCCGATACCGGGAACTGCTCGAGGAACGCGGGCCGGAACTCGGGGAGCGCGGACGCGATTTTGGAATTGGGGGACGTGTGCCCGGTGCCCGCGTCGAGCGTGGCCTCCGCGGACGTCCATCCGTCGTACTGTGTTTGCGATTGTGGCGCGGGTTGGGGCGCTGCGCCCGAGGGCGCGGGCGCTTTGCGCGCCTGGGACGGGGGCACTTGTCCCGACGGCGCGGGCGCTTTGCGCATCTGGGACGGGGGAACGTGGGCGCCGGGCGCGGGCACCTGGCGCAACCCGGATTGGGGGACGGTACCGCTGAGCCGGGTGCGGTTGGTCTCCACCGCGAGGTTCACCAGCTCCTGCCCGCCCGCGGTGAGCGCCTCCGCGAAGTTCGGGCAGTCCCGCACGTCGCGGTCCAGCAACTCGCCGAAGTCCACGATCTTGGGGACGATGCTCCGCATGAACCGGATCAGTTCGGGCTTCGGGAGCCCGTACTGGGTGCGGGCGATTTCGAGGACGTACTCGAGGACCGTCGGGTGCCGCACGACCGTGTCGAGGCTCGCGAGCAGGCCGGAGAAGTAGAGCAGCTCGGCGCGCTTGCTGATTGCCTTCGCTGCGCCGGCGAGGCGCTCCGGGTTGTGGTGGAAGCGGATCGGCTCGATGAGTTCCGCGGGGAGCTTCCAGATCGAGAGCAGTTCGGCGCTGACGTCCGCGTGGTTGATGCCGAACGTTTCTTCCTCGGCCTCGCACGCCTGGGCGAGGAGGTTGTCGCCCCAGCGCTCCGTCATGTCGCGCCAAGCGTCCGGGTAGGTCTGTTGGAGCAGCACCGCGCCGATGTCCCGGAGCAGGCCCGCGACCATGTCGTCGGCGGGCGAGTTGCGGGGCGTGCGCGCGGAGAGGTCGCGGGCGATGATCGCGCCCGCCACGGAGGTGATCTGGTACGCGCGGGTCTCCGGGTCCGCGGGACCGGTTTTGATCGCGGGCAGGGAGAGCCCGAGTGCCAGGGACCGGACCGGGCCGAGGCCCAGCACGGTAATGGCCCGCTCCAGCGAAGCGATCGGCTTACTGAGCCCGTAGAGGCAGGAGTTGACCGCCTTCAGGAGCTTCGCGCAAAGGGCCGGGTCTTGCGAAAGGAGCTTGACGATCTCGTTGGGGTTGCAGTCCGGGCGGCTCGCGGCGCTGACCACCTGGAGCGCGACGGCCGGCGGCGTCGGGAGCCGGCGCGGGTCGAGCACGGTCGCGAGGACCGCGTCGCGCCGGCGCGATTGTGAGCTGCTCGTGGCAGAATTCCGAGCGGGCAAAGTGACTGACACCGAGGGCCATCCTTCGCACCCGTTTGGCGGTGCAAGAACACGGGGGATGCTCAACGGTGGGGTACGATGGAGGGGCTGTCAACCGGTCGGACCGGCGGCACGGAAGCCGTGCGCGGGACCGGCACGGGAATTCCGTTGGCGGTGCCAGCTTTCCGCCCCGG
Source organism: Gemmata palustris (assembly GCF_017939745.1). NCBI lineage: Bacteria > Pseudomonadati > Planctomycetota > Planctomycetia > Gemmatales > Gemmataceae > Gemmata > Gemmata palustris. The sequence continues at coordinate 612,184 of NZ_JAGKQQ010000002.1, read as the reverse complement.
TCAATAAGGTCGCGAGTCGTTGCAGAACAGAATTGACACGGTAATAACAGAATAATGAAGTGACAATTGTGAGTGAGGTGGGGCGCGAAATCGGGCCGCGCGAACGTGATTCGCGCGGCCCGAAATCGTTATTGGTCAACGCTTAGCGGCCGCAGCTACAGCCGCTCGACGAGGCGGATCGGCACCCCGACGCGGCGGTGAAGGTGACGGCGGCCAGAATGATGGCGATGAGGAACTTTTGCATGGGACGGTCCTTCCGTGGAGGGCGAGAGTAGTACCGGTCGTCGTGACCGGCTCGGTCCCAACTGCGACCGCGGGCCGCGTTCGGGAACAGTGTGGAATATCGGCCCGCGGTACGCGACGATGGAGGCCGAACCGCGCCGCTTTTTGCGTTCGGACGGTGCGCGGTGCGGTGGGTGCGGTGGTTCCGTTTGTGCGGGGGTGCGATGCACTATTTACTCTTTTACGACGTGGTACCGGACTACGCGGAGCGGCGCATTCCGCTGCGTGCCCTGCACTTGGCACATGCGTGGGCCGCGGTGGAGCGCGGGGAACTGGTGCTGGGCGGCGCGCTCGCCGACCCGCCCGACGGGGCCGTGCTGCTCTTCAAATGCGATTCGCCCGCGCCCGTGGAGGCGTTCGCGACCAGCGACCCCTACGTGACGAACGGCTTAGTCACGCGCTGGCGCGTGCGCGTGTGGACGACGGTTGTGGGCGAAACCGCACACAACCCGATTCGGAAGTTGTGAGGTGTCGTTTCGGTGGGGTGGGTCAAGCTGATTCCGAGTTCGGCCGGGCGTGGGATGATGGTTTTTGTAGGGTGGGTCAAGGCTTTGCGCAGGCCCACCACACCCGCTTGCGACTCAAACAAAAATATTTGGGCTTTCCAAGCAAACGGACGGTGGCAGCCGGTGCGAGCCCTTGCTACACCGGCGTGCCCTTTACCCAATGGCGGCCGGCGGTTAGTGGCGTGCGATGGAACTTGTGGATTTGTGCAATCTCTGCGGCTGGAAGATGGTGGGCCTGCGCAGAGCCTTGACCCACCCTACAAATGGCCCAGATAGAGGAACGTGGGCCACAGCGGGTGTGATGGGCCTGCGCCGAGCTTGGACCCACCACACAAAAACGACACGAACCCGCATTAGCCCCAGGTCACCAGGCCCGGTTCAAAGAGGTGCGGCAAGTTCGCGTTCTTCGGCAGCACGCGGACCCCGAACCCGAACTGGCCGCTCGCGCGGCACGGAACCTCGCCCGCGAACAGCACGCTCGACCCGCTCGTGGCGCCGTTCGACTCCAGCGGGAGCGACTTCGGCTCGGCGATGTCTCCCAGCGCGTCGAGCACGCCGTAGCACAACTGGACCTCGACCTCGTCGGGGCGCAACCCGCCGAGGCTGACTCGCACCTTCACGGGGAACGTGGCGCCCACGCGGAGCGCCTCGCCCGTCGGCGCGTCGATGTTCTCCACGCGCACCTGGCCCCATTCGCTCCCCACGCGCCGGCGCCACGCGGCGAGTTCCTTCGCGCCCTGGAGGTGGTTCGCGCTCAACTTCGCCGCGCGCCGGTGACTCGGCACGTAGCACCGCTCGGTGTACTGCTCCACCATCCGGTTCGTGTTGAACACCGGCACCAAACTCATGATCGAGCGCTTCATGCGCCGGATCCACTCGCGCGGGAGCCCGCCCGCGTCGCGCTTGTAGAACGTCGGTGCGATGTCCTGCTCGATGAGGTCGAGCAGCGCGCGGCTCTCGACCTCGTCCTGGTACGCGAGGTCCGTGTACTCCTCGCCGGCGCCGATCGCCCACCCGTTGTCGCCGTCGTACCCCTCGACCCACCAGCCGTCGAGGATGCTCAGGTTCAACCCGCCGTTGCCGCAAATCTTCATGCCGCTCGTGCCCGAGGCCTCGAGCGGGCGGCGCGGGTTGTTCAGCCACACGTCCACGCCCTGCACGAGGTACCGCGCGACGCTCATGTCGTAGTCTTCGATGAACACGACGCGCTTGCGGAACTCCGGCTTGCGCGACTGCTGCACGACGCGCTGGATGAGCTCCTTCCCGCCGCGGTCCTGCGGGTGCGCCTTACCCGCGAAGATGAACTGCACCGGGCGGTCCTTGCTGTTCACCAGGGCCGCGATGCGCTCCGCGTTGCGGAATATGAGGTCGCCGCGCTTGTACGTGGCGAAACGGCGGGCGAACCCGATCGTGAGCGCGTCCGGGTCCAGAACCTCGTCGGCGCCCTCCACTTCCGACGGCGGCGATCCGCGGCGCTTGAGCTGGGCCCGCAGGCGCGCCCGGGCCAGCGCGACGAGCCGCTCGCGCCCGCGCTCGTGCGTGCGCCACAACTCGCCGTCGGGGATCTGCTCGACCCGCTTCCAGATGGCGAAGTCGGTCGGGCGCTCTTCCCACTGGATGCCGAGGTACCGGTCGTAGAGCTGCGCGAACTCGGGCGCGAGCCAGCTCTGGGTGTGGACGCCGTTGGTGATGCTCGTGATCGGCACCTCGCCGGCCGGCAGCTCCGGCCACAGTTCCTTCCACATCCGGCGCGACACGCTGCCGTGCAGCTTGCTCACGCCGTTGGACACGTTGGCCACTTTGAGCGCCAGGACCGTCATCCCGAACGGCTCCTGCTCGTTCCCGGGGTGCTGGCGGCCGAGGGCCACGAGCGCGTTCCGGTCGAGCCCCAGTTTGGCCGCGTAGTCGCCGAGGTACTGCTCGGCCATGTGGACCGGGAACGAGTCGTTGCCCGCGGGCACCGGCGTGTGGGTGGTGAAGCACGTTCCGGCTTTGACGGCTTCGTAGGCGGTCGCGAAGTCCAGCCCCTCTTCTTCGATCAGGAGCCGGATGCGCTCCAGTCCGGTGAACGCGGCGTGCCCCTCGTTCATGTGGCACACGGTGGGCATCTTGTTCATCGCCCGCAGCGCGCGGATGCCGCCGATCCCGAGGATGATCTCCTGCTGGATGCGCGTGTGCTGGTCGCCGCCGTAGAGCTGCGACGTGATCGCCCGGTCCTCGGGCTTGTTCTGCGGAATGTTCGCGTCGAGCAGGTAGAGCGGTACGCGACCGACCTGGATGTGCCAGACGCGCAGCGCGACCTCGCGGCCCGGCAACGGCACCGTGACGACGAGCGGGGCGCCCTGGGCGTCGAGTTCCGGGGTCAGGGGCAGCGTGAAGAAGTCGTTTTCCGGGTACCGCTCCTGCTGCCAGCCGTCCACGTTGAGGTACTGGCGGAAGTACCCCTCGCGGTACATGAGCGTGATGCCCATGAGCGGGAGCCCGAGGTCGCTGGCGCTCTTGAGGTGGTCGCCGGCCAGCACGCCCAGACCGCCGGAGTAAACGGGCACGCTCTCGTGGATGCCGAACTCGGCCGAGAAGTACGCGATTTGGGCGCTGTCCCCGCTGTGGTGCTCCTGGTACCACGTCGGGGCCTTCAGGTAGTGGTCGAGCGCCGCGGCCACGCGGTCCATGTGCGCCAGGAACCCGTCGTCGTGCTCGAGTTCCTCGAAGCGGCTCTGGTCGGTCGACCCGAGCAGGCGGATGGGGCTGTGGTCGAGCGCTTCAAACAGGTCCGGGTTCACGCGGCGGAACAGAGCGACCGCGTCCGCGTTCCAGCACCACCAGAGGTTGTACGCGAGCGTTTGGAGCGGGCGGAGCCGGTCGGGTAGGCGGGGCAGAACCGTGAACGAGCGGATAGATCGGCCGGCCATGCAGACGTCCTCGTGCCGTAGTAAGTGTGGCGCGAAGGGTGGCGCAAGTTAAGAGAGGGGGAACCACCCGCGGGAAGTAATTTAGATAAATTGCAGCGAGTTTCAATTCGGTGCGGGGAACGGGGTTGGGTCGGTATCGTCCGCTCCCGTGTCGCTGCCACCCGGGGGGCAGCCGGCATCAATGTACCCCTGCAGGATCATCTGCGCCGCGACCCGATCGACCTTCGCTTTCCGCTTCTTCTGAGTCAATTTCGCTTCGCGCAGGACGTCCTCCGCGGCCGACGACGTGAACCGCTCGTCCCACATCACGAAGGGCAGTTTCGCGAGGTCCGCGAGCCACTTGGCGAATCCCCGTGCCTCGCGCGACATCGGGCTCTCCTCGCCGCTGGCGTGGAGCGGCAACCCGACCACGATGCCCACGAACTTCGAGCGCGCGACGAGGTCCGCGAAGAACGCTTGCTTCCCCGCGTCGTTCGCCTGCGTGCCCACCGGTGACGCGATCACGCGGTCCGGGTCGCAGACGGCGATGCCAATGCGCTTGGTGCCGTAGTCGATGCCGAGGAGGGGGCCGCGTGTGGGGATTGGCGAACGGCCGGCGTGAGCCGGCTGGTGAAGGGCCGGTGCGCTGGTGTTCGCTGTCGTTGTATCGGTGAGCGTCGCTTGGGGCGGGTAGCTCTCACCAGCCGGCTCACGCCGGCCGTTCGCCTCTTCACTCACGTGTATTCCCCGCGCCCGGTCTTCTTCAGTGCGTCCACGATTTCCTTCACCTTGTCCTCGTGCTTGCGGTCGGCGACGAGGATCGCGTTGCCGTTCTGGATAATCAGCAAGTTACTCACGCCGTAAGTGGCGATGAGCTGGCCCGGGTCGCCGACGATCACGCACTTGCTCGTCTCGATGCCGCAGTGGAGCGCCTGCACCGTGTTGTGCTCGGCGTCCTGCGGGTTCCGGCGCTCGAGCGCGAGCCAGCTCCCCACGTCGTCCCAGGTGTACGGCGCGCCCAGCACGAGCACGTTGCCGTCCGCCGCAGCGCCCTGCATCACGGCGTAATCGATGCTCTTCTTCTCGGCCTCGTGGTACGACGTGTGGAGCGCTTCGGGCCAGGATGACGTGCCCCACGAGGCCGCGATTCGGGTCGCGACCTCGTGAATCGCGGGCTTCCGCGTGCGCAGTTCGTTCAGGATGGTGGCCGGCTTCCACACGAAGATGCCGCTGTTCCAGTCGTAGGCACCGCTGGCGACGAACTCCTCGGCTTGCGGGAACTGCGGCTTCTCCTTGAACTCGGCGACGCGGAACGCCGAAACGCCCTGCCGCGAGCCGGCCGGTTCGCCGCGCCGGATGTAGCCGTAGCCCGTGGAGGGGAACGTGGGGCGGATGCCGAACGTGACGAGCTTGTCCGGCATGTCCGCGATGAACTGCTCGGCCGCGTGGAGCGCGCGCTGGAACTCGCGCTCCGGCTCGATGACGTGGTCCGCGGGCATCACGGCGATGGTCGCGTTCGGGTCGGCCTTGTGAATGATGGCCGCGCCGAGCCCCACGCACGGGGCCGTGTCGCGGCCCTCCGGTTCGCCGATGATGTGGTCGTGGGCCAACTCGGGTAACTGGACCGCGGTTTCTGCGGCGTACTGCTCGCCCGTGACGACCCACGTCCGTTCCGGCGGGATCTGCGCCGCGACGCGATCGACCGTACTTTGCAGGAGCGTGCGGTCCCCGCTGAACGTGAGGAACTGTTTGGGCCGTTTCGTGCGGCTCCGGGGCCAGAACCGCGTTCCGCCGCCGCCGGCCATAATCATTGCGTGGAGCATTTTGGGAGGTCCGTTCCGTGGGGCGCGAATGAGTACCGCGCCCCGATCTCATTACTTAAATACTGTCGGTTCGACAATCTTGACGGGTTTATCGCCCCGGAGCTTTTCGGCGAGGTGCTCCGCATCGAGCCCGAATAGAGGAGACACTTCGACCGCGTGGCCGCTCGTGTCGATCCCGGCGCGACGCAGCCATTCGGTGTGCAGCGCGATTTGCGCGGCCCGGGACGTTTCGGGCGAGTCCGCGCCGCTCGCGTTCTTGATCGGCGCGAACTCTTCGCTGCGCAGTGTTTCGACCGCGAGCCACCGCTCCGCGTGCGGCAGCGCATCGAAAATGAAGCGCTCGAACTTCACCGCATTCGGTTCTTTTGCGGACGGCGCGGGGACGCTCTGTCCGGCACGCGGGTCGAAGTGGGCGACCGCTTTGAGTGCGGCGCGGTACGGCAGCGACCCGGCCGCCGTGCGCGTCACGCGCTCCAGAAACGCCACGCTGAACAGGTGAATCGCGGGGCTCCCGGCGCGGAACCGGAGTTCGCCGGTCGGCTCCCGTTCTTCCGTGAGGTGCTTGGGCAGGAGCGTGTATTCGATGATCGAGCCGCGCCCGTTGGCGGACACCAGCACGCCGACCTTCTCGTCCGGCGCGGTTTTCGCCACGACCTTCGACGACGCTTCGGACTCCGCTGCAATGTGGCGCCCGATGAAGCCGGGATCGAACACCTTCACCAGCGGGTTATCCACCTGGAAGTACGAGACGTGCTTCACGCCTTGCTCGGTGAGGGCGCGGAGCGAGCCGCTATCGGCTAGTGCGGTGAGCGTACCGCCGTGCCCGTTCGGGCTGAGGAACAGCTTGCCGGGGGCTTCAAATAGTAGTTTTCCCGTGTGCGGGCACACTGCGGGCATCGTGCCCTGCTGGAAGAACGTGACTTGCCCGGGTGCGAGTCCGAAGTTGCCGTTCTCGGCGAAAAACGCGCGCGTGGGGGCATCGGTCGCGGGGCTGGTCATGATGAGGAGCGGCGCTGCGCGCCCGTACCGGCGACTCGTGGCTAGCACCTTCTCCGCGTGGATCTGAAAGAGCGACGTGCCCGAAATCGCGCCGGCCGGGAACATGCCCTTCGGTTGGAGCGCCCCGAGTCGGCTCCCCTGTCCGCCGGCCACGAGCAGCGCCGCGATTTCACCGCGCCCGAGGGCGTCCGCGCCGCGCGCTTTTTCTTCCGCAGTGAACCCCGCGGGCGTGATCGGCACCGGCTCGAACTGCTCTGGCGGGGCTTCGGGCGGAGCGAGTGCCCGTTCGCGCAGTGTTGCAAGTTCCGCCAGGTCAAGTGCTTCGAGCTGTCGAACCAGGGCCGCCCGCGCACTTGTGTCGAGTGAGCCCCAACCGAGCAGTGCGTGTTCTTGTCCGTGGGCTCGCAGGCGGTCGGTAAGTTCGGCGGGGGGAACAGTCATATCGCGTTTTTCCGGTGCTTAAACGGGCGTACTCGTCCGGTTTCGGTTCCGTGTAGCGATTTGCGCCGCACGGGAGTGGATCGTTCAAACCGCCACAACGAGACCGAAACAAGACTAGAACGTGAACTTCAGCCCGTCGTAAGCCGGTTCGACGCCCTTCGGGAGGGTGCGCATCAGTTCGTCGTATTCCATTGTGTGGGCCATGTGCGTGAAGTACGCCCGGCGCGGCTTGATGCGCTCGATGGCTTCGAGCGCCTGGTCCACGTTGAAGTGTGACGGGTGCGGCTTGCCCGGTTTGAGGGCGTCGATCACGAGCACGTCCAGGTTCTCCAGGAGCGGCCAGCTCCGGTCCGGGATGCTACTCACATCGGTGCAGTACGCGATGTCCCCCACGCGGAACCCGAACACGTTGAACCGCCCGTGCAAGAGCGGGATCGGGGTGAACCGCTCGCCGAGTACCTCGAACGGGCGCTCGTCGATTCGCTCGAGCGTGAGGCGCGGAACCATCCCCACGGGCAGGTCTTCGCTGCCCGGCGCGAAGGCGTAGGCAAATACCTGCCGGATAATGACTTCTGTCTCGTCTGTGCAGTAGATCGGCAGCGGCGTGTTCAGTTTGACCGGGAAGATGCGCAGGTCGTCGAGGCCGAACAGGTGGTCGACGTGGTAGTGGGTGTACACGACCGCGTTGACGAGTTTGATGTTCTCGCGGAGTAGTTGCAGCCGCAGTTCGGGCGCGGTGTCGATCAGGACGTTACCCGCGGCGGTGCTGATGAGCACCGAGCAGCGGTAGCGGTGATTTTTGGGGTTTGTGGAGGTGCAGACGTGACAGTCACAGCCGAGCATCGGCACCCCCATTGAGGTTCCGGTGCCGAGGAACGTGAACGTGCGCGTGCCGGTCTGCGTGTCGGTTAGCATCACGCCGCTATTTCACCGGCGGAGGGGCGAAGTGACAAGGGGAACCCGGTTCAGACGCTGCGTCTTCGACTTTCGGATCGCTCGCGACACACCGTCATACCGATTCCACAAGATAGTGCCACCCGCTCGTTGACACTCGCGGTTCGCCAAAAGACTTAGGCGAACCGCGAGTGTCAACGAGCGGGTGGGCTTTTCAATTACCAATCTCAGCCATCATAAACGCTACCGGCCCCAATCTCCCGCATCAGCGCCCCCGGCCGGGCGACCGCTGGGTCGGGCGGCTTCCAGGTGGACCTGCTTGTACCCACCGGTCGCCATGAAGTAGAAGATCAGCAACAGGAACCCGACCGCGAGTACAGCGGGCACGACGGCCGTGTAGAGCAGCGCCTGTTTCGCACCATACAGCCGTGCCTCACCGAGCTTGTCTTTGTCGGCC